>NZ_FXWZ01000003.1:1616451-1939742 GCF_900184225.1 Brevibacterium ihuae | reverse complement strand
ATTGCGGCGGTGTCTTACTCTCCCACACCCTGTCGAGTGCAGTACCATCAGCGCTGGCAGGCTTAGCTTCCGGGTTCGGAATGGGACCGGGCGTTTCCCTGCCGCTATGACCACCGCAAAACTATGGGGAACACGGCGGGCGTGTTCGTTCTGCGGAACCCCCGACACGTGGTGGGGGGTGTCGTATGTGTGGACGCGAGCGTGTCTCCACCCGGCCGGCTTACCGGCGGGGTGGTGTGTGCACAGTGATGGTGTGTGTGCTTGTGTTACCCGACCCGAACACACCCGGAAATAGGGTGGTGGGTGAGTGATCGGCGTATTAGTACCAGTCAGCTCCACGCATTGCTGCGTTTCCACATCTGGCCTATCAACCCCATAGTCTGTAGGGCGCCTCAATGGAAATCTCATCTTGAAGCAGGCTTCCCGCTTAGATGCTTTCAGCGGTTATCCTTTCCGAACGTAGCCAACCAGCCATGCACCTGGCGGTACAACTGGCACACCAGAGGTTCGTCCGTCCCGGTCCTCTCGTACTAAGGACAGCCCTTCTCAAATTTCCTACGCACGCAGCGGATAGGGACCGAACTGTCTCACGACGTTCTAAACCCAGCTCGCGTACCGCTTTAATGGGCGAACAGCCCAACCCTTGGGACCGACTACAGCCCCAGGATGCGACGAGCCGACATCGAGGTGCCAAACCATGCCGTCGATATGGACTCTTGGGCAAGATCAGCCTGTTATCCCCGAGGTACCTTTTATCCGTTGAGCGACCGCGATTCCACAATCCACGGCCGGGTCACTAGTCCCAGCTTTCGCTCCTGCTCGACACGTCCGTCTCACAGTCAAGCTCCCTTGTGCACTTACACTCGACACCTGATTGCCAACCAGGCTGAGGGAACCTTTGGGCGCCTCCGTTACTCTTTGGGAGGCAACCGCCCCAGTTAAACTACCCATCAGGCACTGTCCCTGAACCCGATCAGGGTCCGAAGTTAAGGAATCCACTATGGCCAGAGTGGTATTTCAACGATGACTCCACACACACTGGCGTGCATGCTTCACAGTCTCCCACCTATCCTACACAAGCCACACCGAACACCAATACCAAACTGTAGTGAAGGTCTCGGGGTCTTTCCGTCCTGCTGCGCGTAACGAGCATCTTTACTCGTAGTGCAATTTCGCCGAGTTCGTGGTTGAGACAGTGGAGAAGTCGTTACGCCATTCGTGCAGGTCGGAACTTACCCGACAAGGAATTTCGCTACCTTAGGATGGTTATAGTTACCACCGCCGTTTACTGGGGCTTAAATTCTCCGCTTCGAACCGAAGTTCTAACAGGTCCTCTTAACCTTCCAGCACCGGGCAGGCGTCAGTCCGTATACATCGTCTTACAACTTCGCACGGACCTGTGTTTTTAGTAAACAGTCGCTTCTCCCTGGTCTCTGCGGCCACCACCAGCTCCGAGAAGCATGTTCTCATCACCGGGATGGCCCCCCTTCTCCCGAAGTTACGGGGGCATTTTGCCGAGTTCCTTAACCACGATTCTCTCGATCGCCTTAGTATTCTCTACCTGACCACCTGAGTCGGTAATAGGGTACGGGCGGCTAGAACCTCACGTCGATGCTTTTCTCGGCAGCATAGGATCACCGGATCACCCACCAGATGTGGGTGCCCATCAGCTCTCAGGCACATGACAGACGGATTTACCTACCTGTCGCCCTACGACCTTAGACCACGACAACCATCGCGCGGCCCGGCTACCTTCCTGCGTCACACCTGTTAACACGCTTACCTACTACACATTCAGGTCCCACCCTCAACCGTGCACCCGTCCCGAAGGACAGGAGACAGTCTCGGCCGGTTAGTATCACATGCCTCGGTATTGGCGGTTCTTCGCCGGTACGGGAATATCAACCCGTTGTCCATCGACTACGCCTGTCGGCCTCGCCTTAGGTCCCGACTTACCCAGGGCGGATTAGCCTAGCCCTGGAACCCTTGGTCATCCGGCGGACGGGTTTCTCACCCGTCTTTCGCTACTCATGCCTGCATTCTCACTCGTATAGCCTCCACCACTGGATCACTCCGCAGCTTCACCGGCCACACGACGCTCCCCTACCCAATACCACAACTCAACCAACCGGACATGCCGGCGGCTCATCACACGTGGTATTGCCACAACTTCGGCGGTGTACTTAAGCCCCGCTACATTATCGGCGCGGAATCACTTGACCAGTGAGCTATTACGCACTCTTTCAAGGGTGGCTGCTTCTAAGCCAACCTCCTGGTTGTCTTCGCAACTCCACATCCTTTCCCACTGAGCACACGCTTAGGGGCCTTAGTTGGTGGTCTGGGCTGTTTCCCTCTCGACTACGAAGCTTATCCCCCGCAGTCTCACTGCCACGCTTACACTTACCGGCATTCGGAGTTTGGCTGACGTCAGTAACCCGGTGGGGCCCATCAGCCATCCAGTAGCTCTACCTCCGGCAAGCAACACGCAACGCTGCACCTAAATGCATTTCGGGGAGAACCAGCTATCACAGAGTTTGATTGGCCTTTCACCCCTAACCACAGGTCATCCCCTCCATTTTCAACTGAAGTGGGTGCGGGCCTCCACACGCTCTTACACGTGCTTCACCCTGCCCATGGCTAGATCACTCCGCTTCGGGTCTAGGACACGCGACTGGGACGCCCTATTCGGACTCGCTTTCGCTACGGCTTCCCCACCAGGGTTAACCTCGCCACGCACCGCTAACTCGCAGGCTCATTCTTCAAAAGGCACGCCATCACCCCGAAAGGCTCTGACGGCTTGTAAGCACATGGTTTCAGGTACTATTTCACTCCCCTCCCGGGGTACTTTTCACCATTCCCTCACGGTACTCTCCGCTATCGGTCATCAGGGAGTATTTAGCCTTACCAGGTGGTCCTGGCAGATTCACACGGGATTACACGAGTCCCGTCCTACTCGGGAACCATCACACACAGCCGGCACACGTTTCGTCTACGGGACTCTCACCCACTCCGGTCAGGCTTCCCAACCTGTTCGACTACACACACCACAACCATGCCCAGGGAATGCAGACCCCGGACGGATAGCCCCACAACACCGCACATGCAACGCCTGCACGCTTGACACACACACGGTTTAGGCTCTTCCGCTTTCGCTCGCCACTACTCACGGAATCATTCTTATTTTCTCTTCCTGTGGGTACTGAGATGTTTCACTTCCCCACGTTCCCCCCACACACCCTATATATTCAGATGCGGGTCACGACACATGACATGTCGCGGGGTTCCCCCATTCGGACACCCTCGGATCACCGTTCGTTTACCAACTCCCCGAGGCTTATCGCAGGTTACAACGTCCTTCATCGGCTCCTGATGCCAAGGCATCCACCATGCGCTCTTGAACACTCACACACACCCCCACGCAGCCGAAACCACGCACCGGGCGCATCCGAGTCGGATAACACAAGAAACACAACAACAAAATCACACAGAACACCCCACACACATATGCGCGCAGGATGTCCAGATACTCGCGTCCACTATACGATTCTCAAACAACCAGCAGACCCCACCCCGCACACCGACCCGAAGGCCGGCACGGCAGCAGGACCGCCATCCACAGAAAAACACCCACCCACAAACGTGGGGGCCTGTTCTCCCAGGACCCAACAGCGTGTCCGTCCCCCACCCACCAGCAGCACACAGGCCACCGACAGGCAGGCACCACCCCCAGGACCCGAAGACCCCGAAGGCAGCAGTTCTTATGATGTTCCACCCATGAGCAACCACCCCGCACACACATGGCACGGGCATGGCAACACTGAAATGTGTTCGCTCCTTAGAAAGGAGGTGATCCAGCCGCACCTTCCGGTACGGCTACCTTGTTACGACTTAGTCCCAATCACCAGTCCCACCTTCGACGGCTCCCCCCACAAGGGTTAGGCCACCGGCTTCGGGTGTTACCGACTTTCGTGACTTGACGGGCGGTGTGTACAAGGCCCGGGAACGTATTCACCGCAGCGTTGCTGATCTGCGATTACTAGCGACTCCGACTTCACGTAGTCGAGTTGCAGACTACGATCCGAACTGAGACCGGCTTTCTGGGATTCGCTCCGCCTCACGACATCGCAACCCTCTGTACCGACCATTGTAGCATGCGTGAAGCCCAAGACATAAAGGGCATGATGATTTGACGTCATCCCCACCTTCCTCCGAGTTGACCCCGGCAGTCTCCTATGAGTTCCCACCATCACGTGCTGGCAACATAGAACGAGGGTTGCGCTCGTTGCGGGACTTAACCCAACATCTCACGACACGAGCTGACGACAACCATGCACCACCTGTACACCAGCCCAAAGGGCTGAACCATCTCTGGCACATTCCGGTGTATGTCAAGCCTTGGTAAGGTTCTTCGCGTTGCATCGAATTAATCCGCATGCTCCGCCGCTTGTGCGGGCCCCCGTCAATTCCTTTGAGTTTTAGCCTTGCGGCCGTACTTCCCAGGCGGGGCACTTAATGCGTTAGCTACGGCGCGGAATCCGTGGAATGGACCCCACACCTAGTGCCCAACGTTTACGGCATGGACTACCAGGGTATCTAATCCTGTTCGCTCCCCATGCTTTCGCTCCTCAGCGTCAGTTACAGCCCAGAGTCCCGCCTTCGCCACCGGTGTTCCTCCTGATATCTGCGCATTTCACCGCTACACCAGGAATTCCAGACTCCCCTACTGCACTCTAGTTCGCCCGTACCCACTGCACGCGCAAGGTTGAGCCTTGCGTTTCCACAGCAGACGCGACAAACCACCTACGAGCTCTTTACGCCCAATAATTCCGGACAACGCTTGTACCCTACGTATTACCGCGGCTGCTGGCACGTAGTTAGCCGGTACTTCTTCTGCAGGTACCGTCACCCGAAGGCTTCTTCCCTACTGAAAGAGGTTTACAACCCGAAGGCCGTCATCCCCCACGCGGCGTCGCTGCATCAGGGTTTCCCCCATTGTGCAATATTCCCCACTGCTGCCTCCCGTAGGAGTCTGGGCCGTGTCTCAGTCCCAGTGTGGCCGGTCGCCCTCTCAGGCCGGCTACCCGTCGTCGCCTTGGTAGGCCATCACCCCACCAACAAGCTGATAGGCCGCGAGCCCATCCCCAACCGAAAAACTTTCCACCACCACTCCATGCGGAGAATGGTCATATCCGGTATTAGACCCAGTTTCCCAGGCTTATCCCAGAGTCAGGGGCAGGTTACTCACGTGTTACTCACCCGTTCGCCACTCATCCACCCACAGCAAGCTGCAGGCTTCAGCGTTCGACTTGCATGTGTTAAGCACGCCGCCAGCGTTCGTCCTGAGCCAGGATCAAACTCTCCATAAGAAAAATACAATCCCAGCCAAAAGAAAAAGACAGAGAAACAAAACAAAATTCTGCTACTCCACCAAATTTTCAATCAACCAGTAAAACAAAAAACTGGCATCACAAAAACAAACAAACACGCTATTGAGTTCTCAAAGAACAGACGCACTTCGACTCACCCGGCGCTGCGCCGGCCTCCTCGAGGCAACTTGTCCATCTTACCAATCGATCTCGCTCTGTCAATCCGGCGTGCTGCCGGCCGTCAGATTCTCAATCGGATGTCCGCCTCGGTACCCGGCTCGGGGGCCGCTCTCCGTGAGGCGAACGATTAACCACTCTAGACCGATTCGATCTCGCTTTGCAAATCCCATTCCGGTGATCTGCGCCACACGGTTCGCCGTCCGGGTGACCCCGTCATGCTGTGCCGTGAGCGGTGCTGCTCTTCTGCTGTTCCAGTGGAAGCGGGGCTCAGTGATCCGTTCGTATCCGACCGATCCGGCCCGCTCGCTTCGGTGTTTCCGTCGAGCAACAGGGACGACTCTAGATCGACTCTCCCCGGTGATGCAAATTGGGGTCGAGATCCCGGCTGACGGGACTCGCGTCCCGGGCGGGCTCGACCATTGGGCCGGCCGCTGACAACCGGCGCGGGTGCACGGGCGAGGCGCGATTCAGCCGGCTCATTCGTCATCGACGGGTTCGGTGAGGTCCGCGGACTGGTTGCGGACGTTGCCGACCTCCCTGCTCACGCGGTAGCGCTCGACGGCTGCCGGATCGAAGCCTGCGAGGAGCTCGTCGAGCACCGATTGCGCCTCGTCCGCGCCCGCCGTCGGGTCGATCCATGCCGGGATGTCCCGCGCACGGATCATCACCGGCATCCGGTCGTGGACCTCGGCGAGGTGCCCCGCCGAGGCGGTGGTGAGGATCGTCGACGAGACGAGCCAGCCGTCGCGCACCGCGGGATCGGCGGAGTCGTCTCCCTCGCCCTCCGGTTCGGGCCGCCGCCGGAACTCGAAGAGCCCCGCCATGTAGAGCTGGCCCTCCGGAGCGTGCATGAGCCAGGGCGTCTTCGCTCCCGAATCGTCGGCCTGCCATTCGTAGTACCCCGCGACGGGGATCGCACATCGCCGGCGGGCGAACGCCGCCCGGAACATCGGTTTCGACGCGACGGTCTCGGAACGGGCATTGAACGCGCGGAAACCGATCTTCTCGTCCTTCGCCCAGCCCGGGACGAGACCCCAGCGCGCCGACTCGAGTCGCCGCACCGCCTCCCCGGTCTCCGCCGGCCGGTCGACGATGATCGGCAGGACCGCCCCGGGCGGCACGTTGTACCGGGGCGAGAACCGGTGGCCCACCGTGTCGATATCGAGCTCGTCGACGAGATCGGCGGGGTCCAGGGACATGTTCAGGCGTCCGCACATGGGGTCATCCTCTCATCCGCGCCCGCCGCGCGGGAGAGGGCGACTCCGGTGATCGCCTGCCGCGCGGGAGAGGACGACACCGGCGACCGCCGGCGAGCGGAGCTCGCCGTGGCCTCGGCAGCGGCCAGGTGGGACGGCGCCTCGCCGGGAGGCTCCCAGTGGGTCCCGCCGAACGGATGTCGGCACTCGTCGCGGGAGGACTCCCGGCACGCGTCGCCGCAAGGTTGCAGATGCTCATCGCCCGACGGATGCCGGCACTCGTCGCCGGATGTCTCCTGACACACATCGCCGGGAGGTTCCCGGCACGAGTCCTCGCTGCGACTCCCGGCACCCGTCGTCACTGGGACTCCGGACTGCGGCTCCGAGCACGCGTCGTCACTGGGACTCTCGGCGCGCTCCCTCATTACACTGGGGCGAGACCGCCGCCGGACAGGAAGTCGCCCGACAGGAAGAGAGGGTCAGTCGATGCCCGCCGAGTTCGACCCCATCGAGGAGTCGCGCAAGCAGTGGCTCGCGCACGGGTGGGCCGACGAGGCCGACGGCATGTCCCTGGTGACCTCGGTCATGCGCGTGCACCAGCTGCTGCTCGCGCGGGTCGACCGCACGCTCAAGCCGTTCGCCCTGACCTTCTCGCGGTACGAGGTGCTCGCGCTCCTCTCCTTCACCCGTCGCGGTTCCCTGCCGATGAACAAGATCACCAAGCGCCTCCAGGTGCACGCGACCTCGACGACGAACTCCGTCGACCGGCTCGAGGCCGCAGGGCTCGCCGCGCGCCGGCCCCACCCGGCGGACGGACGCACCACCCTCGTCGAGATCACCGAGGCCGGCCGCGACCTCGTCGCGCGCGCCACGGCGGCCCTCAACGCGGAGGTGTTCCTCTCCCCCGGACTCGACGGGACCTCGCTGCGTCGCCTCCTCGGCGACCTCGGCGCGCTCCGCACCGGACTCGAATCGCTCGACTGACTCCGCCGCCGGCGGGCTACTGCGGCCGTCGTCCGAAGAATTACTTGGACGTCCAACTTTCTGCCCCTAGACTGGCTCTCGAATGCGCCACGACGACGTGAAGGAGTTGCCATGGCCCGCAGCACCGCAGCTGCCCTGACCTTCGGACTCACCGACGACCAGATCGAGCTCGCCGACATGTGTCGGGAGTTCGCCGATGCCGAGATCGCCCCGCACGCCCTCGACTGGGACGCGGACCACCACTTCCCCGTCGATGTCATCAAGCGCACCGCCGAGCTCGGCATGGGCGGGATCTACGTGCGCGAGGAGCACGGCGGCTCGGGCCTCGGCCGGATGGACGCCGCGCTGATCTTCGAGGCGCTGTCGACCGGCTGCCCGTCCGTCGCGAGCTACATCTCGATCCACAACATGGTCGCCTGGATGCTCGACAAGTACGCCACGCCCGAGCAGCAGGAGAAGTGGCTCGTCCCGCTCACCGCGTTCGAGGCGCTCGGCTCCTACTGCCTCACCGAGCCCAACGCCGGCTCCGACGCCGCGGCGCTGCGCACCACCGCCCGGCGCGACGGCGACCGCTACATCCTCAACGGCGTCAAGCAGTTCATCTCCGGCGCCGGCGAGACCGATCTCTACCTCGTCATGGCCCGCACCGGTCAGGAGGGCTCCCGCGGGATCTCGACGTTCGTCCTCGAGAAGGGGATGGACGGCCTGACCTTCGGTGCGAACGAGAAGAAGATGGGCTGGCGCGCCCAGCCCACCCGCCAGGTGTTCATGGAGAACGTCAGCGTCCCGGCCGAGAACCTCATCGGCGAGGAGGGCGAGGGCTTCAAGATCGCGATGTCCGGGCTCGACGGCGGCCGCCTCAACATCGGCGCCTGCTCCCTGGGCGGCGGTCAGGCCGCGCTCGAGAAGGCCATCACCTACATGGGCGAGCGGCAGGCCTTCGGCACCGAGCTCACCGGATTCCAGGCGCTGCGCTTCACGCTCGCCGACATGCAGGCCCGGCTCGAGTCCGCGCGCTCGATGCTGTGGCGGGCCGCCGCAGCCTATGACGCCGGCGATCCGAACACCTCGCTGCTCTCCGCGATGGCCAAGCTCACCGCCACGGACACCGGCTTCGAGGTGGCCAATGACGCCCTGCAGCTGTTCGGCGGCTACGGATATCTGACAGAGTATGGAATCGAGACGCTGGTCCGCGATCTCCGCGTCCACCAGATCCTCGAAGGCACGAACGAGATCATGCGGGTGATCATCTCCCGCAAGAGCACAGGAGTGGGATAAATGGCGACCTCCCCCGATGACGAGGCGACTGTCATCATTCGAACCGTCGGTGCGCTCGGCCGCATCGAGCTCAACAAGCCCAAGGCGATCAACGCCCTGAGCACCGACATGGTCCAGACGATCGACGCCGCGCTGCGGCAGTGGCAGACCGACACGCAGGTGGCGGCGGTGCTCATCACCGGACGCGGCGAGCGCGGGCTGTGCGCCGGCGGCGACATCAAGGCGATCCATCGCGACATCTCCGAGGGCACGAACGCCGAGAACATGACCTTCTGGGCCGACGAGTACGCGATGAATCACGCGATCGCGGAGTACCCCAAGCCCTATGTCGCGATCCTCGACGGCATCACCATGGGCGGCGGCGTCGGCGTGTCCGTGCACGGCTCGCACCGACTCGTCACCGAGACCACGAAGATCGGGATGCCCGAGACCGGGATCGGCCTGTTCCCCGACGTCGGCGGCACCTACCTGCTCGCCCAGCTCCCGAGCGAGGTCGGCATGTACATGGGCCTGACCGGTGAACCGGTGGGCGCCGGCGCCGCGATCGCCTACGGCCTCGCCGACACCTACATCGACCGCGACCGCATCCCCGAGCTCATCGAGGCCCTCGAGGCCGAGGCGTTCGCCGTCGACACCGTCATCGCGCGGTTCGCCGAGGAGCCCCCGGAGAACGAGCTGTCGGTCGCCGAGGGGTGGATCGCCGCATGCTTCTCCGCGGACTCCGTGGTCGAGATCATCGACCGCCTGCGCCGCCACCCGAACGAGGACGCGCAGAAGACCGCGGACCTGCTCGAGACCAAGTCGCCGCGCTCGCTCGCGGTGACCTACGAGATGATCCGCACCGCGAAGGACATGAAGCTCGAGGAGGTCCTCGAGCGCGATCTCCGCGCTGCCACGGAGATCGGCAAGCGACCGGACCTCGTCGAGGGCATCCGCGCCCAGGTCATCGACAAGGACCGCAACCCGCAGTGGGATCCGCCCACCCTGGCCGGGATCACCGAGGACGAGATCCGGGCCATTCTCGACACCGAACAGGAGAGGACGGTCTTCTCATGACCGATTTCGACACCGTGCTCGTGGAGAAGGGTGACGGCTACGGCATCATCACCCTCAATCGCCCCCAGGCGCTCAACGCGCTCAACATGCAGGTGCTCACCGACGTCACGACGGCGGCCGCGGAGCTCGACGCCGACGACGAGGTGTCGGCGATCATCATCACCGGCGCGGACCGCGCCTTCGCCGCCGGGGCCGACATCAAGGAGATGCAGAGCCTCGACTTCGCGACCGCCTACAAGGCCGACTGGTTCGCCGGCTGGACCCGGCTGGCCGATGTCCGCGTGCCGATCATCGCCGCGGTCAACGGCTTCGCGCTCGGCGGCGGCTGCGAGCTCGCGATGATGTGCGACATCCTCATCGCCTCGACCAAGGCGAAGTTCGGGCAGCCCGAGATCAACCTCGGCGTGCTGCCGGGCATGGGCGGGTCCCAGCGCCTCACCCGCGCGATCGGCAAGGCCAAGGCGATGGACCTGTGCCTCACCGGCCGGATGATCGGTGCCGAAGAGGCCGAGCGCTCGGGCCTCGTCGCGCGCGTTGTCGAGCACGAGGAGCTGCTCACCGAGGCGAAGGAGATCGCCGCGGTCATCGCGGGCAAGTCCCAGATCGCCTCGGCGCTGGTCAAGGAGGCCGTCAACGTCGCGTTCGAGACGACGCTCGAACAGGGACTGCGCTACGAGCGCCGGCTGTTCCACGCCTCGCTCGCGACGAACGACCAGAGCGAGGGCATGGCGGCCTTCATCGAGAAGCGGGAGCCGAACTTCACCCACACCTGAGTGCCCGCCGCGCGGCGGGCCGTCGGGTCGCCCCTCGGATCGGACGTTCGTTCGCTCCTTCACGCACCGCCTCGGCGCGTCGACCCTCGCGCACGATCACGAGTTCCCCCTGGTCACAGACATGGACCAGGGGGAACTCCGCATTCAGTCAGCCCTGACTCTTTCGCCTGCCCTGCGGGTGCGTTAAAGTTCAGGAGAGGGCGCCCGCGCGCGCCCGCGTCATCGTCGACACTCCGAGGAGAACTCATGGCACTGCCCGAGGTGCTCACCCGTCCGCTGCGACTGCCGGTCATCGCGTCCCCGCAGTTCATCGCCTCCGGCCCCGAGCTCGTCAAGGCCCAGTGCCAGGCCGGCATCATCGGCGCGTTCCCGACCCTCAACGCCCGGCCGCTGCCGATGCTCGACGAGTGGTTCACCGACATCCGCGAATCCAACGAGGCCTACGCCAAGGCCAATCCGGGCTCCCCGGTCGGCACCTTCGCCGCGAACCTCATCGTCCACCGGACGAACAACCGGCTCGAGGAGGACCTCGAGCTCGTCGTCAAGCACGAGGTGCCGCTCGTCATCACCTCGCTCGGCGCCCGCGAGGACGTCTACGAGGCGGTGCACTCCTACGGCGGCGTCATCCTCCACGACGTCATCAACAACCGCTTCGCGCACAAGGCGATCGAGAAGGGCGCCGACGGGCTCATCCCGGTGGCCGCCGGCGCCGGCGGTCACGCTGGCTCGCAGTCGCCGTTCGCTCTCGTCCGGGAGATCCGGTCATGGTTCGACGGCCCGATCGCGCTCTCCGGGGCGATCGCCCACGGGCAGTCGATCCTCGCCGCCCTCGCGACCGGGGCCGACTTCGCCTACATCGGATCCGCCTTCCTCTCCACCCCGGAGGCGAACGTCCAGGACGGCTACCGGCAGATGATCGTCGACTCCGATGCCGACGACATCGTCTACTCCAACCTCTTCACCGGTGTGCACGGCAACTACCTGCGCGGCTCGATCGAGGCGGCCGGCCTCGACCCGAACGACCTGCCCGAATCCGATCCGTCGAAGATGAACTTCGGCTCCGGGGGCAATCAGAAGGCCAAGGCCTGGAAGGACATCTGGGGCTCCGGTCAGGGAGTCGGCGCGATCTCCGAGTCGCTGCCGACCGCCGAGCTCGTCGAGCGGTTCGCCGCCGAGTTCGACCAGGCGAAGAAGGACCTCTTCGCGCGCGTGGGCGCCTGAGTGACCCGAATCCCGACCGCGGGCCCGAGCACCGAGTGCTCGGGCCCGCGTCGTCGCTCCTGCGGAGCGGGGAGCTGAGCACATGGGCGTCATCGTCGCGGCGGCGTTCGCCTTCATCTGGTCGACCGGGTTCGTCGTCGGGCGGTTCATCCACGGCGCGGCGGAGCCCAACACCTTCCTCGCGCTGCGCTTCGCCATCGCCGCGGCGCTCCTGTTCGGCGCATGCGCGCTCGTGCGCCCGCGCATGCCGGACCTCAGGACCGTGGGCGCCCACCTGGGGATCGGGGGCCTCGTCAACGGCGTCTACCTGTGCCTCGTCTACGTCGCGATCGCCGAGGGGCTGCCCGCCGGCATCATGGCGCTGTTCGGCGGGTGGCAGCCGGTCCTCACCGTCATCGTCGCCGCGGTCGCCCACCGCTCCCTGCCGCGCCCGAGCGTCGTCATCGGGATCGTCGTGTCGCTCCTCGGACTCGGCCTCGTCCTCGGACCCGGGGCGAGCACGGGAGTCGTCACCGCAGGTCTCGTCGTCATGGCGCTCGCGTCGATCACCGCCCTGACGATCGGCACGATGCTCCAGCCTGCGGTGCGCAGCGCGGCGATGCTGCCCACGCTGGCCTGGCAGATGACCGGCGGGGCGATCGTCGCCGTGGGCGGGGCCGTGCTGCTCGGCGAGAGCCTGCCCGAGCCGAGCGCGCGCCTCATCGGTGCGCTCGCGTGGTCGGTGCTCGGGATCTCGGTCCTCGGGATGGCGCTCATGCTCCACCTCGTGCGCACCACCTCACCGACGACCGTGGCGATCGTCGTCCTCGCCGCTCCCCCGCTCGCGGCGATCCAGACCTACCTGCTGTTCGGCGACACCCTCACGCCGTTCCAGATCCTCGGGGTCGTCGTCGCGCTCGCCGGCGTGGGAGTCGCCCGGGTGGCCGCTCAGAGCAGCCAGAACACGAGCCCCACGAGCATGAAGTAGAGGGAGTTCGGCAGGGCCAGCAGCATGGTCTTCACCGGATCGACCTTCGTCCTGAGCGTCGCCCCGACGAGACCGCACACGACGAAGGCGGTGAGCCCCACCGGCGGCAGGTTCTGGGCGCCCGAGGCGATGTGCGAGGCGCCGAGGGCGACGTGGACGGGGTCCGCCGCCGAGGCGAGGAGCAGCGGGGCGGCGAACGGGACGACGACCGTCTGCGCGGTGGTCTGGGAGCCGGTGAGCATGCCGAGCACCGCGAGTCCGATGAACCCGCCGAAGGCAACGGCCTGCAATTCGAGTCCCGCGGCGGCCGCAGACACCTGGTCGACCGCGCCCGAGGCGTAGAACATGCCGACCATGAAGCCGGCGCAGAGCTGGATGAGGAGGGTCTGGCGCACGTTCCCGATCCCGGTGGCGACGATGCTGCCGGCCTCGCGTCGAGCGCGCGGATAGCACAGCGTCACGAGCGTGGCGACGATGATCGCGAGGACGACGACGTGGACGAGGCCCTTGACGATCGGCACCGTCTCGAGGGTCGTGACGACCCCGCCGAGCCCGGGCACAGCGGTGAAGACGTTGAGGCCGAACCCGCTGTTGAGGATCACGATGACGATGAGGACGAGGAGCGGGCCGAACACCGGCCAGGTGCGGCGGAGCATCGTGCCGAGGGACTCGGTGGGGGCGGAGCTCCGGCGTCAGGGACCGGCCGCGGACGAACCGGAACGATTCGAGGACGGCGAGGACGAGCGCGACGGTGACGGTGGCGTAGGCGATGAGGACGACGGGCCCCGGATCGGTCTCGACGAGTGAGGAGGAGAGGAACAGGGCCTGGGCGATCGGCGGCATGATCGAGCCGATCGAGGCGCCGACCATGATCATCATCGCGATCTGCTCGGGCTTGACCTTGAGCTCGGCGAGGGCGGTGATGACGAGGAAGCCGATGACGGTCGCGGCGGCGATCGCGTCGCCGAGCAGGGAGCCGGCGAGGGTGAGCGTGATGAAGATCGCGGCGATGAGGCCCTTGGGCGAGCGCCCGAACAGGCTCCGGAGAGTGTCGAGCACCGCAGTCATCGTGCCGAGCCGCACCTGGGACTCGGCGTAGATCGAGCCGAACAGGCTGAGCGCCATGACCCAGGCGAGCTTGTCGATGCCGTCGACGACGCCGAGGGCGAACTCGCCGGGGCCGACGCCGCCGATGACGGCCGCGGAGATGCCGGCGATGACGAGGGCCGCCCGGATGTCCCCGCCGATGAGCGGGATCGGCTTGACGAGCGCGACGAGGAACAGCAGGGCGATGGGGACGATGACGACGAGCACGGGGCACCTCGCGAGCGGTCGGAAGCGAACGGGTGTGACTCACACCATACTCCCAGGTGCCCATCGGATCCCTGCCGCGGGCCGATGATGGACACGTCGCGGCTCCGCCTCCGCGCTACCCTGGTCCCGACGACCGATCTCGCACCGGAACGGAGGCTCCCGTGCTCAGACTCCTCACCATCATCGCCATCGTGATCGGCGTGCTCGTGATCCTGGTCGTGCTCGCTGCGATCACCGTGGGAGTCATCCTCCTCGTCCGGCGCAGCAGAGCCCATCGCCCGCCGGCGTCGCCTCCCGGCCTGCCGCCGTACACCCCCGGACCTCACGGTCGGGCGTCTGAGGACCGGCCGGGCACGCAGCGGTGACGACGCAGCACTGCAGGTATTCGGTGGACGGCCGCAGGTGAATGACGACAGCGTCCCCGCTGCCGCGATGGTGCGCGGCGAGCGAGGGCGCTCGGAGGTCGGTGACCGGGGTTCTCAGAAGTCCCAGTCCTCGTCCTCGGTGTTGACGGCCTTGCCGATGACGTAGGAGGAGCCCGAACCGGAGAAGAAGTCGTGGTTCTCGTCCGCGTTGGGCGAGAGCGCCGACAGGATCGCCGGATTGACGTCGGTCACGCTCGACGGGAACATCGCCTCGTAGCCGAGGTTCATCAGCGCCTTGTTGGCGTTGTAGTGGAGGAACTTCTTGACGTCCTCCGCCAGCCCCACCGGATCGTAGAGGTCGTGCGTGTACTGCACCTCGTTCTCGTACAGCTCGAAGAGCAGCTCGTAGGTGTAGTCCTTGAGCTCCTGTTTCTTCGCGTCGTCGACCCGCTCGAGCCCGCGCTGGTACTTGTAGCCGATGTAGTACCCGTGCACGGCCTCGTCGCGGATGATGAGGCGGATGAGGTCGGCGGTGTTCGTGAGCTTCGCGTGGCTCGACCAGTACATCGGCAGGTAGAAGCCGGAGTAGAAGAGGAACGACTCGAGCAGGGTCGAGGCGACCTTGCGCTTGAGCGGCTCGTCGCCCCGGTAGTACTTGAGGATGATGTCGGCCTTGCGCTGCAGGCTCTGGTTCTCCGTCGACCAGCGGAAGGCGTCGTCGATCTGGCGCGTCGAGGACAGCGTCGAGAAGATCGAGGAGTACGACTTCGCGTGCACGCTCTCCATGAACGCGATGTTCGTGTACACCGCCTCCTCGTGCGGGGTGAGCGCGTCCGGGATGAGCGACACCGCGCCGACCGTGCCCTGGATGGTGTCGAGCAGTGTCAGTCCGGTGAAGACGCGCATGGTGAGCGTCTTCTCCTCCTCGGTGAGCGTCGCCCACGACTGCACGTCGTTGGACAGCGGCACCTTCTCCGGCAGCCAGAAGTTGGCCGTCAGGCGGTCCCAGACCTCGGAGTCGATCTCGTCGATGATCCGGTTCCAGTTGATCGCGTCGACGTGCGACACGAGGGTGAGCTTCTCACTCATGGTCTCTCCTCACAGATGTGTGTGCGTGTCCGGCCTGCTCAGAGCATGCAGGAGACGCAGCCCTCGACCTCGGTGCCCTGCAGCGCGAGCTGCCGGATCCGGATGTAGTAGATCGTCTTGATCCCCTTGCGCCACGCGTAGATCTGCGCCTTGTTGATGTCGCGGGTCGTCGCGGTGTCCTTGAAGAACAGCGTGAGCGAGAGCCCCTGGTCGACGTGCTTCGTCGCCTCGGCGTAGGTGTCGATGATCTTCTCGTAGCCGATCTCGTACGCGTCCTGGTAGTAGTCGAGGTTGTCGTTCGACATGAACGGCGCCGGGTAGTAGACGCGGCCGATCTTGCCCTCCTTGCGGATCTCGATCCGCGAGGCGACGGGGTGGATCGACGAGGTCGAGTTGTTGATGTACGAGATCGAGCCGGTGGGCGGCACGGCCTGGAGGTTCTGGTTGTACATCCCGTGCTCGGCGACCTGCGCCTTGAGCTCGGCCCAGTCCTGCTGTGTCGGGAGCGACACGCCGGCCTCGGCGAACAGCTCGGCGACGCGCGCGGTCCGCGGCGCCCACTCCTGCTCGATGTACTTCTCGAAGTACTCGCCGGAGGCGTACTTCGACTTCTCGAACCCGGCGAACGTGCGGCCGCGCTCCTTGGCGATCTCCATCGACGCGCGCACGCAGTGGTAGGCGACGGCGTAGAAGTACATGTTCGTGAAGTCGAGGCCCTCGTCGGAGCCGTAGTGGATCCGCTCGCGGGCGAGGAAGCCGTGGAGGTTCATCTGCCCGAGGCCGATCGCGTGCGACATCTCGTTGCCGCGCGCGATCGACGGCACCGAGTCGATGTCCGAGGTCTCGGACACCGCGGTGAGGCCGCGGATCGCGGTCTCCACGGTCCGTCCGAAGTCCTCGGAATCCATCGTCAGCGCGATGTTGAGGGAGCCGAGGTTGCACGAGATGTCCTTGCCCACCTCGGCGTAGCTCAGGTCCGCGTTGTACGTCGTGGGCTCCGAGACCTGGAGGATCTCCGAGCACAGGTTCGACATGGTGATGCGACCGTCGATGGGGTTGGCCCGGTTCACCGTGTCCTCGAACATGATGTACGGGTAGCCGGACTCGAACTGGATCTCCGCGAGCGTCTGGAAGAACTCGCGCGCGTTGATCTTCGACTTCTTGATCCGCGCGTCGTCGACCATCTCGTGGTACTTCTCCGTCACCGAGATCTCGGTGAACGGCACTCCGTAGACCTGCTCGACGTCGTACGGGCTGAAGAGGTACATGTCCTCGTTCGTCTTCGCGAGCTCGAAGGTGATGTCCGGGACGACGACGCCGAGGCTCAGGGTCTTGATCCGGATCTTCTCGTCGGCGTTCTCGCGCTTGGTGTCGAGGAACCGGTAGATGTCCGGGTGGTGGGCGTTGAGGTACACCGCGCCCGCACCCTGGCGCGCTCCGAGCTGGTTCGCGTAGGAGAAGGAGTCCTCGAGGAGCTTCATCACCGGGATGACGCCGGAGGACTGGTTCTCGATCTTCTTGATCGGCGCACCGGCCTCGCGGATGTTCGTCAGCGAGAACGCGACGCCGCCGCCGCGCTTGGACAACTGCAGCGCGGAGTTGATCGAGCGGCCGATCGACTCCATGTTGTCCTCGATGCGCAGGAGGAAGCACGACACGAGCTCGCCGCGCTGCTTCTTGCCGGCGTTGAGGAAGGTCGGGGTGGCCGGCTGGAAGCGGCCGGTGATGATCTCCTCCATGAGCGCGGCGGCGAGCTTCTCGTCACCGCGGGCGAGGAACAGCGCGACCATGACGACGCGGTCCTCGAAGCGCTCGAGGAAGCGCTTCCCGTCGAAGGTCTTGAGCGTGTACGAGGTGTAGAACTTGAACGCGCCGAGGAAGGTCTGGAACCGGAACTTGTGCTTGTAGGCGGCCTGCGAGAGGCGCTGGATGAACTCGAAGGAGTACTGGTCGAGCACCTCCTTCTCGTAGTAGTCGTGCTCGACGAGGTACCGCAGCTTCTCCTCGAGGTCGTGGAAGAAGACGGTGTTGGTGTTGACGTACTGGAGGAAGAACTGACGTGCGGCCTGCTTGTCGCGCTCGAACTGGATGCGGCCGTCCGCATCGTAGAGGTTGAGCATCGCATTGAGCGCGTGGTAGTCGAGGTCGGTCTCCTCGCGGATGATCGCCTCTAGATCGCGGTCGTGCGTAGTCGTTGACACAGTGAGTCCAATCCTTCGTCGACGGAGTCGACATCGTCGTCGGTGCCGAGGAGCTCGAACCGGTACAGCACCGGCACCTGGCACTTGCGGGCCACGATGTGGGCCGCCTTGCAGTAGTTCTCGCCGAAGTTCGTGTTCCCGGCCCCGATGACCCCGACGAGATTGTCACGGTTGGCCTTGACGTTGAGGAACTTGATGATCTGCCTGGGCACCGACCCCCGGTTGGGGCCGGCGCCGTAGGTGGGAGTGATGAGCACGAACGGCTCGTCGACGTGGAGCGTCTCCGACCGCGTCAGCAGCGGCAGCCGGAGGACCGGGTGCCGGAGCTTGCCGGCGAACCGGTGCGTGTACTCCGAGCCGCTCGAGTAGTAGACGACGAGCATCTCATGCGATGGCGGAGGCCGCGCCCTGTCCCGTGCCGAGGGTCGCGATCTTGTCCGGGCGGAAGCCCGACCAGTGGTCGTCGGCGGTGACGACGACGGGTGCCTGCATGTAACCCATGGCCTTGACCACGTCCAGAGCGTTCGGGTCGACGCTGAGGTCGACGGCCCGGTACTCCACGCCCTTGGCATCGAGGGAGCGGAAGGTGGCGGTGCACTGCACGCAGGCCGGCTTGGTGTACACGGTGATCATTCTGCTGTCCTCCGAAGACATCGATTCGCGGAGCGGAACCCGGTCGATCCCCGGATCCTCGCGGGTTCGCCGTGATCTCCGCGATCCCGACGCAACCACTAGATGTTGTGTTCGTGATCGAGAGTACCCCTAGATCGTGTGTTACACCAGTGTCATTCCGAGGGTGTCGAGCGCTGTGCACACGACGTGCACAGGACGTGCACACCCGTCCACAGACGGGGAATCACACCGGTGTGGTTCGGTCACCTGGAACGATGAGCGCGGCGGTCGCCCCGACCCCCGTTCGCGAGGTCGTTCCGTCCACCGCCCGTCCCCAGGGAGCGGGCCGTCGTCCACAGGAAAAATTTCTTCTCCGACGGTGTGTCCGATCGATGGGAGCATGTGACGGGACTGGCACAGCACTCCCCCGGATCGCGCCGCGGCCCGGTCTAGTCTGAGATCACCGGTCCCCACCGAGCACTCCCCCGGGAGAGCCGGAGCCGGTCCCGCAGCCGGGGACGGCACGGCGGGACCGGCCCCCAGCCGGCCGCACCCGCGCACCGCGCGCCCCGCCACCCACCTGAGAGGACACCCGATGAGCCAGCCAGCACCGGCGAACACGCAGGAGATCAGCCAGGCCTCGGAGATCCTCACCGCGGTCGAGAAGCACCTCGATCGCTTCGTCGTCGGGCAGGGGCGGCTCCGGGAGACCCTCGCGCTCGGACTCCTCACCGGCGGCCACCTCCTCCTCGAGTCGGTGCCCGGCCTCGCCAAGACCACCGCGGCCGCCGCGCTCGCCGGCGCCGTGGGCGGCGAGTTCGCCCGGATCCAGTGCACTCCCGACCTCCTCCCGAGCGACATCATCGGCTCCCAGATCTACAACTCGACCTCGGGCCGGTTCGAGATCCAGCTCGGCCCGGTGCACGCGAACATCGTCCTCCTCGACGAGATCAACCGCTCGAGCGCGAAGACCCAGTCCGCCATGCTCGAGGCGATGCAGGAGAAGCAGACGACGATCGGCGGCACCCGCTTCGACCTCCCCTCCCCCTTCCTCGTCATGGCGACCCAGAACCCGATCGAGCAGGAGGGCACGTACCAGCTGCCCGAGGCGCAGCTCGACCGGTTCATGATCAAGGACGTCCTCGACTACCCGAACCCGGGCGAGGAGCTCGAGATCCTCCGCCGCCTCGACGCCGGGGTGTTCGACCTCGACCGGCCGCCGGCCCCGGCGTGCTCGCTCGACGACGTGCGGACCCTCCAGCGCTATGCGCGCAGCATCTATGTCGACCCCGCCATCAGCCGCTACCTCGTCGAGGTCGTCGCGGCCACCCGGAACGCCGCCCGCTACATCGGACCGCTCGCCCAGTTCATCGAGTGCGGCGCCTCCCCGCGCGCCTCGATCGCCTTCACCAACGCCTCCCGCGCGCTCGCGATGGTGCGCGGTCGCAACTACGTCATCCCCGAGGACGTCAAGGACCTCGCGGTCCGCATCCTGCGCCACCGCATCCTCCTCAACTTCGAGGCCGTCGCGGAGAACATCCCCGTCGAGCACGTCATCGGCGAGCTCCTCAAGACGATCAGGACCCCCTGATGGCCGCCCTCCTCACCAAGGTCAAGGCGCGGATGACCATCCACGCCCACCGGAAGACGCGCGGTCTGCTCCAGGGCGACTACGCCTCGGTGTTCCACGGCCACAGCCTCGACTTCGACGACCTCCGCGAGTACGTGCCCGGCGACGAGGTCCGCGACATCGACTGGAAGGCCACCGCGCGCCACTCGACCCCGCTCGTCAAGCGCTACGTCGCGCACCGCCGCCACGCGCTCGCGCTCGTCGTCGACTCCGGCATGGACTTCGATGCGATCGCCGCCTCCGGCGAGCCCAAGCGCGAGCTCGCGATCCTGCTCGCCGGGATGGCCGGCTACCTCGCCGTCCGCCACGGGGACGACGTCATGCTCGTCCACGGCGACGCGCGCACGACGCACTCCTCGCCCATGAAGGGCACCGAGGCCCACCTCGAACAGCTCCTCCGCCGCATCCAGGCCGCCGGCCGGAGCGCGGCAGGCTCCCGCATCAGCGCCCAGCTCACGTGGGTCGCCGAGCACCTGCGGCGACGGATGATCGTCCTCGTCATCGCCGACGAGTCGCCGGTCACCGAGGAGCACCTGCCGCTGCTGCGCCGGCTCGCCGCCCAGCACGAGATCATGTGGCTCACCATCGCCGACGCCGACCTCTCGACCCTCGGGGGCGAGGCCGGGGCGCCGTACGAGATCACCGCCGCCGAGCGCGGCGGGCTGCCCGACGAACTCCTGTCCGGCGCCGCGCTGTGGGACGAGTACCACCGTGCCGAGGCCGCCCGCCGCCGGGAGACCGCGCTCACCCTGCGGCGCGCAGGCATCGCCCATGTCCGGGTCGCGCACTCCCAGGAGGCGCTCGGACAGCTCCGCCGACTCATGAAGAGGCAGCGCCGTGAACGCCGCTGAGCTCCATCCGGTCCTGCCCGCCTCCGACTGGTGGCTCGTCGCCGCCGCGGCGGGCATCGTCGGCGGGATCGTCCTCGTCGGGTGGCCGCTGCTCGTCCGCCTGTGGCGGGCCTCGGGCTCCCGCGCCGACCGCCTGGCCCGGGTGCCCGCGCACACCCGGCGGGACTACCTCGTCAAGATCGACGAGCTCGAGACCGCCTGGCGCCGCTCGGAGCTCGGCGACCGCGAGACCGCTCAGCGCCTCGGTACGGTCGTGCGCGATTTCGCGCGGGCCGCGTGGGGCATCGACGTCGGGCACATGACGCTCGCCGAGCTCCGCGCCCAGCGCATCGAGCCGATCGCCGACGCGGTCTCCCGGCTCTACGCCGCGGAGTTCTCCGACGAGGCCGCTCTCGACTGCCCGGCGGAGTTCGCCGCCTCCCGGAAGCTGGTGGGACGATGGTCCTGAAGTTCTGGTGGCTCGCCCTCGCCCTCCTGCCCGTCGCCGGGCTCACCGTGTGGCTGCTCTCCCGTCCCGGCAGGGCCGCAGCCGGCCGCGTGCCGGTCGCCCGCCTCCACCGCCTCACCGCGCTGCGCGCGTTCGCCCAGCGCCGGAAGGCCCTCCTCATCGGTGCGATCGCCGTGTTCCTCGTCGCGGCGTTCACCGCGCTCAGCGCCCTCGTCGGCATCGCGCGGCCGGCCCGCACGGAGACGATCAATCCGGAGCGGCACCTGCGCGACGTCATGCTCTGCCTCGACGCCTCGGGGTCGATGACTTCGTACGATGCCCAGATCCTCGAGTCGTACCTCGAGATGCTCGACTCCTTCGACGGCGAGCGGATCGGGATGACGGTGTTCAACTCCACCGCGGTGTCGGTGTTCCCGCTCACCGACGACTACCAGATGGTCGAGGAGTTCCTCGCGGAGGCGAAGCGCGGGTTCGAGACCGGCGGCCTCGAGGGCACCGACTTCCTCGCCGGCACGGTCGACACCGCGATCGGCGGCTCCTCACTCATCGGCGACGGACTGACCTCGTGCGTGGACAACTTCGACCGGCACGGCGAGGAGCGCTCCCGCTCGATCATCTTCGCCACCGACAACCAGCTCGCCGGCACCCCGATCTTCTCCCTCGACGAGGCGACCGACATCGCGGTGGAGGAGAAGGTCCGCGTCTACACACTCGCACCCCGCTCGCTGTTCGCGGGTTCCGAGATCTCCGAGCTGCAGACGACCGCGCGCGACACCGGCGGCGCCCACCACCAGCTCGGCAGCGCCCAGGCCGTCGGCGGGATCGTCGAGGACATCCAGCAGCAGGAGGCGCAGAAGACGAGCGCGAAGTCGATCACCCTCGTCCACGACCAGCCGGTGGTGCCGCTCGTGCTCACCCTGCTCGGGATCATCGCGTGCTTCGTCCTCGCCTGGAGGTTCTCCCTGTGAACGCGACGCAGCTGATCTTCCAGCCGATCCTCCCGTGGGCCGCCCTCGCGGCGCTGTTCGTCCTGCTCGTCGGCGGATGCATCGCGCTCGCCGTCCTCACCCCCGCCCGGCGCGGCCGCTGGATCCTCCGCGCCGCCGCGCTCCTCGTGCTCGGCACCGCGTTCACCCGGCCCGGGGTCCCGCTGCAGACGGTGAGCCAGACCGCCGCCGCGGCCGCCGACGTCTTCGTCCTCGTCGACACCACGGCCTCGATGGTGGCCGAGGACCAGGGCGGCGGGCAGACGCGCCTCGCCGGGGTCAAGGAGGACATGACCGAGCTCCTCGAGCAGGTGCCCGGAGCCCGGGTGAGCATGATCGCCTTCGGGTCGAGCGCGGCGGTGCGGGTGCCGCTCACCACGGACCACTCGGCGTTCGCCTCTGCGATCGAGACCATCGGGCCCGAGGTCACCCTGTACTCCGGCGGCAGCTCGGTGACCGAGGCCCGGGATCTGCTGCTCGAGCGGCTCGCCGACGCCGAGGAGCAGAACCCGGCCAATGCGCGCCTCGTCTACTACTTCGGGGACGGGGAGCAGACGGCGCGGTCGGAGCCGCAGTCGATGGCCGAGATCGGCCCGCACATCGACGGCGGCGCGGTGTTCGGCTATGGCACGACCACCGGCGGGCCGATGAAGGAGACGCGCTCGTACTACTCCGCGGACGAGGAGGCGGACTACATCGAGGACCCGAGCACCGGGGACCGCGCCCTCTCCGTCATCGACGAGGACAACCTGCGCACGATCGCGGGCGACCTCGGCGTCGACTACCACCACCGGACGACCGGCACTCCGCTGTCCGCCGTCCACACCGCTCCGCAGTTCGACGAGATCCTCGTCGACACCGAGGGGTTCGGCGGCATCACCGAGTACTTCTGGATCCCGCTGCTCGCGGTGTTCGCCTGGATCGTCGTCGAGGCGACGTTCGCGATGCGGCGCGTCCGCGCGCTCGCTCGGCTCCATTCCACGATCACCGAGGGGACGCCATGACCACCGGAACCCAGGATCGACCCGCATCCGCCGCGGGGACCGCGGACCGCACCCCGACCGGCGACGGCCCCCGCCGGCGCCCCGCGCGCCGAATGCGCCCCGCCGTGCTCATCAGCCTCATCGCCGGGGTCCTGCTGTTCGCCCTGAGCGCCTGCGCGCTGTACCTCAGCGGCCTGCTCAGCTCGGCCAAGGAGGCCTCGGAGTCCGGCGATCAGCGCTCCGCGGTGACGTCCGGCCAGCGATTCGAGCGGCTCAGCCCGTTCGAGCGGCACAAGGGACCCTTCGCCGTCGGCACCGCCGAGGCATTCGACCGGAACTACGACCGCGCGCGCCCCGCGCTCGAGCGCGCCCTCGAGCTCACGCCGGTGAAGGACGAGTGCGCGGTGCGCCTCAACCTCGCCTACGTCCATGAGAAGGAGGCGGAGGCGTTCCGCGACGCCGACGACGTCGAGAGCGCGAACACCTCCTTCGAGACCGCGCGCACGCTCCTCACCGAGGCCCCGGAGGAATGCCGTCCCGAGGGCGGCGGACAGGACCAGGCGATGGACGAGGCCGAGGAGCGCGTCGGCACCGCCCAGGACGAGATGAACAACCCCGGCGGGGGCGACGGCGACGAGGAGGGCTCCGGGCAGGACGGCGACGCGGGCGGCGAGGACGGGTCCAGCGAGGAGAACGGCGGCGAGGACGGCTCCGACGGGGAGACCGGAGGCACGGGCGAGGAGGGCGACTCCGGCGGCGGGCCGGCCGGGGAGACCGACGGCGAGACCGGCGGCGACCCGCGGCGCGAGGAACTCCGCGAGCGCCAGCAGGAGTCCCAGCAGCGCCAGGACGAGTCGAACGAGCGCAGGGACTCCGGCGGGTACTCCGACAAGCCCTGGTGACCGGGGGCCGGGCCCTTAAGCTCGGTGTCGGTCCGGTGCAGGCCCGGTGCCGGCCCAGCGTTGGGCCGGAGCAGGCCCCGGCGCTGGGCTACTCACCGGTAGCCCGATCTGGAGTACGGTGTCCTCAACGCTTCATCGGGGCCGACGGCGATCCCCTCGGCCCGACATCGCAGGAGGACCACGATGACCGATCAGACACCCCTCGGACCGGCGGACTACAGCCTGACCCCGCGCTTCGCAGGCCCGCCCACCTTCGGCCTGCTGCCGCGCCTCGACGAGGTCGAGGCGGCGCGACCCGGCGCTCCCGTCGACGTCAAGATCCTCGGCGTCCCGTTCGACGCCGGGGTGAGCTACCGCCCCGGGGCCCGGTTCGGGCCCGCGCACATCCGTCAGGCATCGAAGCTGCTCCGGCCCTACAACCAGGCGACCGACATCCACCCGTTCGCCGCACAGCAGATCGTCGACTGCGGGGACCTCGGCGTCAACCCCTTCGACATCGAGGCCGCGATCACCGCCGTCGAGGAGTCCGCCGACGCGCTGCGCGCCGACGGTGCGAAGCTCCTCACCCTCGGCGGGGACCACACCCTGGCGCTGCCCAATCTCCGCTCGGTGCACCGCACCCACGGGAAGATCGCCGTGCTCCACTTCGACGCGCACCTCGACACCTGGGACACCTACATGGGTGCTCCCTACACCCACGGGACGCCGTTCCGCCGGGCCTCGGAGGAGGGGCTGCTCGACCTCGAGCGGTGCATGCACGTCGGCATCCGCGGCCCCCTCTACGGGCAGGAGGACCTCACCGACGACGGTGTCCTCGGATTCCGGATCCTCCGCGCCGACGACTACGAGTTCCGGCCGCTGCCGGCCATCGTCGCCGACATCCGGCGCCGGCTCGGCGACGCCCCGGTGTACCTCTCGATCGACATCGACGTCCTCGACCCGGCCGCCGCCCCCGGCACCGGCACCCCGGAGGCCGGCGGGATGACGAGCCGGGAGCTCCTCAACTCGCTGCGCGGGCTCCAGGGCCTCGACATCGTCGGCGCGGAGATCGTCGAGGTCGCGCCCGCCTACGACCACGCGGAGGTCACCGGGCTCGCCGCGGCGCAGGTCGGCTACGAGATCCTCTCCCTGTGGGCCGCCGGCCGCGGCGGGGCCGACCGCCCGACCGGGCCGGTCGCCGAGCACCTCACCGGGGGTGCCGAGTGAACGACCTGCACACCGCCGCAGCAGCGACCCCGTCGGACACGCTGCCCGCGGCGAACCGCAACGGCGGACTCGCCGTCGTCGCCACGCTCGCGGCCCACGGGGTCGACACGATCTTCGGCATCCCGGGCACGCACAACCTCGAGCTCTACCGCCACCTGCCGCACTTCGGCATCGCCGCTGTGACTCCCCGCCACGAGCAGGGAGCGGGCTACGCCGCCGACGGCTACCACCTGCTCAGCGGCCGGCCCGGGGTCGTCATCACGACCTCGGGGCCGGGCCTGACGAACGTCGTCACCGCCGCGGCCACCGCCTACGCCGAGTCCCGGCCGATGCTCATCCTCTCCCCCGGCGTGCCCACCGGCATGGAGGGCGCGGACGCCGGGCTGCTCCACGAGACCAAGGACTCCTCCGGCGCGCTCAGCCATCCGCTCGTCTCCTCCCGCCGAGCCCGGACCGCCGAGGGGGCCGCCCAGGCCGTCGCCGATGCGTTCGCCCTCTTCGCCTCGAGCCGCCCCGGGCCGGTCCACATCGAAGTCCCCCTCGACGTCCTCGAGGGACCGTGGTGGGGCACCGCTCCGCACCCGCTCGCCCCGCGGCTGCCGCGCGCTACCGCGGACACCGTGGACCGGGCCGCCGGTCTGCTCCGGGGCGCCCGCCGACCCCTCATCATCGCCGGCGGCGGCTCCCGGCACGCCGCGGACCGCCTCACCGCGCTCGCCGAGCGCCTCGATGCGCCGGTGGCGACGACGTGCAACGGCAAGGGCGTGCTCGACGAGTCCCACCCGCTCGCCCTCGGCTCGAACATCCGGTTCGGTGCCGTGCAGGAGGCGAGCCGGGACGCCGACGTGCTCCTCGTGCTCGGCACCGAGCTCGCGGACTCCGACCTCTGGGGCGGATCCGTGGGAGCGCAGAACGGGCCGGCGCACGACCCCGCGGGATCGGCCGCGCCCGGCCCCGCCGGCACCACCGACGGCCTGGCGCTCGAGTCTGCGCGCGACGTCCGCGCCCCGCGCCCCGACGGGCAGCAGGTCATCCGCTGCGACATCGACCCCGATCAGCTCAACAAGAACCTCATCGGCGACGTCCTCGTCCACTCCGACACCGGGATCTTCCTCGACGCGCTCCTCACCGCCCTCGACGCGGGCCGCGGCGGTGCGGACGGCGACGGAGCCCCGCAGGGGTCCGTTGCGAGTGCCGCTGCGGACACCACCGACGGGCGGCGCCGGGCGGAGGACCTGCGCACGGCGTGCGCCGCCGAGTTCGACGAGGCGGGCATCGGCTCCCGGATCACCCGCGCCGTCGCCGCGGCGGGCGGCCCGGACGTCGTCATCGGCGGGGACTCGTCCCAGGTCACCTACGACGGGACCGTCCACGCCCTGCGCGCCCGGCGGCCCGATCAGCTCCTCTACATGCCGGGCTTCGCGACCCTCGGCTACGGCATCCCCGCAGCCCTCGGGGCGAAGATCGCCGCGCCCGAGCGGGCGGTCGTCGCGCTGTTGGGCGACGGTGCGGCGATGTTCTCTGTGCAGGAGGTCATGACGGCCGTCGAACTCGGACTCGCGATCCCCTTCGTCGTCGTCGACAACGGCGGCTACGCGGAGATCGAGGACCAGATGACCGCCCGGGACATGGCGCCGTTCGCCGTCCGCCTCGCGCGGCCCGATTTCGCCGCCCTCGGCCGGGCGATGGGCGCCCATGGCACCACCGTGGACGTGCCCGTCGAGTCCCCGAAGTTCGACTCCGCCGTGCGCGCGGCGGTCTCCGCAGCCCTCACCGCCGATCGTCCGACAGTCATCCACGTTCTCGCTCCCCGCTGAGCCACCGCGCTCCGCATCCGGTCCGCCGCCGCACCGCTGTCCACCCCTGAGGAGATTCCCATGGACGTCGCCATCGTCCTCCTGTACCTCGCCGCCATGATCGCCTTCGGGTTCTGGGGCCGCATGCGCGCCAAGAACCAGGAGGACTACCTCGTCGCCGGCCGCCGGCTCGGCCCCGTCCTGTTCACCGGCACCATGGCCGCCGTCGTGCTCGGCGGCGCGTCCACGGTGGGCGGAGTGGGACTCGGGTACGAGTTCGGCCTGTCGGGCATGTGGCTCGTGTTCTGCATCGGGCTCGGCATCGTCCTGCTGTCGTTGTTCTTCGCCCCGAAGATCCAACGGCTCGAGATCTACACGGTCTCCCAGATGCTCGAGCTGCGCTACGGCTCCGGCTCGCGCCTGGTCTCCGGCCTCATCATGACCGCCTACGGGCTCATGATCTCGACGACGTCGACGGTGGCCTACGGCACGATCTTCCACGCCCTGCTCGGCATCGACCGGGTGCCGGCGATCCTGCTCGGCGGGACGGTGGTCATCGTCTACTCGATGCTCGGCGGCATGTGGTCGATCACCCTCACCGACTTCGTCCAGTTCATCATCCAGACGATCGGGATCTTCCTCATCCTGCTGCCGCTCGTCATCACCGAGGCGGGCGGATTCGGAGCGATCAGCGCCGAGCTCGGGCCCACGGCGTTCGACCCGGTGGCGATCGGGCCCGAAGCGATCCTCACCTACTTCCTCATCTACACGCTCGGACTGCTCATCGGCCAGGACATCTGGCAGCGCGTATTCACCGCCCGCACCCCGGGGGTCGCGCGGTGGGGCGGGCTGTCCGCCGGCATCTACTGCCTGCTCTACGCCGTCGCCGGCGCGCTCGTCGGCACCGCCGCTCAGGTCATCGTGCCCGGGATCGAGGTGAGCGACGACGTATTCGTCGCCGTCGTCGACTCGTCGATGACGCCGGTGCTCGCCGGGCTCGTCCTCGCTGCCGCCCTCTCTGCGGTGATGTCGACGTCGTCGGGCGCACTGCTCGCCGCCTCGACGGTGTTCCGGCAGGACGTCGTCGAACCCGTGCTCGCCTCCCGCGGTGCTCCCCGCAACCGGATCGGCAGCGCGCTGCGCGGCGGACTCGTCCGCGAGACCGGCGACGAGGTGCGCGACTCCCGCCTCTACCTGCTCAGCCTCGGCGCGGTGACGATCGTGCTCGCCTGCATCATGCCGAGCGTCGTCGAGGCGCTCACCGTCGCCTACAACCTCCTCGTGTGCGGTCTGTTCGTGCCGATCCTCGGCGGCCTCGTCTGGCGCCGCGGCACGATCATCGGCGTGCTCGCGGGGATGATCGTCGGCGCGCTCACCACGATCGTCATCATGGTCGTCGCCGGCATCTACGCGAACCCGGCGATCTACCTCGGACTGCTCGCCTCCGCCGTCGCCTACGTCGTGGGCTCGCTCGCCTCGCGGCCGACCGAGCCCGAGATCCTCGCGGCCTGGCGGGAGCGCATCGCGCGCTGACCCGCCGTGCGCACGGGGTCGTGCGAGCGGGGAGGGTGCGGGAGCGTCAGCTGCGGAGGAGCGCGGCGAACCCCGCGATCATCGCCCGCGCGTCGACCTCGGTCCCCGGCTGGGCGGCCTCGGCCCCGGCGATGAGCGCGTCCTTGTCGAAGCCGAGCGCGGCGAGCTTCGCGGCGTCCCAGCTCCGGACGTTCTCCGGTCCCGCCTCGGGATGGAACTGGAGTCCCCAGGCCCGCTCCCCCAACCGGAAGGCCTGGATCTCGCAGAGCTCGCTCCGGGCGAGGAGCACGGCGCCGGGCGGCAGCGCGGTGATCCGGTCGACGTGGCTCTCGATGAACGCGGTCGAGGTCCGCAGCCCGCCGAACAGCGGGTCCGCGGCGGCCTCGGCAGTGAGGGTGATCGGTGTGGATCCCTTCTCCGGGGCGCCGGATTCGGCCGCCACCGCTCCCCCGCCGACATGGGCGAGGAGCTGGCCGCCGAGGCAGATCCCGAGCTGCGGCATGCCCCGGTCGAGCGCGTGCCGGACGAGGTCGGCCTCCGGGCCGAGCCACGGCGCACCGGCGGTGTCGTCGGGCATGTACCCGCCGCCGAGCATGATCATCCCGTCGTAGTCCGCGAGCGCCGCCGGCTCCGGGACCGACCCGGCCGCGCCGACGCGGACGTCGATGTCGAGGTGCTCGTCGATGAGCCACTGGGTGAGCCGGCGGGGTCCGGATTCGATGTCGTTGACGATGAGGAGTACGCGGGGCATGGGCGGTTCGGATCCTTCCGGGTCAGTGGTCGCCGGTGGTCGCGGCGTGGCGCGGGTCGTGGGCGTCGAGGACGGCGAGGACGTTCTCGTACCCGAGCTTGAGGAGCTCGGCGTCGCTCCAGCCGCGCCGCCCGAGCTCCTCGAACAGCGCGGGATAGGCCGAGGCGTCGTCGAGCCCGGTGGGCATCGAATCGGTCCCGCACAGGTCCGCGCCCAGGCCCACGTGATCGATGCCGACCTGCTCGCGCAGGAGGTCGCAGTGGTCGGCGACGTCGGCGGGCGTGACCGCGGGCGGGGTGCCGACCTCGCCGTCCTCGACCCAGCGCCGCCGGGCGTCGGTGACGAAGGAGGGGACGAACGTCACCATCGCCCCCCCGCCGTTGCCGGGCAGCCGGTCGAGCACGTCGGCGGGGATGTTGCGCGGGTGCGGGTTGAGCGCGTGCACGCAGGAGTGGCTGAAGATCACCGGCAGGTCGGTGATGTCGAGGGCCTGGTGCATGACGCTCGGGGCGACGTGGGAGAGGTCGACGATCATCCCGATCCGGTTCATCTCCCACACGACCTCCCGGCCGAATGCGGTGAGCCCCCCGTGGCGGGCCTCGTCGGTCGCGGAATCGGCCCAGCTGTGGGTCGTCGACCACGTGAGCGTCATGTACCGCACGCCCAGCCGGGCGTACATCCGCAGCACGTCGAGCGACTCGTCGATCTGCTGTCCGCCCTCGACGCCCAGCAGCGAGGCGACGCGGCCCGTCCCGCGTGCGGCGCGCACCGCGGCGGCGGTCGGGGCCCACACGAGGTCGTCGGGGTAGGCCTCGACCATCCGGTGGACGAGGTCGATCTGCTCGAGCGTGGCGCGCACGGCCTCCGGTCCGGTGACCGAGCTGTGGACGTAGACGGACCAGAACTGGGCGGCCACCCCGCCCGCATGGAGCTGGTCGAGCGTGGTGAAGGGCGACACTGCGGCGGAGCGGAGGTCCGCGACCGAGCGATCGCGGGTCTCGCGGAGATGCCAGGGCAGGTCGTTGTGGCCGTCGAACACGTCGATCATGTCAGTCGTCCTCTCCGGCGGGATGGGCCGCGCCGTAGATCTCGGGCTGGAGGTACGCGCCGATCGCCTCGCCGGCCCGCCGCATGAGCGGCATGACCTCGAGCACCCGGTCCGTGTCCGGCTCCCAGTTGGCGAACACCGCATAGGCGACCCGGGATTCCCGGGTCATCGCGACCCCGGCGTCGCAGCGCACGGTGGAATCGGTCCCGGTCTTGTTCCACACCCACGAGCCGCGGGTGTAGTAGTAGTGCGCGAGCGGGTCCGGCTCGAAGGCCGAGGCGACCATCGAGGTGTCGGCGCCCGCTCCGAGCCACCGCCGGAGCACCTCGGAGTGCGCCGCATCGAACAGCTCGTCGCGGGCGAGCCGGGCCATGAAGTCGGCGATCTCGCCGGCGGTGCCGCTCGACAGGCGCGCCGGGGCACCCGCGGGCCGCGGCCAGCGGAGGAAGTCGTGGAGGGCGGAGTCGGTGTAGCCGAGCTCCGCGACGGATTCGGCGACCCGGTCGAGGCCGACCCGGCGGAGCAGCACGTTGGTGGCGAAGTTGTCGCTGAACGCGCCGATGAGCATCCCGATGTCGAACACGCTCAGGCTGTCCTGCTGGAGGAGGTACCACAGCCCCGATTCGTCGACCCGCTCCGAGGGCCGGCGGCGCAGGCGCTCGTCGAGGGACAGCTCCCCGCGGTCGACCATCCGCAGGGCGGCGTGGAGGAGGAAGATCTTCGCGATGCTCGCCGTGGACAGCACACGGTCCGGGCCGTGGGAGAACAGGGTGCGGCCGGTGTCGATGTCGACGGCGAGCGCCGAGAACTCGACGCCGGGCAGCGCGGTGAAGTCGAGGGCGGCGCCGGTGCCGTCGTGCGGGTGCGGGTTCACGGATCCTCCTGCGGGTCGATGACGGTGAGGACGGGCGGTCCGTCCGCCGGGGCGGTGAGCTCGGCGGTGACACCGAGGGGGACGCTCAGGGCGTCGGGGGCGTGGCCGAACCCGAGCTCCCACACGACGGGCACGCCGAGGTCGGCGAGCGTGTCGCGCATGAGCGGCTCGACGGCGTCGAGGGGCCCGCAATCCTCCCACGAGCCGAGCACGACGGCCTGCGCTCCGGACAGCCAGCCGCTGCGCGTGAGCTGGAGCATGAGGTTGTCGAGTCGGTAGAGCTCCTCGTCGACGTCCTCGAGGAGGACGATGCCGCGCGCTTCGGTACCGGGGACGGGGTTCTCCGGGGCGCCGAGCGAAGCCGCGAGCAGGCTGAGGTTGCCGCCGGTGAGGCGGGCGCGGACCGGGGCGCCGGGCGCGGTGGGGACGAGGGTGCGCGCCGCGGGGCCGGACACCGTGCGTCCGCGCCACGGTGCGAACAGCCAGGAGCGCACGTCGGCCGCGATGGCCGTCGAGGTGCGGAACACCGCATTGCCGACCATCGGGCAGAACAGGGTGGGCACCCGCAGGTGGTGCGCCCAGGCCTGGTGGAGCGCGGTGACGTCGGAGGAGCCGGCAAGCAGCTTGGGGCGGCCGTCGGGGCGGAGCGCGTGGGTCCCGAGGAGCGGGAAGTCGAGGGAGTCGAGCAGCCGCATCGCCCCGTAGCCGCCGCGCAGGCAGATCACCGCGCTCGCGTCGGGGTCGCACCACGCGGCGGTGAGGTCGGCGGCGCGCTGCTCGTCGGTGCCGGCGAGGTACGGATAGTCCGGGTGGACGGCGCGCACGTGGGCACCGGGCACGACCTCGAGCCCCCAGGACTCGAGGGTCCGCACCGCGAAGGCGTACCCGGCGTCGTCGGTCGGCCCGGAGGCGGCGATGAGGTGCACCCGGTCCCCGGGCGCGAGCGGTGCGGTGTCGAGGAACGCCTCGGCGGCGGTGCGTCTCACCCGCTCACCCGGTCGAGCCGGAAGCTCGGCACCGCGGCGAGCAGGGTCCGGGTGTACTCGTGCTGCGGGTCGAGCAGCACCTGCTCGACCGGGCCGTGCTCGACGATCCGCCCCTCGTACATCACCGCCACGGTGTCGGCGATGTTCCACGCGAGCCCGAGGTCGTGGGTGATGACGAGCGCGGTGAGGCCGAGCTTCCGGCGCAGTTCGAGGATGAGGGAGAGGATCTCGCCGCGGACCGAGGCGTCGAGGCTCGCCACCGGCTCGTCGGCGATGAGCACCTCGGGCTCGAGGGCGAGCGCACCGGCGATGACGACGCGCTGGCGCTGGCCGCCGGACAGCTCCTGCGGGATCGACTCGAGATAGTCCTCCGCCGGCGTCATCTCGGTGTTCGCGAGGACTTCGAGCACGCGCGCCCGCTCGTCGCCGTCGAACCGCTGGACGCGCAGGCCCTCGGCGACGGACTCGTAGACGCTGAGCTTGGGATTGAGCGAGCCCGAGGGGTCCTGGAGGATCATCTGGACCTCGCGCCGGAAGGCGCGCAGCTCGGCCGGGCGGCGGCCCAGCGGTGCGCCGCGGAACCGGATCTCCGACCCCGGGTCGGGCTCCTGGAGCCCGAGCAGGCTCCGGGCGAGCGTCGTCTTGCCGCAGCCGGACTGGCCGACGACGGCGAGGATCTCGCCGCGGTGCAGCGCGAGGTCGACGTCGCGGACCGCGCCCACGTGCCGGCCCCGCGCGGAGAACGAGACGCTGAGGTTCCGGGCCTCGAGCACGACCTCGTCGGTCATGCCGAACTCCGCGCCGTCGGCGGCGCCGGCGATCCGGGCCGGCCTCCGGGTCACCGGCCGCAGGCGGGAGCCGCGGTCGCCGATCGTCGGGAAGGCCTCGGCGAGCTCCCGGGTGTACTCCTCGGTCGGGTTCCGGCAGACCTCGGCGGAATCGCCGATCTCGACGATCTCGCCGTCCTTCATGATCGCGAGCCGCTCGCACACCTCGGCGAGCACGGACAGGTCGTGGGAGATCATCAGCAGGGTGATGCCGCGTTCGGCGACGAGCCGCTGGAGGACCTGGAGGACCTGGCGCTGGACGATGACGTCGAGGGCGGTCGTGGGCTCGTCGGCGATGATGACGTGCGGTTCGCAGGCGAGCGCCATCGCGATCATCACGCGCTGCTTCTGCCCGCCGGACAGCTCGTGCGGGTAGGCCTTCGCCTTGTCGGCGCTCAGGTCGACCTGGGCGAGGAGGTCGTGCATCCGGGCGGTGCGCTCCTCCTTCGTGCGCCAGCCGTCCTTGACGTGGAGCTCGAGCGCCTCGAGGATCTGCCGGCCGACGGTGCGCACGGGGTTGAGCGAGTGGAGCGCTCCCTGGAACACGATCGAGGCGTCCGACCAGCGCAGCGCCCGGAGCTGTCCGAAGTTGAGCTCGGAGAGGTCGCGGCCGCCCACGAGCACCCGGCCGGTGAGCGTCGCGTTCGACGGCAGCAGCCGGAGCAGGCTGAGGATGAGCGTCGACTTGCCGGAGCCGGACTCGCCGGCGATCCCCAGGGTGCCGCCGGCGGGCACGGTGAGAGAGACCCCGCGCACCGCAGCGATCTCGCCGCGCCGCGTGTTCGAGGAGTAGCGGATGGTGACGTCGTCGAATTCGATCTCCTGCATCAGCGGCTCCTCAGGGTCGGGTTGGCGATCGCCTCGAAGGCGCGGCCGACGAGGGTGAAGGCGAGCACGACGATGACGATCGCGATGCCCGGGGTGAGGATGTACCACCAGTACCCGCTCGTCGCGGCGGACACGTCCATGGCGTTCTTGAGGATCGTGCCCCAGGACTGCTGCGTGGTGTCGCCGAGTCCGAGGAAGGCGAGCGTCGACTCGGCGATGATCGCGGTGCCGACGGTGAGGGTGGTGTTGGCCATGACGAGCGGGAGCACCGCGGGCAGCAGGTGCTTGACGATGATGTGCCAGTGGCCGGCGCCGAGCACGCGGGCCCGCTCGATGTAGAGCCGGGATTCCGCGGACAGCGTCTGGGCGCGCACGACGCGCGCGGTGCCCGCCCACGAGGTGATGCCGATCGCGAGCACGATCGTCCACACGCCGCGATCGAGCACGGAGGACAGGACGATGGCGAGCAGGAGCGAGGGCAGCACGAGGAAGAAGTCGATGACCCGCATGATGAGCCCGCCGACGAAGCCGGTGAAGTGCCCGGCGGCCATGCCCATGATCGTGCCGATGACCATCGACATCGCGGTCGCGGCGAGGCCGACGAGGAGCGAGACGCGCGCGCCCCACACCATGCGGACCCAGAGCTCGCGGCCGAAGTTGTCGGTGCCGAGCGGATGCTCCGCCGAGGGCGGGGCGTAGCGCGGCTGGTCGAGCTGCTGGGTGACGTCGAGCAGCGAGCGGTCGGCGATGACCGGGGCGAGGAGCGCGATGAGCGCGACGATGACGAGGACGACGGCGCCGAACACGCCGGCGGGGTCCCGGAGGAACATCTTCCAGGCGCGCCCGGCGGCGGCCTTCCGGCGGTTGAACGCGACGGCGCGCGGGGACGGTGCGGTGGCGGCGGTCATCTCAGGCCCTCCTGACGCGCGGGTCGAGCTGGCGGTAGAGGAGATCGGCGATGAGGTTCATCACGATGATCGCGGCGGAGAACACGACGAAGGTGCCCTGCAGCAGCGGCAGGTCCGGCCCGCTGATCGCCTCGTAGGTGAGCTTGCCGAGGCCCGGCCAGGAGAACACCGTCTCCACGGTGACCGCGCCGGCGATAAGCCCGCCGATGTGCATGAACACGAGCGTCACCGTGGGCAGCAGGGCGTTGGGCACGGCGTGCTTCCGGCGCACCCCGTCCTCGTTGAGCCCCTTGGCGCGGGCGGTGGTGAGGTAGTCCGCGGTCATCTCCTCGAGCAGCGAGGCGCGCATGACGAGGACGTACTGCGCGTAGACCACCGCGACCATGGTGATGACCGGGAGGATGAGGTGCTGGGCGACGTCGAGGACGTAGGCGAAGGTGCCGGGTTCGACGCCGGGCGAGACCATGCCGCCGGTGGGCAGCCACTGGAGCGTGCCCCCGAACACCATGAGGAGGAGGAGGGCGAGCCAGAAGGTCGGCACCGACCACAGGACGAGCGAGGTGCCGGTGGAGATCTTGTCGAACGCGGAGTTCCGCCGCCACGCGGCGAGCTGGCCGATCCACAGGCCGAAGACGATCGCGAGGATCGCGGCGGTGCCGGTGAGGAGCAGGGTGGGCCAGGCGTACTGCGCGATGAGCGAGCTCACCGACTGCTGGTACACGTAGCTCTCGCCCATGTCGCCGGTGAAGATGCCGACGAGGTAGTCCCAGAACTGCACGAGCAGCGGCTTGTCGAGGCCGTACTCGGCGCGCAGCGCGGCGACCTGCTCCGCGGTCATCGGGCGCTCGCGGGCGATCTTCGCCACCGGGTCGCCGGGGAGGATCCGGAAGGCGAAGAAGCCGAGGAGGATCACCATGAGCATGCTGATGGCCGCTCCCCCGAGCTTCCGGCCGAGGTAGGACAGGAACGAGGTGCCGGCAGGCGGCTCGTCGATGTCCTGACCGCCGGGGGCCACGGGGTCGGGCCGGACGGTGCCCGAGGCGGCGGTGCCGTCGGCGGCGAGCGCGGCGGGTGCGGTGCCGGCGGCCGGTGTGCCGGCGGGCACCTCGGCGCCGGGCCGGGTGTCGTCCGGCTCGCGGCCGGGTGCTGCGTCGCCGGGCGGGCCGGCCGGTGGTGGTGCGGACACGAGGTCTCCTCTCGTAGCTGTGCGGTACGGTCACCGCACAGCGGTCCGGCGCCCGATCACCGGGGTGATCGGGCGCCGGCGCGGTGCATCAGGCGCGGTCGTCGGCGCTCTTGCGACGGGTGATCACGTAGATCACGCCTCCGACTCCGGCGAGCACGGCGATGCCGACGCCGACCCACAGGGCGATGTTCATGCCCTCGGACTCGCCTGCGGCCTCGCCGCTCACCGGTTCGACGGTGTAGAAGCCCCAGTAGCCGGCCTGCCCGGCGATCATGCCGTCCGCTTCGGGCTGGGTGGTGAATCCGTCGAAGCGGTCGGAGCGGTAGGCCTCGAGCGCCTGCGGGTACCACAGGGCGATCTGCGCGGTGTCGGAGTAGTTGAGGCGCAGCGCCTCGCGCACGAGCTCCTCGCGCGCCCCCTCGTCGAGCTCGGTGTGCTGCTGGGCGTAGAGCTCGTCGAACTCGGGGTTGCAGTAGCCGTCCTGCGAGGACGGCCCGTTGCCCTCGGCGTCCGGGCGCGACTCACACGTGTTGATGCCGAGCTGGTAGTCGGGGTCCGGGTTGATGCTCCACCCGGTGACGTACATGTCGTAGTCGCCGGCGAGGGTGCGGCTCGAGATCGTGTCGGAGTCGGTGGCCTCGACGTTGAGCTCGACGCCGAGGTCGGCGAGCCACGGCGTGAGGAACTCGCCGATCGCCTGCTCCGGCTGCGAGGAGGAGTCGACGAGGAGGCGCAGCGAGAGCTTCTCGCCGTCCTTCTCGCGGATGCCGTCCGCGCCCTCGGCCCAGCCGGCGTCCTCGAGGGTCTGCTTCGCGGCCTCGATGTCGTGCTCGACGATGGCCTCGTCGTCGTCGGGCAGGTGCCACTTGGGGAACGCCGAGGGGACGAAGCTTGTCGCCGGGTCGGCGTAGCCCTGCATGACCTGCTCGCGCAGGGTGTCGATGTCGATGCCCTGACGCAGCGCGCGGCGCACCTCGACGTCGGTGAGCGCCTCCGCGCCGGTGCCGTACTCCTCGCCGTCGGGGGTCTCGGCCCCGGAGTTGAAGCTGATCGAGGTGTAGCGGCGGCCGGTGCCGGCGTTGATCTCGACGTCGTCGGCGCCCTCGAGCGCGGTCACCTGCTCCGGGGTGAGCCCGGTGATGAAGTCGACCTCGCCGGAGCGCAGCGCCTGCACCTGGGCGTCGGAGTTCGTGTAGTAGATGTACTGGATCGTGTCGATCGCAGGAGCCCCGCGCCAGAAGTTCGGGTTGGCCTTGAGGGTGATCGACTGATTCGGCTCGTAGCTCTCGAGGATGAACGGGCCGGAGCCGACGACGTCGGTGTCCCCGGGGTCTCCCGCCGGGTCGTCCTTCGCCGACCACACGTGCTCGGGGACGACGGGGATCTCGGTGCCGGGGTTGGGCGCCTGCGGCTCGGTCAGGGTGATGACGACGGTCGAGTCGTCCGGGGCCTCGACGGAGTCGAAGTTCTGCACGAGGCTGCCGTTGGCCGCTCCCATGCCCTCCGGATCCTCCATCATCTGCGTGTAGGTGTAGACGACGTCCTCGGCGGTGATCGGCTCGTCGTCGGACCAGGTCATGCCGTCACGGAGGGTGAAGGTCCAGGTCTTCCCGTCCTCGCTCGTCTCCCACGACTCGGCCAGGCCCTCGGTGGGCGAGCCGTCCTTCGCGTCGTACTAGACGAGGTTCTCGTAGACGTAGCGGTTGATGCCCGTCGAGGTGAGGTAGATCGTCGTGAAGGGGTTGAAGCTGTCGATCTGACCGGCGGTCGCGATCCGCAGGGTGCTCTCCTCCGCCGGCGCGGACACCGCCCCTGCCGTCGACTCCTCGGTCGCGGAATGGGCGACCGGGACGACCGCGGGGGCGAGGGTGAGAGCGGTGGCGGCGGCGACAGCGGTCACCATCCGGGGAAAACGTGGGGATCGGATGCGTGACAACGCCATGGGGTCTCCTTATGAGCTACTTCACATCGACAGAGAAGAAGCTACCGCTCTCGATGCGGCGCTTCAAGCGACCGGCCGCGTCAGGCCCACCTGTCCGACATTCGAATGAATGCCCAGGTCTTGGCACTGTTGTGCGAAAAGTGCGATACGTCCCGACTGCGGGAATGCCTCGTAGACGGGGTGCGCTCGGGAGGGAGGAGCGCACTCTGCCCGCATCGGTTCAGTGATCACCGAGGGGCGATCACCACGACGCACAGAGGCCCGCGTCGCACTCCGAGCACGCGGCGAGCACCTGACCCGGCCTGTCACCTCTTGAGGAGTTGCGGCGATCCGGCCCACTCCGGGCGATGGGCGTTCGGCCGCCCCAGGAAGTCTTCGCGATGCTGCTTGGGAGACTAATCGGTACTGCTATGCCAAAGTTGGACGAGAATCGTTACGGCGCGAAGGAATCTGATGGGCTTTCAAACACCTCTGTACGAGCTGAGCGACTATTTGAAATGGACCACGAACGGGAAGATCCAACTTCCCGACTTCCAGCGGAGTTACAAGTGGGAAGACGAACGCATTCGCCAATTGCTTGTCACGATCCTCAGGGGCCATCCGCTCGGAGTGGTGATGCTTCTCAAGACGGGGAACGATCAAATTCGCTTCAAGCCCCGACCGGTTGAGGGCACGAATGTTCCAGCTGACGCCCAGATCGATTCACTTCTTCTCGATGGCCAACAACGACTGACATCCCTTACCCAGGCGCTCACGGGCGAGGGTGTGGTAAACACCATGGACGCCCGTGGGAAGCGGTTGCAGCGTCGCTATTACGTGGATATGGATCTTGCCCTGCAAGGCGAGGAATGGATGGAGGAAGCGGTTCGGTCGGTTCCCGGCGATGGCCTGGAGCGCAAGAACTTCGGCAAGGATATCGTCCTCGATGTGTCGACGCCGGAAAAGGAACGAGCACACAAGCTATTTCCCTTGCGACTCCTCTACGATCAGATGAACGCTTCGCTGTGGCTCGCAGAACTGGGTGACATCCACATGTTGTCGCGTTTCATGGCCGACGTCATTGCACCCGCGAACACCTATAACATCCCAGCCATTGAACTCGACAATCAGACAAGTAAGGCAGCCGTGGCGACGGTGTTCGAGAAGGTCAACACGGGCGGCCTCGCCTTGAACGTGTTCGAACTCCTTACCGCAACGTTCGCGGGCGACAAAGAATACTTCGATAAGCATGGAACAGACTTCCGCCTCAATGAGGATTGGGAGCACGCGCAGAAAGCGTTCTCTGCGTACCCAGCTCTGAGTCACTTGGAGAGCACTGACCTACTTCAAGCTGTGACGTTGCTGGCCACTCGCAAGCGCAATCTCACCAGCAGCGGATCGAGGCGTCCGGCTACTAGCGCCAAGCGAGAAGATGTATTGAAGCTCACATTGAGCGACTACCTTGAATGGGTCGGTCCCCTGCGTGAGGCATTCGCGTGGGCGTCGAACTTCTTGGCCGATCTCCACATCTTTGATAGCCGTTTCCTGCCGTACCCGAAGCAACTGGTGCCGCTAGCGGTACTCAAGGTTGTGATGGGCAGAGATGCAGATCTGGTCGGACCCAGAGCGCGGTTAGTACGTTGGTTCTGGTGCGGAATACTCGGCGAGCTTTACGGCAGCGCCATCGAAACTCGTTTCGTGCGCGATCTGGAGCAGGTGCCGGATTGGGCGCTTGGCCGAGCAGGTGCTCAGACTCCGAACACCATCAACGACGCTACTTTCGTTGAGTCTCGCCTACTCTCTTTGCGCACCCGGAATGCCGCTGCCTACAAGGGCATCTATGCGCTGATCCTCAACAACGGCGCCCGCGACTGGATGCAAGATCTCCAACTGGATAAGGCCCAGTACGCCAGCCTCGCGGTTGATATCCACCACATCTTCCCGCAGAAGTGGTGCAACATGAACGGCATTGACGACGAGCACCGTGAGAGCATCGTCAATAAGACAGCGATTTCAGCCGTGACGAATCGCACTATTGGAGGTGCGGCACCCTCGCAGTACCTACAAGCGATCGAGCACAAAGCGCAGATCCCCAGCAAGCAGGTTGACGGACTCGTCGCTTCGCACTTGGTGCCCAGTGAAGCATTGCGCGCCGATGACTTCGACGGCTTCTTCGCCGCCCGGCTTGAGGCTCTATGCGTATTGGTGGAGAACGCGATGGGCAAGTCAGTTCCCCGAGATCTCGATCGAGGTGAAGCAACGGAGGATTCCTCTCAGTTCGAGGGTGTCGAACTCCAGAACGGCACAGATAACCGAATTGATCAGCCAGCACGCTGAGTCCATTGCCGTGGCAAGTCGACAGGAGGGAAGAGCTGTCAAGCATGTCCAACACTTCCCCCCCCCCGATCAGGGTGGCGTTCAGGGGCAGGTGTCGAACTCGATGCGCTTGGCGAACCACTACTCGTCGTCAACACATGGATAACCGGCTACGGGGTGGACCCAGGAATCCAGCACGTCAGAGATATCGGACAGGGTCGCGTTGCGGCTGGCGACCGCGCCCACGAGGTTGTTCGCAACATCATCGGGCGCCTCGATACAGACCTGATTCACGTATGGAAGGGCGATTGTCGCCAGCCACCCCAACGGTCCATTGCCGTCAGCAAGTCCGTGGGTGTTTACCACCGGATCCAGCAGCGCAGTCGCTTTGAGAAACACGTTCGGGTGGGCCTTCGCCTCCAGTGAGGTCGTCGACCAGAGCCAGCCGATCCTCGGCCGTCAGGAAGACGGTCAACGACCCAGTCGCTCGAGGACTTCCGCATACCGGTTCCGAACACGCGCTGACGATGCGGCAACGGCCTCGACATGCCCTTGACGCTCCGCCACGACGTGAGTCGATTGAATGGCTACTTGATGCGTGCCATGGGCGTTTGCCTCGGCCGGCGCGACCAACGCCCACTCGTCGTCCTCGTTCAACCGCGACTTCATCGCCATACCTTCATGGTCCCAAAGTTGTATTCGACTCCATTTTACCGACTCCCCAGCGCGGGCTGAATCAGACGAGCGCGGAATGCCTCAGCAGCCCAGCCATAGTTTCGAAGTACACACCAGCATCGCTGGCCTCGCCGGCTCAAAGTCCCCGATGGCACGACAGAACGGCCGAAAGCGACAGCACTCGACCCCTCCGCACGGTGGAGCTCAGGGGGTTGCCGATCTGCCGAGTGCCCTTCGCCCGGCCGGGGTCATGCGCCCCTCGGCCTCAAGCCTGTCCGCGATGGCGAGGTTCCGTGGTGAGGTTGTCCCCGTCGTGCGGCGCGGGGTGAACTTCTGCAGATACGAAGTTCCGTCGTGAGCGCGCCGCGTGCTCTCGCTCCACCCGAAGGCGATGCCTGCTTCCAGAAGGTCGTGGAACGTGATCGACGGCTTCGGACTTCGCGCCTTCTCCAACCGGACCCAGAGCCCGGGATGCCGGTCGTGATGCACCGCCAGCCACGACCAGAGCCCCTCGACCGAGGCGAAGGCCTACGTCGGCAGGTCACGTGGTGTCATCTCACCAAGAGCAGATGCCCTCCGCGCATGCGGACAGGTTCCTGCAGCACCCGATTCACGGGTCGGCTACGCCCCTCCGGCCCGGGCAGGCGAGGCCAGAATCGCGACAAGCGGAAGAGCCCCGGAATCGCAAAGGATTCCGAGGCTCTAACGTGGAGATGGCGGGAATCGCCCTTATCGGTTCCTCACCAGGAGAAACGTGGATCAGGTAGTGACCATGACCACCACTGAACCAAAAAGTGGTGCTCCGGCGGTGCTACCAACACCCCGGAGCGCGGCAATCAGTGCCAGCTGACTGCGGCTCCGATTCTACCAATCGGGTCTGACACGAGGACTGCACCTGCATTGTCGCAGGGCGGTCCTTTCTCGTTCCTACGCCCGATAACCAGTGAACGCCCGGACAATCCACCGAACCGACGCGCCGGGGGTCGGAGCCACGCCAGGCCAGGCGACAGGCTAGGGCAACACCCAAGACTCTCGAGAACACCGAGGGTCTACGGGCGATGCCGCGAATGTCGCTGAGCGTGGATCGGGGGCGGCGGGCCTTTTGGGGCAGGGGACTTTGCAAGCCCGCCCGTGGGTCCGCTCGGGGTGTCCGTGCTTCGGGCTTCCCGGAAACTTCCCAGGCGAATGTTATCTACAGGTCCCCAGCACGGGTGCTGACCGTTTCGTTGAAGTCTTGTTCCGTCAAGAAGTGGCACCAGGGAAGGCCGTTCTGGCCCTTCAAGCGCAGGCGGTTCGCACCTGACCAACATGCAAGCTCGATGTGGGCGTCGCGGAGTCGGTACAAGAGTTCAACCGCGGGAAGCAGGTCTGTGTCACACGAGAATAGAACCTGAGCGTCATACTTCTGCTCTAGCGCGTCAGATACCAGCCGAATGGCAAGCTCGACATCGATGCCCTTCTCTCGACTGTCGAAAGAGCCATCGTCGTAGTGCGTGTACTTGAGATCGCGGTACGTGACTCTGCACCCGCTCTGTATCCACTCCTGACGTAGAAGCTCGAAGCTGCTTGCCTTCTCGGGCTGATGCTCAGGATTCGGCCGGCCCCGGAAAACCTCGACACCCGCAACTACAGACGGCTGGATCTTTCGCTTCCTGACGATCCTGTCGGCGAGCTTCCTGGGGTTCGGTGGAGTCATGTATGGCGGCGATCCGTACTCGGTGTACAGATCATGGCCAGTCTTGTGCACGTTCTCGTAATCGAAGTAGAACCCGATCCGTTGCAACTGGCGCTGAGGCATGTCACTGGGGGTCGGACTCATCACGGCTCCTGCGGAAACTGGGAAAAAATTCCCCGCCAATCCGCTAGGACGACGGGGAGCAATAACCTCATTGTTGTGAATAACTTTCCCCCTGTCAACTAATTTGTTGACGGGCTTCCAATAATCTGGGCGCACCCAGCCACAGCAGGTTCCGGCCCGACTTCCTTGAGCTGCGACCACTCCACACCACCCCCACCGGCGAGATCACACCCCGGCGAGCGGCCCCACCGGCGTGAGCCGCGATCGGCCGAGGGCGATGGTAGAGGGCTTCCCGGACGGTGATGCTGTCGGTGTCATCGCCGGCGAACCGGCTGCGCACCGTGTCCGCGTCGAACGCCTCACCCGTGGCGGCGAGCCGGTCGATCTCAGCACGGATCAGACCACACTCAGACGGCACGGAAACAGGGGCAGACGGGACGATCAGACCCTTCTCGACCAGTCCCGCGCCACAGCACGGCGAACGGCTCGCATCTGGGCCTCAGTGGCCAGCCCGCCGTAGATGTGCTCGGCGGTATGCCGGGTGGTCGCGGACGGGTGTTCGGCGCGGTGCTCGAGGACACCCTGCTCGACTCTCCCCAGACCCCTGCTCATGGTCTAAGTGTACCGGAACAGGGATCCTCGCGGGACCTGCTCAGACGCCAACTGCCTTCCGCAGGGCCGGCAGTCTCGGAACCTCGATCCACCACTTGCTCCCCTCCTGCGAGCACGGCACCTTCACGGCACCCGCAGCGGCCACAACCTCGTGGTACGCCTTCGCAGTCCCCGCCGCGATGTAGCCGATCTTCACGCCCTCCATCGACCCGACCGTTACAGCATTCGGATCCACAGGGTTATCGGGCTCCGCGACCAGGACGACGAACCTCGGACACGGATCCTCCCGCTGCTCGAATGTCAGGTAGTTCCCGATGCCCACGATCTTCATGCGTCTCGTCAGCAGATCCGGGAACGCCCTCACCCTCGAGAACGACACCGTGAACCCCGCTGCCGGATGCACCGGCTGCCGGTCACGCTTCGGAGTTGGGCGGGGTGGAGTAGCCGGCCGAGGATCACTTCGGCCACGCTCCACGCGAACGACAGGCAACGGCAGCTGGCCCTTGAAATGCCGCTTGAACCACTCGATCACACCCATGCCGAGATCCTAGCCGCGACGAGAGAGGGAAGCTCTGCCTTGCAGCTCGGGTGCCTCAGGACACGGTGGGGAGGCCTCCCCCAGGTAATGCAAACCCAGCCGTGGAAACAGCAGACTGATCTGTGGATTTCGGCCGTGTGTGTGTCGCTATGCCGCGCGTGCGCCCTGGGCCGGAAGGGGACCGGGGGCGCCCCTGGGTGTCAAGGAGTCATACAGGTCAAAAGGGGCGTCAAACAGCCGTCTGAGGCGGGGAGATTTCGCTAGGTGCCGGACGGGGTGGCCCCTGCCCCTCGGTCGACGAGGGTGGGGCGTGGTGCTTGGTGCCACCCTATACCCCGTTCGGATACCCCGGTCGGACGAGGGACCGCCCCGAACAGGTGGTGTCCTGTTCGGGGCGGTACTGCCGGCACTGGGGTGTTCTGCTCAGAGTCGGATCTGGCTTCGTGCGGTGGCGGCTCGCTTCTTCGCCGCAGCGTGGATGGTTTCGTAGCGGGCGTTGACTTCGCTGGGTTCGGTGGCGAGCTCGACGGTGATGGGCATGCCGAGCGCGTCCCACACGGTGAGCATCTTGCCGTCTGCTCGTCTACCTCCTGCGAGCCGATGGTTCTCGGTCTGCTCGAGGGTGGGTGCCATGAACCGCAGGTGCGGTTCTCGGTGTGCGACGCCGGGGTTCTGGCGGGTGATGAGCGGGAACACGGATCCCCAGTGGGTGAGGATCGTTTCGGTGACAGCGAGGGCTTCCTGTGCTTTTCGGCGCTGTGCGGCGTCCTCGGTGAGTGTTCCGCCCTTGATGTCGTAGAGGTCGACGGGGCCGAGCGACTCGTGTGCGGATTCGAGGGTGTCGACGGCCGCGGTGAACTTCTCACGGATCTTCTTGGTGATGGTGTCGGCGTGGTCGATGTAGTGCTGCAGTCGGGCCTTGGATTGTTCGATCCGGTGGAGCTGGTCGGTGTTGAACCGCTGGGCGAGGAGTTCGCGCAGCAGTTCGTCTCGCACGCCGGGGTCGGTGATCGGGTCGGTGCCGTTGGCGTAGCACTTGAACACGCGGTCCTTGAGGTCGCCGGCGGGTGCGCCGATTGCGGGGCGGCTGGCGAACTCGGGGATCTTGACGCCGATCGCGGTCAGGGCCTTCTGCACGAGGCCGGCGGTGGTGGTGTTGTCGTCGTAGTTGTTGCTGATGGTGTTGAACATGGGTGCTCCTCATTTGTTGAACAGGCGGGTAATTGCTGTCAGGTCGGTAGGCTCGTCGGGTTCGGTGGGCTCGTCGGGTGGGTTGTCGGGGTCCGGTGTGCCGGGTGTGCCGAACAGCCGGCGGACGAGTTCGGTTTCTTCATCGGTCATGGTGTGTCCTTCCTGGGGTGGAGTTCGACGTATCCGTAGCGGGTGAGCGCGGCGGGGAGTCGGGCGGTGATGTCTGCGAGGAGGTAGTCGAGGATGTCGGCTTTGGTGCGGGCTTTCTCCTCGAGGTCGAGGAGGTATCTGCCTCCGGCGAGGAGTTCATCGACGCGGGCTTGCAGCTGGTCGGCGCGTTCACGTTCGGTCTCGTACCGGGCTTTCCAGTCGGTCATGGCTGGTCCTTGGGGTTGAGGGTGTTCATCTCGGTTCGGAGCTGCGCCACGGCTTCCTCGAGCCGGTCGAGGCGCTTCTCGAAGGTCCGCACGGCTGGTTTGAGGGCCGCGGTCTCCCGGCTGTTCCGGGTGAGCTTGTCCCAGAGCAGGCTGAGCCGCTGGTCGAGGCGGGCGTCGTCGGTGCCGAAGTCGGTCATCGCTGTGCCTCCTCGGTGAAGGTCTCCCGGAGTTTCTGCCGGGTCGGGACGCCGAGGGCTTCGGTCACGTCGACGATCGCGGCGAACGTCTCGAGGATGTCCGCGATGGTGCCCTTGAGGGCGGTGACCTTGAAGGCCTCGGACTGTCCGGCGAGAGCTTCGTTCAGGCGGTCGATGATGGTCTTCCGGTCATCGTCGAGACTGGCGATGGCGGCTGCGGTCACCCGGTCGAGGTCGCGTTCCACGTCGTCGATGTTGAGGACGCCGGCGAGGTCGCCGTTCTGGTCGTAGCTGGGAATGATGCGGTCGGTCATGGGGCGGGCCTTTCAGTGGTGGGGTCGGTTGCGGTGCCGGCGACGAGAGTGTGCTCTGCCTGGGCGTTCTCCACCTCGCAGCCGGGGTGGATGGTGGAGTCGTCGGTCGGGATGAGGGGGAGGCCGCAGGCGGCGCACCAGTGGCCGGTGATCGGCCACTGGTGCCCCTCGTCGTCTGTCCAGCGGTCGGTCATGCTGATCGCCTCCCCTCGACCTGACAGCGGACGCAGGAGCCTTGGTGGAGGACGTTGCCGCAGGCGGCGCAGGTGGTGTCCCGCCCCTGCTTCTGGGGTGCGGGGTCGGGTGAAGGTGGCGCGTAGGTGGCGGTGGTCGCAGAGTCCTGATCCCTGACACCTTCGCTACCTTCGGTGCCACCTTGAGTGCTGACCTGCCAGACCCAGCCGCCCCCGAAATCGGACTTCGCGGAGAGGATCCTGGGGTTCTTGGACCGGCGGCGAGCATCCTTCGATGACTGATCGGAGAATCCCGCTGCGCGTCCCGCTTTGAGTACGTCGCCGGCAGGAGCTTCCGGCGGGGTGCGCTCGAGCAGGTAGTCGAGGACGAACTGCTGAGCCTCGTTCCGGTCCTCGGCGTCGCCGCTGAACCCGGCTCGTAGAACATCGGAGACCGATTTGTCGGACTCACCGAGCAGGGTGAACCGTCCGGTGACCGCAGGCCCCTTCGGAGTCTCCACGAGCGCGCTGTCGATCCGGTAGGCGAGGTTCGGCAGATCGTCGCGCCCGAGGCTGTTCTTCACCTGCGAGAGGATCCGCCCGCCGTTCTCATCGTCCTCGTCACGAGCGAACCCGAACACCGAGCGCGGCACGTTCTTGAACGCACCGGATCCGGTGATGAGCGAGGCAGGATCTCCGCTGGAAGACTTGTTGAAATGCGCGATCCCCAGGACGACTGCACCGGTTCGATCCGCGATCCGTGCGAGGGGATCCAGTGCCGTGCGGACCTCCCTTTCACGGTGGGTGTCGATCCTCGCACCGATGACCGACATGAGCGGGTCGATGACGACGAGGCCGACATCGTTCTGCACGATCGCTTCCTCGAGCAGATTGTTGTCCGCGGGCAGCGACATCTCGACCTGCTCGTCGATGTCGTTGACGACTTCGAACCTGCCGACCATGCTGCGGTCCGCGCCGGCGGCGATGAGCCGAGGGACGAGGGTGTGCTTCCACGAATCCTCGACCGCGACGTAGAACACGCGACGCGGCTGTGCGTGGAACGATCCGGGGAGAGCCCCCGCAGCGATCTGAGCGGCCAACCAGATCCCGAACGAGGACTTCCCGGTCCCTTCCCTGCCGGCGGCGACGGAGAGCGAACCGGAAGGGATGCGTCCCTCGCCGTTGTCCTCCCACGCCCACACGACCGGCTCAGGCTCGATCTCCGATGCCCAAGTGATCTGAGCCCGGCGCTGCGGCCTGGGGAGATCCACCAGTTCCTCGGGTGAGTAGTTGAACACTTCGCTCATCGGCGCTCACCCCGATTCCGGGAGTCACCGCGTGCCTCGGCCTCGGCGGTCATCTTCTCGCGGGCGGCGCGGGCATTGAGCCCGTCGATGGTGCCACGGATGACGGCGCTGATCTGCCCTTCAAGGTATTCGCCGGCCCGGACCTGCCTCGCCACGGCCTCGATGAAGCTGGTGTCGGTGAGGCGGGCCTGCTGCTCTCCGTGCCGGTAGCCGGTCGAGTAGGCGATGTCGTAAAGTCGGCGGGCTTCTTCGGTGTCGAATGTCCTGCTCACTGCGCCTCACCGTCCTCGACGGGGGTGATGCGGCAGAGGATCGCACGAGCATCTGCGCCTCGGGCGTTGGCTCGCGCTACTGCCCGCTCAGCGGAACGGAGGCTGAGGTAGAGCCGGCGCCGGTATCGTCCGGTCCGGTCCTCGACGAGCACGACGAGCGCGTGAGCCCGGTCGAGATCTTCGTCTGCCAGTGCCATCTGGGCTACAATCGAGCCAGATCCTGCGCCCACCACATTGCTGGATTTCATCGCCTCGGTTTGCCCGCCGAGGCGATTCTCTTTTGTGTGGATCACGCAGAGTCACCGCCGTTCTGCTTGGTGAAGGTGGTCGGGTTGACCTCGCGGCGGAGCTTCATCAGATCGTCGTAGGCGATGCGGATGACGCGCTTTCCGTATCGGTAGGCTCGCAACTCCCCGTTGGAGATCCACCGGCGGATGGTCGGTGCTGAGGTGCCGGTGATTTCTGCTGCCTGAGCGATGGTGAGCTCGGGCGTGATCTTGGTCGGCATGGGTGCTCCTTTCGGATTTGGGCATGAAAAAACCCCGACTGTGTGAGTCGGGGTTGGGTGGTTGGACTATGGATTTTGGGCATAAAAAATGCCCCGGTGAAGGGGCATGACTTCTAGGGCGTGTCCGATAAATGGTGTAGCCACGCAATAGCCGCATTGAGCACGACTGCTGCGCGGTAGACGATGGCGAGTTTGTCGTAGCGGGTGGCCAGGGCCCGCCACTGCTTCAGGCGGCTGTAGCCGCGCTCGATGACGTTCCTGCCCCGGTACTTCTCGGCGTCGAACTTCGGCGGCCTGCCGCCCTTGGAGCCGCGGCGCTTGCGGTGGCCCTGTTGATCGTTCGGCTCGGGGATGACTGCTTCAATCCGGCGGCTGCGCAGGTAGGCACGATTGGCCCGCGAGGAGTACGCCTTATCGCCCAGCAGTGCTGTCGGCCGGGTGCGGGCGCTACCGAGTCCGGGGCGCTGGACCCGCAGCTGATCCATGAGCGGGATGAGCATCGGGCAGTCGCCGTCCTGGCCGGCGGTGCACACGGTGACCAACGGCAGTCCGTGGCCGTCGACGAGCTGATGGGTCTTCGTCGACAGCCCACCCCGGGACCGGCCCAGCGCGTGGTCAGGCGGCTCGACGTCCGGATTCGTGTAGTTCGACGAGTCCCTTTTTTAGGCGCGTGATGTTCGTTGCGTGTTGATGAGCACGCGCGATCGTGGAGTCCACCGACAGCGACCAGTCGAGCTGGCCGGCCGCGTCAGCGTGAGCGGCCAAGCGGGCCAGCGCGGTGTCCCAGGTGCCGTCGTCGGCCATCCGGCGATGCCAGGTCCATACCGTCTGCCACTTGCCGAACGTCTCGGGCAGATCCCGCCAGGCGATCCCGCACCGGTAGCGGTAGATGATGCCCTCGACCATCTGGCGGGCATCAGCGAAGGGCCGGCCCCTGCGGCCGGTCGGAGCAGGCAGCAAGTCAGCGATCAGAGACCATTGAGCATCCGTGAGCAGTTGGAATCTCGACATGCTCCCAGGCTCTCAGCCAGCGAACCACATCATTGTCAGACACGCCCTAGGTGAGGTCGGTGAAGAATTCGGTATCTGCGCCAGAAGGTAGCTTCGCGGTCGGAATGGATCGGTTAACTAGCCGGTGTCTGCGCCGGGGGGCGTACCCTCGGACGGTCCCCCCGACGCGAGATCAGGCTGGGTCAGCTCCCCGTCATGCCGACAGGCTGAGCGTTGCAGGTGTCGGTTGCTTCTCCTTCCAGACGTGGATCCTGGGCCGGTAGTGCAGTGTCGACGGCGAACCATCTGACACAGCCCCCCGTGTGCGAAACTCGGCTGGGTATACCCCCCGACATCTCGCCAGGCTGGGCTTGCTGCCACACCGGGATCAATCGTGCGGAAATCCCTGAGTCTTACAGCAGCGGGTGATTCGGTTGCCGTTGATCGGCTCTGCCTCAGCTGGCGCCCCGAATCGGACACTCATTCGATTCGAGCAGGACTCTATACCCCAAGAGTGCTCACTGCAACCATTTGCGCTCACAAGTTCCGCACTTCGCTCGACAGGGAGCTCGCGAGCATCGCCAGCCGGTCGCGGGTCGCGTGCTGGTACTTCGCCACCACCTCGGCGGAGGTGTGGCCGGCGAATCGCTTGAGCTCCTCGAGAGTCGCCCCCGCCTGCCCGATGCGCGTGAGCGCCGTGTGCCGGAGCGCGTGGAAGGTGAACCCGTCGAGCCGGTCGTCCGGGTCAGCACTGTCGTTGTATGTCTCCACCGCGGCATTGAAGGCGTTGCGCAGGGTGTTCGGGTGGATCCAGTCGTCGCCCTTCGGGGTGCGCGGGAAGAGCAGCATGTCGCGTTTTCGCCCGACGTGCTCCCGGAGGTGATCGTTCACCGTCTCGGTGAGGGCCGGCGGGATCGGCACGGAGCGGGTGCCAGCATCGGACTTCGGGCGGGTCTCATACAGGCCGCTCCCCCTCGCTTGGACCTGCCGAACGATGCGGATCCAGAGAGTGCCGTCCACAGCTGTGGATATGTCGCGGCGGCGCAGGGCGATGACTTCTCCGAGGCGCAGCGCCGACCACGCGGCGAGGTTCACCGCCAGCGCGTAGCGGGGCGGCATGTTGCTGACGAGGGCGGCGACCTGCTCGGGGGTGGCGACCTTCTCCCCGTCGTCGTGGTGGTGCTTCGGCTGGTGCTTCGTCGCACCGGGCACACCGCACGGGTTCTCCGAGATCAATGGGGTGAAGGTCGCGGACTGGCCCTTGGCCTTCCCGGTCGCGTAGGTGAAGAGAGCCGACAGGGTGAGGTAGACGTTCCGGGCGACACCGGAGCCCTTCTCCCGCAGCAGATCCGAATACCAGTCCTCGACCTCGGCGGGGGTGACGACGGTGGCCGGGACTTCTCCGAACACGGGGCGAATGTGGCTGTTGTAGCGGGACTGGTAGGTGTAGATCGTGCCTCGGCTCCGGCCGGCGCGCTCAAGGAAGGTGAACCACTCGTCGGCGAGGGTGTCGATAGTGACCGCGGACTTGGCCTTCTCATCTGCTGCGCGGCGGCGCTCTGCTCGAGCTTCGGCGGGCGGGATGAAGATGCCGCGGGCGATCTCTCCGCGGGCGATGCTGAGGGCGGCGCGGGCGTCTCCGATGGTGAAGAAGGAGCCGATGGTGTGCCGGCGCCCCTGGGTGTAGATCCGGGCGCGGTACTGCCCGTTGTGCAGCCGGTCGATCCCGCGGGGCAGATCGGAATACTTCTTCGGCATTGGCTCCCCCTCCAGTTGACCGGTTTTGGACCAAATGGGACCACCCATGACCCACCGATTGACCAACACCATGCTACTCTGTGAGTGATTGTGAACACTACTGACCACACCGAGAGGGCCTAGATTCCGCGCCAGAAAGCGGAAGAGCCCCGGAATCACTAAGGATTCCGAGGCTCTAGCGTGGAGATGGCGGGAATCGAACCCGCGTCCGTCAGCATTTTACCGGGTCTTCTCCGGGCGCAGTTCGTGAAGCAGCTTCTTAGGTCCTGGTCATCGCACGAACACGTGATCCAACGAACGGAGTTGAGTAAGAGTCCCGCCGGCACCCCCAACATGTACCGGCAGCAGTGGCTTCCTTGCTGACGCCAGGAGCTAGAGCGGAAGCAACTCTAGGCTGACGGATTCGCAGCTCGCGCTATCAGGCGGCGAGGGCGAAATCGGTGCGGTTATTGGATTTAGCACCTATTGTTTTGCAGAGGACATTAACGAGTTGACTCTGCATTCTCGGCCCGCTTCTCCCGACGCCATGTCCGACGTCGAAACCGATCATCCCCTTATTCAGTTACCACACCGGCCGCGCCTGCACGGAAGCGAACCCGCACAGCCATCGAGCCGGACTGCTGATGCTACTCCTCACAACCGCCGGCCGTCCACTTTCATTCCCGCGCCGCGAGCACCCGGCCTCGGAGCTCCCAGACCCAGCCGCTCGAACCGAGCAATCGAACCCGAGCGCCGAGGCCCCGCGATCCGCGGATCCGCGCGGTTTCCACACCGTCGTCCACAGTTCATCCCGGGTTCTGCACATCTCATGGCACTCCCTGTGGAGAACCATCATCGTTGCAGGTGAGAGAGGTAGGACAGACAACCGGCTCGAAAGTGGACATCATCTCGCAGGCCTGATACACGCGGTTGTCCACAGCAATTCCCACAGGGTGCAGCTGGTCACATATTGCGTCGCAGGGACATCGCCCGCTGTGCTTCGCGCGCATCCTGCTTCTCCCGCAGGGCCTGCCGCTTGTCCCAGTCCTTCTTGCCGCGCGCCACCGCGATCTCGACCTTGACCCGCGACCCGACGAAGTAGAGCTCGAGCGGCACGAGGGTCCGACCTGACTCCTTGAGCTTGTGGGAGATCTTGAGGATCTCGTCCCGGTGGAGGAGCATCTTCCGCCTCCGTCGAGCGGCATGGTTCGTCCACGTGCCCTGGAGGTACTCGGGGATGTAGACGCCCTCGAGCCACGCCTCGCCCTGGAAGATCAGGCCGAACCCGTCGGTGAGGGATGCGCGCCCTTCGCGGAGGGACTTGACCTCGGTGCCGGTGAGGACGAGTCCGGCTTCGTAGGTGTCCTCGATGTGGTAGTCGTGGCGCGCCTTGCGGTTGCGCGCGATCGTCGTGATCGAGTCCTTGCCGCCGGTCTTCGGCGCTGCGGCGGCCGCCTTCTTCCCGCTTCCCTTGGCCATGTCCCTCCTCCCGGGCTGATTCCGTGCGCCGGTTCGGCGCCTGCGCTGGGTGCACGGCCGGTCCGTTCCGGTGCCGAGCACAGATCCACCAGTGTACAGGCCCGGTGCGCGGCGGCGGACCTACTGGATGAAGGGCATCGGGTTGACGTAGGCGCCGTTCTGCATGATCTCGAAGTGGAGATGGCAGCCGGTCGACGACCCCGTCGTGCCGGCCCGGGCGATGACGTCGCCCTGCGAGACCCGGTCCCCGGCGCGCACGGTGATGCGGGTGTTGTGGTTGTAGGTCGAGGCGATGTTCTGCCCGTCGACCTTGCCGTGGGAGACCACGACGCGGTTGCCGTAGCCCCCGCCCCAGCCGGCGGACACGACGATGCCGTCGCCCGACGCCCGGACGGGATCCCCGCACGGGATACCGAAATCGGTGCCGGTGTGGAGGCGACGCGAACCGGTGATCGGATGGATGCGGTAGCCGAACGGCGAGGTGATCGGATACCCCGGCGCGGGGTTGCGCAGCTCGCCGTTGCCAGGCAGCGTCTCGCCGCGCTCCGCGGCCTCCCGCTCCCACTTCTCGACCTCCTCGGCGAGGCGCTCCTGCTCCTCCCGCTGACGCTCGAGCTCCTCCTCGGTCCGCGCCCGGTTGTCCTCGATCGTCTGCGACGCCCGGTCCTTGGTGTCGATGAGCGAATCGAGGTCGGTCTTGCGCTGCCGGGCATCCTGTTCGGCAGCGGCCTTGGTGAGCACAGCGGCGGCCGCCTCCTCCTTGAGGTCCTCGATCTCCACGGCGATCGCGTCAAGCCGGTCCTGGTTGTTCCGGTTCGTCGTCCGCTGCTCGGACAGCCGGGTGATGGTCCGCTGCTGGGAGCGGACGGCGGAGTCCACGCGTCCCAGGCCCTGGGCGCCGTTCTCGCTCGACGCCATCTGCAGGAGCAGCGCGAGGTCCGAGGTCACGCCTGAGTTCTGATAGGCCTGGCGGGCGATCCGGGTGACCGCGCCCTGGCTCTCCTCGAGCTCCTGCTCGCCCTCGTCGATCTCGGTCCGCAGATCGTCCTGCGCGTTCTGCGCCGAGGTCATGCGGGCGGCGAGCTCCTCGTCGTGGCGCTCCGCCTCGGCGAGCTCGTCCTCGGCCCGGGTCAGCGCGTCCTCGGCCTCGGGCATCGCCTCCTCGGCGGCCTCCTTCTCCGCGATGACCCGCGCGAGCTCCTCGTCGAGCCCCTGGAACTCGCGGGTGAGCTCGTCGACGCGCTCGTCGACCGCATCCTTCTTCTCCTGCGGGTTCGCGGCGAGGCCGGCGACGGGCAGGAGGACGGTGAGCGCGGCAGCCGTGGCGGCGAGGACGGTGCGCCGCCGTGCGCGGTGCAGGACGCCCGGGCGAGTGCGGTCGACCGGGTCGCCGCCGGGCACGGCCGGGCGGCCGAGGCGAGCGATCGGCCCGTGCTGCGTACGGCTCCAGGAGCGGGTGCGAATCATGCGATCAGACCTTCATGTACCGGCGCAGGGTGAGGACGGAGGACACCCCGGCCATGAGGATGCCGATGACGACGAGGACGGGGGCGACGAGGAGGATGTCGCCCAGGGAGATGAGCTCGAAGCTCGCGGCCTGCTCCTGGAGCCAGCCCTGGACGCCGAACTGCACGACGAGCCCGAGGACGAGCGCGGCGAGCAGCGCACCGATCACCGCGGCGATGACGCCCTCGAGGATGAACGGCATCTGGATGAAGGCGTTGGAGGCCCCGACGAGGCGCATGATCCCGGTCTCGCGGCGGCGGGAATAGGCCGACAGGCGGATCGTCGTCGCGATGAGGAGCACCGCGCATAGGAGCATGATCACCGCGATGGCGAGCGCGACCGCGGTGGCGACGTTCATCAGCGAGAACAGCTGGTCGAGGAGCTGGTTCTGGTCGACGACCTCCTCGACCCCGGGGGTGGCGGAGAAGTACTCGTTGATGATCTCGTACTGCTCGGCATCGGTGAGCTTGATGCGGTACGACTCCTGCATCTGCTCCTCGGGGATCGTGCCCTCGAGCGAGGTGCCGGCGAACTGCTCCTCGAACAGCGCATGCGCCATCGCCCGGTCCTCGAAGTGGACCTCCTCGACATAGGGCGCGAGGTCCTCGCCGTCGAGCGCGGCGCTGATCGCCTGCTTCTGCTCCTCGGTCGCCTCGCCCGCGGCGCACGTCGGCACCTCGGAGTCCGGCGGGCAGAGGAAGAGGGCCACCTGGACGCGGTCGTACCAGTAGTCCTTCATCCCGTTGATCTGCATCTGGAGAAGGATCGCCGAACCGACGAACAGGAGCGACACGAAGGTCACGAGGACGACGGAGAGGACCATCGAGACGTTGCGCTTGAGGCCGACGAGGACCTCCGAGAAGATGAACGAGAGCCTCATGCGCCCACCTGGTACGTTCCGCGCTCGTCGTCGCGCACGATCGAGCCGTCGCGCAGCTCGATGACGCGCCGTCCCATCCGGTTGACGATGTCGCCGTCGTGGGTGGCCATGAGGACGGTGGTGCCGTTGCGGTTGATCCGGTCGAGCACATCCATGATGTCGGTCGAGGTCATCGGGTCGAGGTTGCCGGTGGGCTCGTCGGCGAGGAGGATGCCGGGCTTGTTGACGACGGCGCGGGCGATCGCGACGCGCTGCTGCTCGCCGCCGGAGAGCTCGTGGGGCAGCCGCTTGTGCTTGCCCTGGAGGCCCACGGTCTCGAGGACGTCGGGCACGAGGGTGGAGATCGCCGCCGAGGACTTGCCGATGACCTGGAGCGCGAAGGCGACGTTGTCGAAGACGTTCTTGTTCGGCAGCAGGCGGAAGTCCTGGAACACGGTGCCGATGCTGCGCCGCAGGTAGGGCACCTTCCAGGACGGCATCCGCACGATCGACTTCCCCGCCACGCGGATCCGACCGCGGGTCGGGACCTCCTCGCGGAGGACGAGGCGGATCACCGTCGACTTGCCCGAGCCCGAGGCGCCGACGAGGAAGACGAACTCCCCGGCCTCGGCGGTGAAGGAGACGTCGTCGAGGGCAGGTTCGGCCTTGGAATCATAGGTCTTCGTCACCGATTCGAAGGTGATCACGCAGCAGTATCTCAATCGCCTGGAGGACGGGGAACACTCCGACTATACGGAGCATCCGACCGGGATCGCCGGACCCGGCGCCCGAACGGCCGGGGCGTGTCCCCGCGACCCGGGACGCGGGGACACGGGGCGGTGCTGACCGAACCCGGACCCGCGTGTCGTGGCGGCCGCTCCCCCGGGCCTCCGTGTCGCGGGAGACCCACCCCGGGGCGCGCGATAGAGAAGATTACACCCAATCAGATGGAGCGCAAGCGAATAACGAATCAAGGTTCCTTGTACTCCTACTGCCAAGTTGCCTTGAGATCGCGCAGATGGTCCCTCTGCGCTGGCGCGGCGGCCGCGGAAGCGAGAAGGTGAAGAGGTCAGGGCCTGCACGGCGGGCCGGAAGAAGTACGCACCACGACAGAGAGGAATGAGATCCATGAACGATCGTTTCGATCTCGACAGCCTGAACAACGCCACGGTCTACGACCAGGACAACTCCAAGGTCGGCTCCATCGGCCAGGTCTACCTCGACGACCAGACCGACGAGCCGAAGTTCGCCACCGTGAAGACCGGTCTGTTCGGCACCAACGAGACGTTCGTGCCGCTCAACGCCGCCACGCGGACCGAGGACGGCTTCACCGTCCCGTTCACCAAGGACTTCATCAAGGACGCGCCGAACATCGACGCCGACGGACACCTCGATCCCGCCGAGGAGCGTCGCATCTTCGAGTACTACAGCCTGTCCTACGACGATGACGGCCGCGTCGACACCGACCGCGACAGCCGCATCCACGGCGACCGCGACGGACGGGTCGACTCCGACCGCACCGCTGCCGCCGGCACCGCAGGTGCGGCCGGCACCGTCGACCGCGACGCCGATCGCCGTGACGTCGACGGCCGCGTTGCCGCCGACCGCGACGTCAACGCCGGTGGCCGCGACGTGCGTGACGGCGACCGCCGCGGAGTCGAGGGCGAGCAGGTCGTCGCCCACGAGGAGCGCCTCAAGGTCGGCACCGAGCAGCGCGAGGCCGGCAAGGCCCGCCTGCGCAAGCGCGTCGTGACCGAGAACCAGCAGGTCGAGGTCCCCGTCCAGCGCGAGGAGCTCGTGGTCGAGCGCGAGAAGATCGACCCGAACTCCGCCGAGGCGCGGACCGGGAAGATCGATCCGAAGGGCGGAGCCGACGAGACCGTCACCCTCCGCGAGGAGCGCCCGGTCGTCGACAAGGAGACCGTCGCGACCGAGAAGGTCAACGTCGGCAAGCGCACCGTGACCGACTCCGAGACCGTGTCCGGTGAGGTCCACAAGGAGCAGATCGACGTCGAAACCGACACCCGTGGTGTGGACGGACGCGGTGACGTGGACGGACGCGACGCCCGCCACTGATCGCCCAGGTCCTCGCGACCTGATCCGCTGATCGCTCGAGGGGTCGGTCCCGCAGCTGCGGGACCGGCCCTTCGTCGTGCTCGGGCACCGCCCGCAGGGCGGGGTCGGCGTTCCCAAGTCGGGCCCGCCGCCGTAGAGTGGGACACACCACATGACAGGGAACGATGCCGACGCGAGGAGCGCCCGAATGAGCAAGGACACCGGCACCACACAGGATGACGCCGCCCACGACGAGAACGGCTCCGGCGCGTCGGAAGCGCACACCTTCGTCCGCGACCCGCTGACCGATGCGGTGGTCTTCGACGTGTCGAGCCGGAAGGCCGGCAGGGTGTCCCACATCCATCACGACATCACGGGCACCGCGCACATCGTTGCGGTGAACACCGGGCTGTTCGGCTCGAACTCCCTCATGCCGCTCGCCACCGCCACGGTGAGCGAGTCGGGCGTGTGGGTGCCCTTCCGGAAGAGCACGATCTCCTCGGCCCCGGCGATCGACGCCGATCCGCTCAGCGACGAGCAGGCCATCCGCGTCTACGCGCACTACAACCTCGACTACACCCCGCCCACACCCCCGGAGCCCGAGCCCGAGCCGGAGCCCGAGGTGGAGGAGCCGGAGGAGACCGCAGCCGCCGAGGAAGCCGCCGACGCCGAGGCGAGCGCGGCGGATGACGCCGCTGCTCCCGAAGAGACGACGACCGCCGAGGCGGCTGCCGCGGACGACGCCCCTGTCGACGAGGAGAAGACAGCTGCCGAGAGCGATGCGGCAGACGAGGACACGAGCCCCGAGGACAGAGTGGTGAAGGAGGACTCCGTCGAGGACGAGTCTGCCGAGAGCGCGGCTGTGGCCGACACCCCGGAGGCCTCGGCACCGGAGGAGACGGCCGCCGACACCGACACGGAGGCCACGGAGCCCGCCGGGGAATCCACAGCAGCAGTCGACGCCTCCACCGAGGCCTCAGCGGCCGAGGGTTCCTCGGCAACGCCGGAGACGGCCGATGAGAACGCCGCCGAAGCAGCGACCGCGGATTCCGCAGACGCACCTGCCGAAGGCACTGCCGCCGAGGGTGCGACGACGGAGGACGCGACCGGAGACGACCGGCCGGACACCACGGACGACTCCCCCACCGACGAGACCGTTGGAGAGGGTGCTGCCGACGATGAGACTGCCGACGAGTCGGCGGCCGCAGCACCGGATTCCACCGATACGACCGCCGATCCCGGCGCGGACGCCTCGGCTCCGGCAGCAGCGGCAGCTGCAGCCGACACCGACGAAGCGCCGGCGGATGCCGACGCCGACTCCCCCGGCGCGCAGGCGGCGGCGACGGAGCCCGGCGGCCCGGACGCACCGCAGGACCACGAGCGCCTCGACGTGAGCAGCTCGGGGGTCAAGGGCGCCTCGGACACCGTCGGTGACGACGCGGACGCGGCCCACGCACCCGCCCACGCCGACGAGCAGCAGATCACCGACTCGACGACGCCCCACGCGGAGCGCGAAGAGGATCGCTCGGAGCTCGACGAGGGGACGATCGACGGGGACGACACCGCCCCGGTCGAGCGACACACCCCGGGAACACCGGAGGACAAAACTGAGCGGGATGCGTCTGCCGATGCCGCGCCCGCGGAGTCGAGCGGAGAGCCGGTCGATGAGGTCGATACGCGCACCGAGACCGGTGCCCCGGCCGACCGCATCACCGCCGACGGCGCCCCGGTGGCCGAGGACACGCGCACCGCCGACACCGTGGACGCGACCGAGGCTACCGTGACCACCACCGAGGACAGTGTGCCCGCGGCGAACACCACCGAGGGCGACGACACCCCCACGGACGGCACCGGCGACGATCGGCCCACGAGTTCCGGGTCCAGCGTCTGACGGAGCCCTACCGCTGCGGCGGGCGAACACGACGGTGCCCCGGATCGAATCCCATCGATCCGGGGCACCGTCGTCTGCCGCCTGCACCGTTGCCGGTGCGGGACGACACCGATCAGGGAGAGGCGGCCTCCGCCTCGGCGGCCTTCTGCTCCTCCTTGCGCCACCGGATGCCGGCTTCGAGGAAGCCGTCGAGGTCGCCGTCGAACACCGCCTGCGGGTTGTTGACCTCGTAGCCGGTCCGGAGGTCCTTGACCATCTGGTACGGGTGGGTGACGTACGAGCGCATCTGGTCGCCCCAGCTCGCCTTGATGTCGCCGGCGAGGTCCTTGCGCTCGGCCGCCTCCTGCTCCTTCTTGAGCTGGAGCAGACGGGACTGGAGGACGCGCATCGCGGCGGCCCGGTTCTGGATCTGGGACTTCTCGTTCTGCATGCTCACCACGGTCCCCGTTGGGACGTGGGTGATGCGGACCGCGGAGTCGGTGGTGTTGACCGACTGCCCGCCGGGGCCGGAGGACCGGTAGACGTCGATGCGGAGGTCGTTCTCGTCGATGTCGACGTGATCGCTCGACTCGATGAGCGGGACCACCTCGACCGCGGCGAACGAGGTCTGGCGGCGGCCCTGGTTGTCGAAGGGGCTGATCCGCACGAGGCGATGGGTGCCGGCCTCGACGGACAGCGTGCCGTAGGCGTACGGCGCGTTGACCTGGATCGTCGCGGACTTCACTCCCGCGCCCTCGGCGTAGGAGGTGTCGAGTTCCTGGACGCCGTACTCCTTCGACTCGGCCCAGCGGACGTACATCCGGGCGAGCGTCTGGGCGAAGTCCGTGGCGTCGTCGCCGCCGGCTCCGGAGCGCACGGTGATGACCGCGGCGCGCTCGTCGTACTCCCCGGACAGGAGCGTGGAGATCTCGAGGGCGCCGAGCTCGCGGCGCAGCTTCGCGATCTCCGCCTCGGCCTCCGCGAGGGTCTCCGCGTCGTCCTCGTCCTCGGCCATGGACACGAGGAGCTCGACGTCCTCGATGCGGGAGTCGAAGCGCTCGAGCTTCTCCAGGGTCGCCTGCTTGTGCGAGAGCTTCGAGGTGACCTGCTGGGCGGCCTCCGGGTCGTCCCACAGATCGGGAGCGGCGGCGGCTTCGGTCAGCTCATTCACCTCGGACCGCAGCTGGTCGACGTCGGACACCTCGCGGATCGAGGCGAAGGTCTGCTGCAGGGCAGCGATCTCGGAAGGAAAGTCAGTGGCCATAGTCCCTCCAGCCTAGTGCATGCGCACCGTGCCGCCTCAGCGTGCGCAGAAGGCGCGACCGGTGGGAATCGGCTCCGGGTTCGCCTCGATCCAGTGGACGGCCGCGCTCTCGAGCAGGCCGATGACGCCGCCGTCGGCGCGTCCCGCTCGGAGAGGACCGGCGGCCGCGAGGACCCGGTCCACCTCGGCCGCAGGCGGCGGCGCACCGGTGGCGAGGATCCGCGGGACCGCGTCGACCATCGCGGTGAAATCGGCGTCCCAGTTGGCCGCGCCGTTGCCGAGGATCTCGTGTCCGAGGCGCCCGACGATCCGCACGAGCTCTCCCTGCAGCGTGGCGGCGGCCCCGGATCCGGGCACCAGGCGGTCCCACAGGTACCGGAACCGCTCCCCCATCGTGACGTCAATCGGAATGACGATCGGCGCGGTGCCGTCGTGCAGGACGCGGCGCACCGGTGGTTCCACGCCGAACATCGCGCACAGACGGTGGAGTGCCGGTTCGACCGAACGGAAGAACTCGGAATCCGTGCGATGGAACTCGAAGGCCTGCCCGAGCTTCGTCACCGCCGCGGGCATCTCCGGAGTGCGCGCGGCCCCGGCCGCGAGGAGAAGTTCGGCGACCACGACGGTCCCCGGCAGGTCGGTGTTCCGGGCCAAGCGGAGGGCGACCTCGAGCGGAGTCCGGCCGCGCGAGTCCCGGGGGTCCACCTGCGCCCCGTGCGCCAGCAGGAGCCGGACGGCTTCCGGCTGGGAGCGCTGAGCGGCCGCGTGCAGCGGGGTGGCGCCCGCGGCGTCGACGGCATGGACGTCGGCTCCGAGCTCGAGGAGCACGGCCGCGGAGTCGTCCCAGCCGCCGGCCCGGGAATGCAGCGGCGTGGCCTGGTGCCGGTTGCGCGCATTCACGGTCGCACCCAGTGCGACGAGCCTCCGGGCGAGCTCCGCGGAACAGCCCCGGGTCCCGAGGAGCGTGTCCTTGGAATACCCGATGGCGGCGTCCGCGCTGTATCCGGCGAGGAGCGCGAGCTGCTCCTCGGGATCGGCGGTCGCGAGCACGGCGGTGACCACGTCCCGCGGGAGTGTCTGCTTCTTCGCCATGCCGGGAGTCTAGCCGCAGGCCGCTACTGCACGGTCGCGGCCTGGGCGACCGCCCGCAGCACCTCGAGCGATTCGCTGCCGGTGAGGCTGTGGGCGAGCACGGTGGCGGCCTGCCGCAGGTGCATCCCGATGTCGCTCTCGATGTCGGCGGGCATGCGCGCCAGTGGGAAGGACACGCAGACCGCGAGCGCGTCGTCCCCGGCGGCGAACGCGACGCTCGCGGATCCGGTGCCGGCCCGTCGCGCCTGCCGGGTGAGGTAGAGCTCGGTGCCGTCGAGGGGGCCGAGCAGGGCGAGCGCGGCGGACCCGCCTTCGGCGAGCGGCAGCGCCGACCCGGCGTTCTTGGAGATCCGCAGCTCGTTGCGGGATTCGACGGAGATCACGCACGCCCGGACGTTCCCGTGCCGCATCCACAGCTGCACCGATTCCCCGGTGAGGTTGCGGATCGAGGTGAGCACCTCGAGCACGTCCGCGGTGGGCCGGTTCGCCGGGAACGGGCCGAGCACGTAGTCGCCCGACGACCCTCGCTCGATGAACCGGTGCTCCTCGAGCGCCTGGAGCAGCCGGTAGCCGGTCGAGCGGGACATGCCCAGCCGCGCGCACACCTCGGCGCCGGACAGCGCATTGCCCGCGATGAGCCCGAGGATCGCCGCGCACTTGTCGATCACCCCGACCGCGCTCATCTGCGGCGTCCCCCGCCTCTCACACCGACACCGCGGAGCGGGCGGCGCGGCGGCGCAGCACAGCGCGGAGGATGATCGGACCGACGATGCCGAGCACGATCGCGATGACGAGCGCGAGCGACACCGGGCGGGTGACGAAGGGCATGAGGCTGCCGCCGGAGATCTGGAGCAGGCGGCGGAAGTTGTCCTCGAGCAGCGGCACGAGGACGAGCGCGAGGATCGCCGGGGCGAGAGGGAACCCGAACTTCTCCATGAGGTACCCGATGGCGCCGAACACCCCGAGCATGAGCATGCCGGTGAGGCTGAACTTGATCGCGTAGGTGCCCACGCACACGAGGACGAGGATCGCGCCGAACAGCAGCTCCGGCGGGAGCTTGAGGAGCTTGACGAAGATCCCGACGAGCGGGAGGTTGAGCACGACGAGCGCGATGTTGCCGATGTACATGCTCGCGATGATCGTCCAGATGAGCGTCGACTCCTGCTCGAACAGCAGCGGGCCGGGCTGGAGGCCGTACATGGTGAATACGAAGAGCAGCAGCGCAGTCGTCGCCGAACCAGGGATGCCGAGGCTGAACAGCGGGATCATCGCACCGCCGACGCCGGCGTTGTTCGCCGCCTCGGGGCCGGCGACGCCCTCGATCGCGCCCTTGCCGAACCGCTCGGGGGTCTTCGAGATCCGCTTCTCCATGATGTAGGACATGAACGACGCGAGCGACGGGCCGACGCCGGGCAGCACGCCGATGATGAACCCGAGCACGGAGCCGCGGCCCCAGGGTGCGGCCGACCGGCGCCAGTCGTCCTTCGTCATCCACGGGCCGGACTCGATCTTCTGGATCTCGTCGGTGCCCGGGGCGAAGGCGATCGACAGCTGCCGGATCGCCTCGGGGATCGCGAACAGCGCCATCGCGAAGATCGTGAAGTCGATCCCGTCGCGGAGCACGTCGAGCCCGAAGGTCTGGCGCGGCAGCCCGGTCTGGAAGTCGAGGCCGATGAGCCCGACGCCCAGGCCGATGAGGATCGACACGAGCGACTTGATCCGCGAGCCCGTCGACATCGACGAGGCGAGGAGCAGCGCCATGAGCATGAGGAGGAAGTACTCGCTGGCGCCGAAGATCCGGGCGGCCTGGACGAGGACCGGCGACAGGAACGACAGGCCGATGATCGCCAGGGTGCCGGCGATGAACGAGCCGATGGCGGCGGTCGCGAGTGCGGCACGCGCACGTCCGCGGCGAGCCATCTCGTAGCCGTCGATCGCGGTGACGGCGCTCGCCACTTCGCCGGGGGTCTTGATGAGGGTGGCGGTGATCGAGCCGCCGTACATCGAGCCGTAGTAGATGCCGCACAGCATGATGAGGCCGTGGACCGGCTCCATCCCGAACGACACCGGGATGAGGATCGCGATCGCGCTGATCGGGCCGATCCCGGGGAGCACGCCGACGACGGTGCCGAGCAGCACGCCGAGCAGCGCGAAGAGCAGGCTCATGGGCTGGATGGCCTCGGCGAAGCCGCCGCCGAGGTTCTGGAGCGTTTCCATGTCGGTCCTCCCCTAGCCCAGGATCCCCGGCGGGAGGTACACGCCGAGTCCGTTCTTGAAGGCGAAGTAGATCACTGCGGAGAAGACCACGGAGAACACGAGGTTCCGGATCCACTTGCGTCGGTTGTACAGGGTCGTCATCGCGAACAGGAACACCGCCGTGGAGAGCAGGAACCCGACCGGGATGAAGATGAAGAGGTAGCCGAAGAAGACGGCGAAGTTGAGCAGCACCCGGGTCGACACCGGCGCCGGCGGCGCGGCCGGCGCGTCGCCGTCCGCGGACTCCGGGTCCGCGGTGTCGGCGAGCGTCCGCTCCATGAGCTCCTCGGGCGTGGCCCGGTGCTTCCGGAAGGCGGACACCGCGAGGAGCACGCCGAGGATCAGCAGACCGATGCCGACGATCGCCGGCAGGGTCTCCGGTCCGACGACGTCGCCGGTGCGCTTGATCCGCAGGGTCTCGAGGAAGAACGCGATCCCGACGAGCGCGACGACGATCCCCGCGCCGAGGTCGGAGCGGTCGACCTTCCTCGCGGTCGGGCGCGGGGACGACCCGGGTGCTGCTGTCATGCTCAGCTTCCGATCTCGGTCTTCTCGACGCCCTCGGCGACGGTCTCATCCGCCTCGGAGATGTAGGTCTCCATCTCCTCACCGGTGAGGAACTCCGGCGACCACTGGTTCTTCTCGACGGTCTCCTGCCAGGACGGCGACTCGACCATCTCCTGGAGCGTCTCCTCCCAGTAGGTCACGGCTTCCTCGGGCATGTCGGCCGGGCCGTACACGCCGCGCCAGTTGGCGAGCGTGACGTCGTATCCGGAGTCGACGGCGGTCGGCACGGAGTCGAACGGGGCGGCGAGCGGCTCGGGTGCGAAGGAGACGACACCGGCGAGGTCGCCGGACTCGAGGGTGGCGCGGAACTCGCTCAGGCCGGCGATCGCGACCTTGGCGTCCCCGTTGAGCAGCGCGGTGGTCTGCTCGCCGCCGCCCTCGTAGTCGACGAAGTTGAGGTCGGCCGGGGCGATCCCGGCGGCGTCGGCGAGGAGTGCGAAGGGCAGGCGGTCGTCACCGGCGGCGGCGATCGGCACGGCCTGCGGATCGGATTCGAGGGCGCTGATGAGGCCGTCGATGTCGGTGATCTCGCCGTCCTGCGGGGCGACGACGATGAAGTTCTCGACGTAGAGGGTGGCGATCATCGTGGCATCGTCCGGCCCGTACTCGCACAGGCCGCGGTTGTTCATCGTCTGGTTGGCCAGGGAGGAGATCGCGATCTGGTCGTCCGCGCCGGCGTGGTTGTTGATCATCTCGGTGAGCCACGAGCAGCCGGTGCCGCCGGGCTTGTTCTGCACCGGCAGCGGCACGTCGACGATCCCGTCCTCCTCGAGCGTCTGCACCATGGCGCGCGCGGTGGTGTCCCAGCCGGAGCCGGGCTCGGCGGGAGCGTTGACGTTGATCGGCTTCGAGGGGTAGTTGCCGCCCCCTCCGCCGGAGCCGCCCGAATCGCCGGACTGGCAGCCGGCGAGCGCGAGGGCGAGGCTGGACAGCGCCGCGGCGCCGATGGTGAGGCGAGACATCTTCGTCGACTTCATGATGGTTCCTTCGTCCGTGTACGGGTGGTGCGTGATGGGTGGAGCCGGCGCCCTCACCTGCCGAGCGAGGCGAGGATCTCCGCGGTGTGCTCGCCGGGGGCGGGCACGTCCGTGCGCTTGGGCAGGAGCTCGCCGTCGATCGCCAGGGGCAGTCGGGGCACGAGCACCTCCCTGCCGCCGGGGATCCGGGTCGGCACCAGGGCTCCGGTCTGGAGCAGGTGCGGGTCCTCCGCGAGGTCACTGGGTGCGTTGACCTTGGCGTAGGGCAGTCCGGCGGCGTCGCACATCTGTTCGATGCGGGACAGCGGCAGAGCGGACAGGGCGTTCTGGAGAACTGTGTGGATGCGGTCGCGCTGGGCGACGCGCTCGGCGTTGACCGCGAGGGCGGGGTCGGCGGACAGCTCGGTGAGGCCGAACACCTCGCACAGGACCGCCCACTGGGTGTCGCTCACTGCGGCGACGAAGATCATCTGGTCCTCGGCGGAGCGGAAGATGTCGTACACCGCCCAGGCGGCCTCGCGGTTGGGCATCGGCTGCACCTCCTGGCCGGTGATCTCGCTCTGCACCATGTGGCTGCCGACGAGGAAGGCGTTGTTCTCGAACAGCGAGCTCGTCACCTCGGCGCCTTCGCCGGTACGCGCGCGGACCATGAGGGCGTTGAGGATCCCGATGACGCCGAACATGCCGCCCATGATGTCGTTGACCGAGGCGCCGGCCCGCAGCGGGCGTCCGGGAGGACCGGTCATGTAGCCCAGGCCGCCGAGCATCTGGACGACCTCGTCGAGGGCGGGACGGTCCCCGTAGGGGCCGGGCTGGAATCCCTTGAGCGAGCAGGACACGAGCCCGGGGTTGGTCTGCTTGAGCGTGGCGTGGTCGAGCCCGTACGCGGCCATCTTGCCGGTCCGGAAGTTCTCCACGAGGACGTCCGCGGTGCTCAGCAGCTCGCGCACGACCTCGAGGTCGGCCGGATCGTCGAGGTCGGCCTGGAAGCTCTTCTTGTTCCGGTTGAACGTGGGGAACAGCCCCGACCCGGAACCGGGCAGGTAGCGGGTCTTGTCGCCGGCGCCGCGGGGCTCGACCTTGATGACCTCGGCCCCGAGGTCGCCGAGGATCATGCCGCAGCTCGGCCCCATGACCATGTGGGTGATCTCGACGACGCGGATCCCCTCGAGGGAGAGATTCATGCCGCACCGCCTGCGGTCCGGGCGGGCAGGGGTGCGAGCAGCTCCGAGGGGGTGGCCGGGATCGAGGACAGGCTCGAGGTGAGCGGGTGCCCGACGGCCTCGGTGAGCGGGGCGCGCACGGCGGCCAGGCGGTCGACGTCGACCCCGGTGGACACGCCCTCCCGGTGGAGGAGGTGGACGAGGTCGTCGGTGCCGATGTTGCCGGCCGCGCCCGGGGCGAACGGGCAGCCGCCCAGTCCGCCCATCGCGGCGTCGAAGTGGCTGACGCCGAGCTGGAGCGCGGCGAACACGTTGGCCATCCCGAAGTTGTACGTGTCGTGGAGGTGGAGATTCACCGGATGGCCGGGGAACTCGGCGAGCACCGCGGCCGTCGTGCGGCTCACGAGGCCGGGGTTCGAGTTGCCCACGGTGTCGGCCAGTCCGATGCCGTGGGCGCCGGCGTCGACGAAGGTCCGGAGGATCGGCAGGAGCCGGTCGACGTCGGTGATCCTGTCGAAGGGACAGAAGAAGCTCACCGCGGTGGCGATGTCGTAGCGGATGCCGTGGGACTTGAGCGCGTCGATCGCGTCGAGCAGGCGGTCGGCGGCCTGGGCGATCGAGGAGTCGGAGTTCGCCTGCGAGTGCCCCTCGGAGGCGGAGATGACGAGCTTGACGTTCTTCGCTCCGGCGTCGGCCGCGCGCTCGGCGCCCTTCCGGTTGAAGACGAGCGTGAAGAGGTCGACCCCGGTGTCCTCGAGCGGCTGGAGGCCGGCGAGCACCTCAGCGGTGTCGCTCATCTGCGGCACCTTCTTCGGGTTGACGAAGGCACCGATCTCGAGCTGGGTGAGGCCCGCGGCGGCGAGCTGCTGCCCGAGGGCGATCTTGACCTCGGTGGGGACGATCGTCTTCTCGATCTGCAGGCCATCGCGCAGCGTGGTGTCGAGGATGTCGACCCGGGAGGGAGGCACGGCAGGGGCGGCCGTGCGCGTCACGGACTGCTGAGCCGGGGTCGCGGGCGACTCTGCCACAGACGATCACCATGCCTCTCTGCATCGTCGACCTTCGCCGCCCGCTCTCACACTGTAGGAGCATCGAAGATCGGAGTAGTGGAATGAACGCTAGGTCGACTGTGCGAACTTTCTCAACAGCACGCGCCTCTGTTCCGCCTTGCGAGACGAAAACTGAGAGAACACTGGATGCGAGTCCCATTATTCGGGACTCTCTACTCCTGAGTTGTTGACTTGCGGCCGCAGCCGGGCAGCGTGACGAGCCGGCAAACCAGATCCCGGTCGATCCACCCTGAGGCGCGCGCGGAACGGCGCCGATCCGGTTCCGCGCACCCGTCCTGATCTCGCGAAATACTTACTCGCGAGTTATCCACAAAATGACGCGCGGATCTGTTCAGACAGATTCGATTCGTCTACTTTGGGTGCTGTACCCCTCCGCACCACCCGCCCGGGCCACCCATCCGGGACCGCATCCCCCACCCGACGACCGCTTCAGCGCCCGATCCCCACAGGACCCACCATGGACGCAGCCGAGCTCATCGCCGCCGAGGTCCGAGAACTCATCCGGACCCGCGGGATCGATCCGCGCACGGAACCCGCCCAGGCCCGGGAGCTCGTCCTCCAGGTGATCCACGACTACGACGAGCGCACCCTCGCCGGCTCACTCCCCCTGCTGGCGGACCCGGAGGCGACCGGCCGGCGGATCCTCGACGAGGTGTCGGGCTTCGGCGCACTGCAGAAGTACCTCGACGACCCCGAGGTCGAGGAGATCTGGATCAATGCACCCCAGGGCGTCTTCATCAGTCGCCGCGGCATCAGCGAGCTCACCCCCACCCTGCTCACCGCCGACGAGGTCTCCGACCTCATCGAGCGGATGCTCCGCACCTCGGGCAGGCGCGTGGACCTGTCGAGCCCGTTCGTCGACGCGACCCTGCCCGACGGCTCGCGCCTCCACGTCGTTCTCCCGGACATCACCCGCGCCCATCCGGCGGTCAACATCCGCAAGTTCATCACCCGCACCCGGAGCCTGCGCGACCTCGTTGCCAACGGCACCCTGCCGGAGAAGGCCGCAATCTTCCTCGATGCAGCCGTCATCGCCGGTGCGAACATCGTGGTCTCCGGAGCGACCCAGGCCGGCAAGACGACCATGCTCAACGCCCTCACCGGGTCGATCCCTGCACGCGAGCGCGTCATCACCTGCGAAGAGGTGTTCGAGCTCACCGTACCTGCGCGTGACTGGGTGGCGATGCAGTGCCGCCAGCCCTCGCTCGAAGGCACCGGTGAGATCACACTCCGGCAGCTCGTCAAGGAGGCGCTGCGCATGCGGCCGAGCCGACTCATCGTCGGCGAGGTCCGCGAGGCCGAGTGCTTCGACCTCCTCGTCGCGATGAACAGCGGCCTGCCGGGCCTCGGGTCGATCCATGCGAACTCAGCGCGCTCGGCCGTCACCAAGCTGTGCACCCTCCCGCTCCTCGCCGGGCCGAACATCGGGTCGACCTTCGTCACTCCGACCGTCGCCGGCAGCATCGACCTCATCGTGCACCTCCGGCTCGATCGCGACGGACAGCGACGGGTCGAGGAGATCGCCGCGATCCCCGGTGGTCTCGAAGGCGGCATCGTCGAGCTCGAGACCGTGTTCCAGACCGGCCCGGACGGCACTCTCACCCGCGGCGCGGGATTCACCCACCTCGGCGAGCGCTTCGCCGCGATCGGCAAGGACATCCACGCGATCCTGGAGGCCGCATGAGCACATCGCTGGCGGGCGCTCTGTGCGGCCTCGGGCTCGGGTGCGGCGCTTTCCTCATCTGGTGGTCGATGTGGGAGACCCCGCGTCGCACACGACCCCGCCCGCGGTTCATCGTCGAACTCGACGAAGCCCTCACCATGGCCGGGTTCCCCCGGACGTCGCCTGCTCATCTCGCCGTCATCAGCGCTGCAGCGGCGGGAGCCGCGTTCCTCATCGCGATGCTCTTCACCGGTGCGACGAGCATCAGCGGCTGCTTCGCACTGTTCGCAGCACTCGCCCCGATCGCGTTCGTGCGGCACCGCGCGAGATCCCGGCAGGTCGAACGGCGCACCCTGTGGCCGGAGTCGATCGACCATCTCCACTCCGGCATCCGTGCCGGGCTCTCGCTGCCGGAGGCGATCAGCGGGCTCAGTGCGCGCGGACCGGAGCAGCTCCGCCCTCTCTTCACCGTGTTCGCCCAGGAGTACCGGGCCACCGGCTCCTTCTCCCTCTCGCTCGAGCGGTTCAAGATCGCAGCGGCCGACCCCGTCGCAGACAAGATCGTCGCCGCACTGGCGGTCACCCGCGAGGTCGGCGGCACGGACCTCGGGATGATGCTCAAGACGCTGAGCCAGTTCATCCGCGACGATTCGCGGACCCGCGCCGAACTCCAGGCCCGGCAGAGCTGGACGGTCACCGGTGCACGCCTCGCCGTCACCGCACCGTGGGTGGTGCTCGCTCTCCTCGCCACGCGTCCGCAGACCGCCGAGGCCTACAACACGGCCGCCGGGACGGTCCTCCTGCTCGTCGGCCTGGTCGTGTCGACGGCCGCCTACGGTCTGATGAAGCGGATCGGTCGGCTGCCCGTCGAGCCGCGGGTTCTGAGGTGAGCCATGGAGCACCTCACCCCATTCAACCCGGCGGCGATCATCGGCAGCGGCCTCGTCCTCGGGCTGTCGATCGCCTTCTTCGTGCTCAGCCTTCCGGTGTTCCGCAGGCCCACTCTCGACGACCGCGTCGGGCCGTACCTGCGCGACCGGCCCCGGGTCGCCGAGCTCTACGGTCCACCCGTGCCGAGCGATTCGGGGATCCGCGGTCTCATCCGGTCGACCGTCCGCCGGGGAGGCCGGTGGCTGGCCTCGCGGCTGACGACCGATGCGAGTGTGACCTCGCGGCTCGCGCGTCTGGGGCGCGGAGAGACGATCGAGAAGTTCCGCGCCCAGCAGCTCCTCATCATCGCCGGAGGCATCGTCATCGGATCATGCCTGGCCGCACTCGTCAGTGTGGGCCGCGGATTCAACCCGGTCGCCTTCGTCCTCATCATCGCCATCGGCGGGGTCGCCGGGCATCTTCTCAACGACTGGCTCCTCACCCGCCGGGTCCGTCAGCGCGAAGTCCGGATCCTCGCCGAGTTCCCGACGATCGCCGAACTCCTCGCCCTCTCGATCACCGCCGGCGAAGGCACCGTCGACGCTCTCGAACGATCGTGCCGGAGCACGACGGGCGAGCTCAGCGAAGAGCTCCGCCTCACCCTCGCCGAGGCCCGTTCCGGAACGCCGCTCGTCGACGCCCTCGACAACCTCGGCCGCCGAACGGCGATCCCGAGCATCGTCCAGTTCGTCGACGGCATCGCCGTCGCGATATCCCGCGGCACTCCGCTCGCGGAGGTGCTGCGCGCCCAGGCGGCCGATGTCCGGGAGGACGGTCGGCGGCATCTCATGGAGCTCAGCGGTCAGAAGGAGGTCGGAATGCTCGTCCCCGTCGTCCTCTTCGTGCTCCCGATCACCGTGATCTTCGCGGTGTTCCCCTCGCTCGCCGTCCTCGATCTCACAGGCTGAGGTGAACCGCCCATGACCTCCATCGATACCGCGGACCACCGGTCGGACGCTCGCCCGGGAACCGTCCGGTCGACCCCGATCAACTGCCCTCCTCCCGCCCCGCGAATCCACTCCCCTGTCAGCAGCTCCCGCAGAAAGGCATCATCATGAATTCCCGCTTCCTCCTCCGGCTGTACCTCGTCATGACCGCGCTTATCGCCCCCGATCCTCGCGTGCAGACCTCGCACCGTGTCACCCGGAACGATCGCGGCGACGTGCCGGGGTGGGTCCTCATCACGATGATGACCGCCGCCCTCGTCGTCGCCCTGTGGGCACTCGCCGGCGAGGCCTTCACCTCGATGTTCGAGGATGCGATGAACAAGGTCCGCAGCGCGGGCTGATCCATGTCCTCCGTCACTACATCCCCGACACCGCATCAGGAGATCCCGCTGCGTCGGAGCGCTCTCGGCGCAACGGGCCGGGGCTCTCGCACACATCCGCCTGCGCCGGCCGCCCTCCCGATCGACCTGCCCGGAGCGCACACTCGCGCCGATGTCGGCTCCGCGATCGCGGAGTTCGTCATGGTCAGCGCTCTCCTCAGTCTGATCTTCGCATCGGTGCTCCAACTCGGACTCGCTCTGCACGTGCGCAACACCGTGACTGATTCCGCGGTCGCAGGGGCACGGCAGGCGGGGTTGGCGGATCAGCAGCCTTCGGACGGAGCCGAGCTCACCCGGGCTCTCGTGTCCGCGGGAATCGGCGAGGCGTACGCGCAGGACATCGAGGTCGTCGAATCCGAGGCCGGGGGAACCCGCATCGTCGTGGTCACCGTCACCACTCCGATCCCGGTGCTCGGACTGCTGGGACCGCAGGGGTCGTGGGAGCTGTCCGGCCGCGCTCTCGTCGAGGATGTGGACGGGTGATGGGGTGCTTCTCGAGGACCTCTGCACGGCCGGGCTGTTCCGAGCAGCTCGCCGCCGATCGCGGTTCGGCCCCCATCGAGTTCATCTTCGCCTCGGTCGTCCTCCTCATCCCGCTCGTCTACCTCGTGCTCTCCCTCAGCGAGGTGCAGGCGGGCTCCTACGCCACGCACGCATCGGCGATCAATGCCTCCCGCACCGCCGCGCGATACCCCGCCTCCGCCGAATCCCGGGCGCAGGAGATGGCACGTCTGCATTTCGAGGACTTCGGGGTGGACGACGCGCGCTGGACGATCCGGTTCGAGTGCCGGGGGCCGTGCGACGAGGCCGGGTCGACAGTGATCGCGCACGTCGAGGCACGGATCCCGGTGATCGGTATGCCGGCTCTGTTCGGGCGCGAATCGGCTCCGCACATCACCGTGCGCGCCTCACATTCCGACATCGTGTCCCCCTACTCGACGGACGGTGCCGAGCGATGATTCGGATGCGCCCCGAGTTGCAGCGCGTGGAAGGCGGAGGCTGCGGGAAACGGCGTCGGAGCTCTCCGTCGAACCAGCGACCGGTTCCATCGGTCCGCCGCATGATGCTCGACGACCGCGGTTCCATGATGCCGCTGGCCATCGGCTTCGCGACGATCGCGCTCCTCCTCGTCCTCCTCACCGCGGCGATCACCGACATCTACCTCGCGCACCGCAAGCTCTATGCCCTCGCCGACTCCGCAGCGCTCGCCGCCGCCGACTCCTTCGAACCCGATTACGGCTCCGATCCGGCGATCATCTTCACCGACGCCGCTGTGCAGCGTGAAGCCCGAACGTATCTGCGGCGGACGCACATCTCCGAGAGATTCCGTGACGTCGACCTCGAGGGCGGCACTCCGGACGGTCGCAGCGTCGAGATCATCCTGACCACTCGGTACCGTCCTGTGATCCTCTCCCCCTTCGTCCCCCGCGGAATCGATCTGTCCGCGACCGCTCGAGCGCGCGGCGCACTGCGCGAAGGGTGAATGGCGGTCACCTCCGACAACCGTCCGGGACCCGAGGCACGAGCGGTCTCGGAAGGCGCTCCCGGCGATGCCCTGAGATCAGATCCCCTGATCCACGGACAGGCAGTGCGCTGCGGATAACACGGCCGCGTCTGGTAGGTGTCTCCTGTGGATGGCCGATCGCGGTCCACAGCCCCTCCGACTGCTTTCCGGGCCGGGGCACAGGGTGCGTACCGTCGCACCATGCCTGCACTCCTCGCCTTCGTCTTCGGAGAGTTCGGAGTGCGGGCGTTCCGGATCGAAGCACCGGGAGACGCACCCGCCAGCACTGTGCTCGGCGCTTTCCTCGATGCGGACCCGTGCCCCAGCACGCCCGGCTCGACCGCGGCCGACACCCCACCTTCGAGCCTGTCGCACCTCCCGTCTCCACGGCCCTCTCGGCATCTCACCGTTGCCGACTGCCGTCCCTACGGAACAGCCGGGACCTCGCCGCAGCCGGACGACACCTGGCAGTCATGGTGCTCTTCATGCACCGCGGTTCTCGTCGGCGAGCAGCCCACTTCCCTCGGGCTGCATCTCGCAGGCACGTCGCAGTCGCGGCACTCGACAGTACTCGAGGTCTCCGCCGGTCCGGACTCCGGATTCGCCTCGCTCCTACCGCCCGGCAGCTGGACGCTCGGCAGAACGCTCGAAGCGGAACTGCCGATCGCCGACCCGTTCCTCAGCCGCTCACCGGTGGAGGTGACCCACGGTCCTCGAGGCCTCGACCTCTCATCCACCGACGACAGGGTGCCGTACGTCGCACTTTCGAGGTACTCGGGACATGCGATGACCATCGGGTGCACCCGTCTCACCGTTCTGCCGCCCGGACCGACGGTGACGTGCGAACCGCTCGACCTCGATTGGCCGGCACCGCCGCGCGTCCGCCCACCGGAGAAGCCCTCGTGGATCTTCAGCCTTCTGCCGTTCGTCCTCGGCATCATCCTCGTCGCCGTCACCGGGATGTGGTGGTTCATCATCCTCGCGCTCTCCGGCCCGGTGACCGCGGTGCTGCGGTGGTGGATCGAGCGACGCCGCCATCACCGGGAGTCGCGAACCGCGGTCACCGACTATCGGCGATCGCTCGTCGGATTCCTCGGCGAGATGTCGGCTTGCATCGACGAATCGCGGTCGGCGCACTCGATTGCACCCCCTGCGCGGGGATGCATCGTCCTCGGCTACGGGCCGGCGCTGAGCCCTGTCGCGATCCGCGGACACCCGACGTTCGATGGGCTCCGGGGAGCTTTCGCGATCGACGGATCGGTTCCGCTGACGGGGACTGACGGCCCACGCGCGAGCGCAGAGCTCGCGCGCGAAGTTCCGCTCGATGCGCGTCCTCCGGACGGATCCACGGACGTCCCACCGGGAATCGGACGTCTGCTCCGACGTTCCGGCATCGCCGGCCACGTGTTCGAGGGAGTCCTGTACCCCGCTGTCGATGACTCCGTCGTGATCTTCGGGCCCTCGTCGGCAGATCTCGATATCGTCGGTACTTCTCCGGTCGTGCTCGATGTCGTGCGCGTCATCATCGCCGATGCTCTCGCAGTCGACCATCCGGTCCAGGTGCACGGTGCAGAGGTGGGTCGGATCATGCCCGAACTCGCAGCGGTCGGACCGGTGATCCGCACCGAGGCGACCGCGGTTCCCGATCTCGACTCCACGTGTGCTGCGACAAGTCCCGCCACGGACATCCGAGGCGATGGAAGGAACGGCGTCCCCTCGGCTCCGGTGGGGCGGAAAGCAGCAGCTCCGATCGTCATCTCGCTCTCCGGCGGGACGCACGCCGTGACCGCAGAGATCCGGTGCCCGGCGGGTTCACCGACCAGCACCGCTGCACGGCCGAGCGGAGACGAGGAATCGAATCGGCCGAGGTGGCGGCTCGTCTGCCGCGATGCCGATTCCTCCGGCGAACTCTTCATCGACCGGATCCAGCGCCCCGGCCGGCACCCGGTTCCCACGAGTGGAGCGATCGTACTCCGCAGACTCCGATCCGAGCGCTTCCTCCAGGTCGTGACACCTCGACGGCCTCCGGAAGGAGCCGCCCCGCTCCCCCGCTCACTCTCCGATCTCGTCGATATCCCTGTCGGTGCTCGAACCTCCGAGGGCGGTCTCGGCCCGGATCTGTGGCCGGGCCGCCGCACCCAGCGACCCGGCACCGTGCGCGTCCCTCTCGGTTCGACCGGCGTCGGGACGCTGCACGTCGATCTCGTCGAGCACGGCCCCCATGCTCTCGTCGCCGGCACCACCGGCAGCGGCAAGTCCGTCCTCCTCCACACCTGGGTCACCTCGCTCGCCCTTGCGCTGTCTCCCGATGAAGTCCGTTTCGTCCTCATCGACTTCAAGGGCGGCGCCACCTTCGCGCCGTTCGCCGGTCTCGCCCACGTCGATTCACTCGTGCACAATCTCGATCCGAGCATGGCGATGCGCGCTCTGCGCAGTCTGCGAGCCGAAGTCCTCCACCGAGAGGGGATTCTCGCCGCCCGCGGTGCGGCGGACATCGATGAGCTCTCTTCCGAGGCATCCGGCGGCACGCCCGCGCTCCCCCGGATCATCGTCGTCATCGATGAGTTCCAGGCCCTCATCGAGGACAACCCGGAGGGAACCGCGATGATCGAGTCGTTCACCGCTCTCGGTCGCTCGCTCGGCATCCATTTCATCCTCGCCACCCAACGACCTGCCGGAGTGGTGACGGCACGGATGAGGGCGAACATCAACCTCCGGATCGCACTCCGGGTGAGGGATGTCCCCGACTCGATCGAGGTGATCGGCACGGAGGCGGCCGCACATCTCCCTCCCGGTGATCCCGGGGCCGCATACCTCAGCCGTGGCGGAGCGCCGGAGCTCTTCCGGGCGGCTCTGGTGGACAGCGATGCACCCCGCGCTCCTGCGAAGTCTCCGGTCCTCACCTGGTCGTCGATCGCCGATGAGCGGTCGGGCACCGTGCATCTTCCGCGGTCGTCGGCCAGAGCGGGAGCCCGTGTGACCGTCCCGGGGCTCATCGCAGCCGCGCAGCAGTTCCTCCGTGCCTCTCCGTACCCGGCGCCCCCTCAGGTGGTCAGCCCACCGCTGCCGGATCACGTCCCGTCGCTCAGTCCGATTCACCTCGGCACCATCGATCGCCCGGATGAGAAGCGCACCGTCGAATGGGAGTGGAACCCGGTGTGCGACGGCTGCGTCATCGTCACGGGTGGCCGCGGATCCGGCATGAGCTCTGCGGTGCACACACTCGGCTCGGCCGCTGCGGCCGCAGGCGCAGACGTCGTCCATCTCGGCCCGATGCCTCACCGTGCGGACCCTCCCGCCCGGGCACCCGGATTCTCACCTGCTTCGCTCGGTGATGCGAGAAGTGACGCGTCGCCTGCAGCGGCATCCCCCAGGGAACCGTGTGCGGACCATGAGAGCCGCGCGCATTCCGACTCCGACCGTGCGCGGGGATCGTTCGTGTCCATCGCCCACCAGGACACCTGGGCGCTCGAGCATCTGCTCGGAGCCCTCGAGAACCGTGTCGGCTCCAACCCTCTTGTCGTCTGCATCGACGACTATGACGCGCTGCGATCCTCGATCGAGGGGACGCGGCGACTCAGTCGACTCGAAGCCGTGCTCGCCCATGCCACCGGCTCACCCGAATCTCCGCTGACATTCGTCATCGCGGCAGGCCGCCGCATTCTGCATTCGCCCCTCGCGGCACGCGCCCGCACCCGCCTGATCTTCCCGCCTGCGGAAGCCTCCGAAGCGAGCCATCTGGGTCTCAGCGCACGCCGATTCGCCGGACGGTGGCCTCCCGGCCGCGCGGTCCTGCTGGGTCCTGCTGTCACCTCGGCCGGCACACAGGGCGCGGACATTCAGCTCGTCAACGGGGAGGATCCGGCCTCCGCAGCGGAGCGCCCTATCCCTCTGACGATCGACGAACAGACGTTCGGCAGCCCGCAACTCACGCCGCCTACCTGGATCCTCCCGGCCGCCGACGCACCAGGCCCCGGCCCCACCGGCGTCGAGATCGGCACGGGGCCCGGTGGTGAACCCGTCGTCTGGAGCCCCGATCTCCACGGGCCGGTCCTCACTGTGCGCGGCACCCCCGACGGAACCCCGGTGCTCGTCGAGGCGATCGCAGATGCCTGGGATCGCAGCACCCGTCGGGACGAGCCGCTCATGGCCATCGCGGCAGCGCATCACGCGGACCCGGAACTCGTCGCGCGGGCTCTCACCTCCGAGGCGTGCGCCGTAGGGTTTCCGCTCCATCATTCCCCGGGATACAGCTCGCCCCTGGCGCGAGCACCCGGGCTGGGACCGACCCTCGTCATCGGAGCGCGCACTGCCGGTGAGCTCGCCGAGAACGGGCTGCGAGAGCTCCCTCTCGTCCCCGGGCCTCGGACGCGGGGGTGGTTCGTCACTGCTGAGAGGGCGATTCCGGTGGACGTCGCTCCGCTGCTCGCTCGGACCGATGCCGGGGACGACCATGGCGCTCCTCCACCGTCCTGACCCCTGGATGAGTGCAGTCACCGATCCGGCCACCGTCGCCCGCGAACAGGGAATCGTCCACGACGTCGGGTGAACCGGGCGCCCCCACGCACGTGGTGTATGCACCGTTTCCGCGGCGGGGTCGAACATCGTGCACACCCGGGGGGTTGCTGGACGGTGCTCCGCTGGAGAACACCGGTTTCGTGCCGGACTATGTCTCGTCGGGGACCGGCGAGCGCGCGTTCCGCGCGACGGCCGAACGACAACGACCGTGTCCACGCTCTCAGCCGGCGCCGAGCGTGAGGTACGTCTGCATCACCCGCGCCTGCCCGGCTTCGAGGAGGCCGTCGACGAGGGCGGTGAGCACCGGCATCTCACTCGTCACCTCGAGCGCAACCGGGGTCTCCACGCTCAGGCGCGCGAGCAGAACCCCGGCATCACCGAGGGCGGTCTGGAACTCCGGGTCGTCGGCATCGGGTCGAGGAGTGTCCTCCGCGGTTGCCCGCGTATCTCCCGAGTCCGTCCCGGCAGCGGCGCCGAGCCCTGACGCGGCTCGCGCGTCGAAGATCGAGCCGAGCGTGAGCTCAGTGGCCGGCAGATCATCAGCGAAGCCCCCGGCGGGAGGTGATCCCGCCTCGGCGCCGGTGCTGTCCCCGCCGGCAGTCCCCTGGGCACCGGCCCCCGATGCGGCCGTCCCGCTGCCACCCGGGGCACCGGCAGCACCGGCCTCCGGCTGGGCGTAGGACACCGCGAACGTCGTCACCTCGCCGTTCTTCCCCGAACCGGGTGCACGGAGCAGCGCCGCCCCGTGCGCGCCCGCGGCCTCGGAGAGGAACCGGGTGTTGACCTGGCCGATCGTCATCTCCGCCGCCGGGTCCGCACGGTTGACCCCCGCATACCACTCGGCGAATGCCCGCGTCAGCGCGACCGAACCCGTCGATGTCACCTCGAAGTCCTCGAGCCGGTCCGCGCCCAGTCCCCCGAGCGCACCGGGTGACACCTCGATCACGCGCGTGGTGAACAGCGGCGAGAATCCTGCGGCGCGGGCGGCCGCCTCGGCGTCGGAACCGGCGGCGACGCGCGCCCGCAGCGGCAGGCCGGCGAGCGTCGTCCCCGCCGCGGCCTCGCGGACGGCGGCGAGCAGATCTCTGCCCACCCCGCGGCGGCGCTCGGATTCGGCCACCTCGACGTGGACCCAGGCGCGGTGCGGGTGCGCTGGCGATTCGGCGATCGCGGCCGCACCGACGAGGATGTCCGTGGCCCCGGCACCGCTCCCCGAACCCGCGTCGGAATCGTCGAGCACGGCGACCACGCAGCGCGACACCGGGGATTCGGAATCGGCGCGGAAGAGGTTGCGGGCGGCATGCTGCGCGGGGGTCGACGCGTCGTGGAGGACCTCGTTGAGTGCGAGATCGTCCCCGGGCGCGAACGGGCGGATCGTCATCGAGTCACCTTCCTCGTGGTGGCGTGCAGGAGAACAGCGGCGGGCCGCCGACCATTCGGTAGTGTCGTCCCATGACCGACTCCCAGCTTACCGATTCCGCGCTCACCGAGCCCGCTGCCGTCGCGGCCAGCGCCGCCGCCGTCATCAACTCCGCGGCCCGCGTCGAATCCCACGACATCGCGCTCGTCCTCGGCTCCGGCTGGGGCCAGGCGGCCGACCTCATCGGCGAGACGATCTCCGAGCTCCCCGCCGCCGAGGTCCCCGGCTTCCACTCCCCCGTCGTCGCCGGCCACGGCGGCACCCTCCGCAGCATCCGGATCGGCGACACCGGGCAGGTCGCCCTCGTGCTCGGCGCCCGCACCCACTTCTACGAGGACCGCGGCGTCCGCGCCGTGGCCCACGGAGTGCGCACCGCCGCCGCGGCCGGCTGCTCGACACTCGTCCTCACCAACGGCTGCGGCGGCCTCGACCCCGCGTGGGCGCCCGGCACCCCGGTGCTCATCTCCGACCACCTCAATCTCACCGCCGCGAGCCCGCTCGAAGGGGCGACATTCGTCGACCTCACCGACCTGTACTCCTCCCGCCTGCGCGGTATCGCCCGCGAGATCGACCCGAGCCTCGACGAGGCCGTCTACGCCCAGTTCCGCGGGCCGCACTACGAGACCCCCGCCGAGGTCCGCATGGCCGGCATCCTCGGCGCCGGGCTCGTGGGCATGTCGACCGCGCTCGAGGCGATCGCCGCCCGCGAGGCCGGGCTCGAGATCCTCGGCATCTCCCTCGTGACGAACCTCGCGGCGGGCGTGTCCCAGGAGGCCCTGTCCCACGCCGAGGTCATCGAGGCCGGCCAGGCCGCCGGTCCCCGGATCTCCGACCTGCTCGCGCGGATCGTCACCCGGATCGCCGCAGGTCAGGACGGCAGGGATCCCGCCGCCGGTCGGTCCGCTGCGGACGGCGGGGTCGCCTGAGATGGGGCGTGTCGCCGACCGCTTCACCGGCGGCTTCGATGCCCGGATCGTCCGCGAATGGATCGCCGACGATCCCGACCCGACCACCCGGGCCGAGCTCGCGGACCTGCTCGCCGCCACCGAAGGCGCCGAGCCCAGCGGCGCGGAGCCCACTGCCGCCCTCCAGGCGCGCGCCGAGCTCGAGGACCGCTTCCTCGCACCCCTGAGCTTCGGCACTGCGGGCCTGCGCGGGGCGATCGCGGCCGGGCCGAACCGGATGAACCGCGCGGTCGTCATCCGCGCCGCCGCCGGCCTCGCCCGCTTCCTCGACGACGCGGTGGGCGCCGGGTGCACTGCGGTCGGTTCCGACCCGGGCGCCCCTCTTGCCTCCGACGACGCGGGTGCCTTCTCCGTGGTCATCGGCTGCGATGCCCGCCACGGCTCGGCCGACTTCGCACGTGACACCGCCGCGGTCGTCACCGCGGCCGGCGGCCGGGCCGTCCTCCTGCCCCCGCACCTGCCGACCCCGGTCCTCGCGTTCGCGGTGACGCACCTGGGCGCCGACGCGGGCGTCATGGTCACCGCGAGCCACAATCCGCCCGCGGACAACGGGTACAAGGTCTACCTCGGCGAGCGCCCGCTCGCCGCCATTCTCAGCCGGACCGGCGAGGATCCCGGGCTCGCGCGCGACGGTGCCGGGGCACAGATCGTGCCGCCCTTCGACGCGCTCATCGCCGAGGCGATCGCCGCGGTTCCCTCCGTCGCCGCCACTCCGCGCGCCAAGTCCGGGTGGGAGACCGCCGGCGCCGACATCGTCGAGGCGTACCTCGCCCACATCGACACGCTGGGCGAGCGCGCCTCGGCGCCGGTCCGCATCGTGCTCACGTCCCTCCACGGGGTGGGCGGGGACACTGCACTGCGGGCGCTCGAGCGCTGCGGTTTCGCCGACGTCCACGTGGTCGTGTCTCAGGCGTCCCCCGACCCCGACTTCCCCACGGTGACGTTCCCCAACCCGGAGGAGGCCGGCGCGCTCGACGCCGCGCTCGACCTCGCCGGCCGGGTCGATGCCGACCTCATCATCGCCCACGACCCCGATGCGGACCGCTTCAGCGCCGCGATCCCGGTGCGCGGGCAGGGTGAGCAGGAGTTCCGGCAGCTCACCGGTGACGAGGTGGGCCTCCTGCTCGGCGAGAGGATCGCCGCGCGCACCGCCGCGCACCGCTCGCCCGGGTCACACGACCTCTCCGCAGACTCCCCGGCACCGGACGCACCGGCCCCGGTCCTCGCGAACTCGATCGTCTCGTCCCAGGCGCTCAGCGCGGTCGCACGCGCCCACGGGCTCGCGCACACGAACACGCTCACCGGGTTCAAGTGGATCTCGCGCGTGCCCGGCCTGGTGTTCGGCTATGAGGAGGCGCTCGGGTATTGCGTCGCTCCGCAGGCGGTCCGCGACAAGGACGGGATCTCTGCGTCGATCGTGTTCGCCGGGATGGTCTCCGAACTCGCCGCGGAGGGTCGCACCGTCGAGGACGAGCTCGACCGCATCCGCGCGCGCGACGGCGTCCACCTCACCGCACCGGTGACCTTCCGCATGGAGGACACGACGCTCATCGCCGCTGCTATGGACCGGGTCCGCAGTGCGCCGCCGAGCGCTCTCGCCGGGGCCGCGGTGACCCGCGTCGTCGACATGGCGGCCAGGTTCAACGGCCTGCCGCCCACCGACGGCGTGGCGCTCTTCACCGCGGACGGCGGCCGCGTGATCATCCGACCCTCCGGGACGGAGCCCAAGCTCAAGTGCTATCTCGAGGTCATCGGCGGCACCCGCCGTGCGCTCGATGCGCTCGCGGGCGCGGTGCAGGAGTACCTGGGGCTGTAGCGGCGGAGGTCGGCACCTGGGCCGACTCACCGCTCCCGGATCAGGAGAAGCCGTCGAGCACCGCGCGCGAACCGGACAGGCCCAGGCGCGAGGCGCCGGCGGCGATCATCGCGCGGGCGGCCTCGGCGTCCCGGATCCCGCCGGAAGCCTTGACGCCCAGGCGGTCCCCCACGGTCTTCCGCATGAGCTCGACGGCGTGGGTGCTCGCGCCGCCCGCCGGGTGGAAGCCGGTCGAGGTCTTGACGAAGCCCGCGCCGGCGGCCTCCGCGCGGCGGCACGCCTCGACGATCTCGTCGTCGGTGAGCGCGGCGGATTCGATGATGACCTTGACCAGCGCCTGGCCCGCGGCCTCGACCACGGCGCGGATGTCGGCCTCGACCCCGTCGAAGTCCCCGGCCTTCGCGAGCCCGAGGTCGATGACCATGTCGACCTCGGCGGCTCCGTCGGCCACCGCCTGCCGCGCCTCGGCGGCCTTGACCGCGGAGGCGTGGGCGCCGGAGGGGAATCCGCACACCGTCGCGACGACGAGATCGCCGGTGTCCTGGAGCGGCAGCGCGTTCGGCGAGACGCACACGGCGAGGACGCCGAGCTCGCGCGCCTCGGCGACGAGGGCGGCGACGTCGGCGGCGGTGCTCTCCGGCTTGAGCAGGGTGTGGTCGATGAGCGCGGCGGCGTCAGAGCGTGAGGTCATGGGGGTCTCCTATCGGTGCGGGACGGCGGTGGGGCGCCGGATCATGAGATCCGGTCGAGGACGATCGGTTCTGCCGCGGCGTCGGCGCCCTCTGCGGCGGGCTCGACGACGATCGCCGAGGCGAGCGACTCCCGGGCCCTCCCGAAGCGTGCGGAATCGTCGGAGTGGAGGGGGAGGATCGGCTGGCCGGCGCGCACGGCCTCACCGGGCTTGACGTGGATCTCGAGGCCGGCACCCGCCTGCACCGCATCCTCCTTGCGAGCGCGGCCGGCGCCGAGGCGCCATGAGGCGGTGCCGACCGCGAGCGCGTCGAGCTCCATGAGTACGCCGTCGGACTCCGCGGTCACGGTCTCGGTCTCCGTGGCCTGCGGCAGGTCCGCGTCCGGGTCGCCGCCCTGCCGTTCGATCATCGTGCGCCACACGTCCATCGCACGGCCGTCCTGCAGCGCATCGCGCACCGCGTCCTCACCGGTGTCGCGCCCGGCGAGGCGGAGCATCTCCGCGGCGAGCGCGACGGTGAGGTCGACGACGTCGGCGGGCCCGCCGCCGGCGAGCACCTCGAGGGATTCGCGCACCTCGAGCGCGTTGCCGACCGTCCGTCCGAGCGGCGTCGACATGTCGGTGAGCAACGCGCTCGTCTCCACCCCGGCCTCGCGGCCGAGGGCGACCATGGTCTGTGCGAGCGACCGGGCCGAGGCGAGGTCCTTCATGAAGGCCCCGGAGCCGACCTTGACGTCGAGGACGAGGGCGCCGGTGCCCTCGGCGATCTTCTTCGACATGATCGAGGAGGCGATGAGCGGGATCGCCTCGACGGTGCCGGTGATGTCGCGCAGCGCGTAGAGCTTCTTGTCCGCCGGCGCCAGTCCGGCACCGGCGGCGCAGATCACCGCACCCGGGTCGCGGAGCATTGCGAGCATCTCCTCGGCGTCGAGGTCCGCGCGCCAGCCCGGGATCGATTCGAGCTTGTCGAGAGTGCCCCCGGTGTGTCCGAGTCCGCGGCCGGAGAGCTGCGGGACGGCGACGCCGAACGCGGCGACGAGCGGGGCGAGCGGCAGGGTGATCTTGTCACCGACTCCGCCGGTCGAGTGCTTGTCGGCCGTCGGCTGGTCAAGACCCGAGAAGTCCATCCGCTCGCCCGAGGCGATCATCGCGCGGGTCCAGGCGGCGGTCTCATCAGCGGTCATGCCGTTGAGGTAGATCGCCATCGCGAGCGCGGACATCTGCTCGTCCCCGACCGCCCCGCGAGTGTAGGCATCGATGACCCAGTCGATCTGCTCGGTGCTCAGCTCGGAGTCGTCGCGCTTCGTGCGGATGACGTCGACGGCATCGAAGGCCTCGAGGGTCGCGGCCTGCTGGCCGGGGGCCTGCTGTCCAGTGGTGTTCGGCATGGTTCCTTTCACCGTGCGTGGGTGGCGGTGGGACGTAGGATCTCATCTTCTCAGACGATCGCCGTGATGCGCGCCGTCCTCGGCAGACCTCGCGCCCGGCGCACCGTGGCGCAGGGCAGCCGTACTGCGGCGCGGTACGGGGTGTTCACGACCTTGGCTCGGTCGTTCACCTGCGGGAGATGTCCCGCATTCGCGCAGATTCCGGGACATCTGTCGCAGGTGAAGCGCGAGTGGGCGCCTGGCACGCCGCCGAGGCGGTCCGGGGCGCCCCGGGACGGCCGGTGCAGGCGCGCCGCGGAGGTGCTCGGCAGGGTCGTCAGCGGGGTTCGTCGGGTGTGTAGGCGGTGAGGTGGTCGGGACCGAAGGCCTCGGGCAGGACGGCCGACATCGGCGCGGGTCCGCTCGGCATCGCGAGGACGAGCTCGGGTCCGCCGAACTCGAAGAGCAGCTGCCGGCACCGGCCGCACGGCACGAGCGCGGCGCCGTTGCCGTCGACGCACGCGAACGCGACGAGGCGCCCGCCGCCGGTCCGTGCCAGGTCGGAGACGAGTCCGCACTCAGCGCACAGTCCCACCCCGTAGGAGGCGTTCTCGACGTTGCATCCGGTGACGACGCGCCCGTCGTCGACGAGCGCGGCCGCCCCCACCGGGTACCCGGAATAGGGGGCGTAGGCCCGGGTCACCGCCTCGCGGGCGGCGTCCGCCAGCCGGTCCCACACCTCGGCGGGGAATTCACGCATTCGATCTCACCTCGATCATCGAGCACTCGGGCGGGCACCCGGGCCTCGCGCGGCCCCGGGTCGGGAGCCTCACTGGCTGATGTACGGCTTGCCCTCGGCGGCGGGCGCCCGGACCCGGCCGACGAATCCGGCGACGGCGAGGACGGTGACGACGTAGGGCAGCATGAGCAGCACCTGTGACGGGACCGGGGTGCCGATCGCGGACAGGACGTTCGCGACGTTCTTCGAGAAGCCGAACAGAAGCGCGGCGAACAGCGCACCCATCGGGTTCCACTTGCCGAGGATCATCGCGGCGAGCGCGATGTAGCCCTGTCCGGCCGACATCTCCTTGCCGAACGCCAGCCCGGAGCCGATCGTGAAGAACGCGCCGCCGAGCCCGGCGATCGCACCGGCGAGCAGGGTGTTGAGCACCCGGTTGCGGTTGACGTTGATGCCGACGGTGTCGGCCGCCTTGGGGTGTTCGCCGATCGCGCGCATCCGCAGGCCCCACTTCGAGCGGAAGATGAAGATCTGGAGCGCGGCGACCACGGCGTACATGAGGTACACGAGGATGTTCTGGTTGAACAGCACCGGGCCGAGCACCGGGATGTCCGACAGCAGCGGGATCGGCAGGTTGGGCAGCTGCTGGCGGGCGTTCCACGTCTCTGGGTCCTGGGTGAGGACGGTCGAGAACAGGAAGCTCGTCAGACCGATGACGAGCACGTTGAGCACGACGCCAATGATGATCTGGTCGACCCAGTACCGCACCGCGAAGAACGTCAGCACGACGGCGACGAGCGCCCCGGCGAGCGGTGCGGCGACGAGGCCGGCGTACGGGTTCTGCAGGGCGGAGGCGACGACCGCGGCGAGGAACGCGCCGGCGAGCAGCTGGCCCTCGATCGCGATGTTGATGATGCCCGAGCGCTCCCCGACGAGGCCGCACATGGCACCGAAGATCAGCGGCACGGAGAGCGCGAGCGCACCGGCGAGCAGCGCCGTCAGCGGCATCCGCCCGGCACCGGCGGCCGACCAGGTGAGGAATGCGAACACGAAGAGGAGGCCGAACACGAGGGGGAACCACACGCCGAGGCGGCGCCTCCCGAGCGCGGCCCACACCGAGGTCCCGGCCATGACGAGGAGCACGATGCCCACGGCGATGCCGGTGGCCTTCGAGGGCACCGGGAGCGGCGGGATGGTGAAGAGGTCCGAGCGGCTGGCGAAGGCGAACGTGGTCACTCGGCCGCCGGTCGCGAGCAGCCCGAAGACCACGAGCGAGGCGAGCGCGAGGACGGAGTAGACGACGGGGTACTTCCAGGCGACGGGCGTGAGCGGCGCGGCGGTTCGGCCTGCGGCACCGGGACGGGCGTCGCCGGGATCACCGGGCTGCGGGTTCCGGTCGGGTGCGACGGTGCTCATGCTGCCTCCTTCTTCACCGGGGCGGGGAGTCGGAAGATCGTGCGGACCAGGGGTGGCGCCGCGATGAGGAGAACGATGATCGACTGCACGACGAGGACGATGTCGATGGGCGTCCCGGTCTGCGACTGCATGAGGTAGCCGCCGGCCTTGAACGCGCCGAACAGCAGGCCGGCGAGGAACGTGCCGAGCGGTCGCGAGCGGCCGAGCAGGGCGACGGTGATCGCGTCGAAGCCGATGGTGCCGGCGACGCCGCCGGTGAGCTTGCCCTCGGTGCCGAGCACCTGGGCCGCGCCGCCGAGGCCGGCGAGCGCACCGGCGATGATCATCACGAGCACGGTCACCCGGCCCACCGAGATGCCTGCGGTCCGGGCCGCGTCGGGGTTCTCGCCGACCGCCCGGAACTCGAAGCCGAGCGTCGAGCGCTCGAGCAGCCACCACACGAACAGGGTCGCGAGGATCGCGACGACGAAGCCGAGGTGGAGGCGGAACGGAGCGGGCAGCAGGGCCGGGAGCTCCGCAGTCGCGAAGATCGCGCGCGACGCGGGGTTCGCCGAGCTCGTGCCCTTGAACCAGGTCTGCGTGAGCAGGTACGACAGGAGGTAGCCCGCGATCGAGTTGAGCATGATCGTGACGATGACCTCGTTCGCGCCCGTGCGCGCCTTGAGCACACCGGCGATGCCGGCCCAGATCGCACCGCCGACCGCCGCCATGACGAGGGCGAAGAGGAAGTGGATGACCGGCGGCAGCCCGAGGGCGTAGCCGAAGTAGCCGGCGAACATCGCGCCGAGCACCACCTGGCCCTGGCCGCCGATGTTGAACAGACCGGAGCGGAAGCCGAGCGCGATGCCGAGGCCGGCGAGGATGAGCGGGGTCGCCGCGACGAGCGACTCGGTGAGCGGCCGCACCGCGCGGGTGACGTTCGTCGCCTGCCAGTCGAAGATCGAGCCGCGCAGCAGCGCGGTGTACGCCTCGGACACCGTCTGCCACGCCACGATGAAGAAGTCCGACGGCCGGGCGAAGAAGTAGCCGAGGGTCGCCTGCACCTCCGGGTCGGCGGCCGCGATGAGCACACCGCCGAGCGCGAGGGCGACGACGACGGACAGCAGGGAGACGAGCCAGGATCCGGACAGGATGTCGCGCAGGAGCGAGTTCCCGGCCGGGGTCCGCTGACCGTCGGCCGGCTGCGGCCGCCCGGTCGCCGAGGTCCCGGTCGCCGGGGCGCCCACCGTGCCGGCGGGTCGCTGCTCGCCCGCGTGCGTGCCGCCCGGGGGCGCGCCGTCCGCGGGCGGAACGTCGGGCTGCGTCTCGCGCGTCATGGAAGATCTCCCTCGGCTGCCTGGGATACGGAGGTCTGGGCGGTGCCGTCGGCCATCCGGGCGAGCGCCTCGTCCTCGGGCACGCCGGCCATCATCAGCCCGAGCGCGTCGCGCGGGGTATCGGCGGGCACGATCCCGACGATCCGGCCGCGGTACATCACCGCGATCCGGTCGGCGAGGTTGAGCACCTCGTCGAGCTCGGTCGAGACGATGATGCACGGGGTGCCGGAGTCGCGCTCGGCGATGATGCGCCGGTGGACGAACTCGATCGAGCCGACGTCGAGACCGCGCGTGGGCTGGCTCGCGACGAGCAGGCTGAGCTCGCGCCCGAGCTCCCGGCTGAGGACGACCTTCTGCTGGTTGCCGCCGGACAGGGTCGAGATCGGGTCGTCGATGCTCGTCAGCCGGATGTCGAACTCCTCGACCTTCGCCTCGGCCTGCTCGCGGATCACCGCGGGCCTGAGCGCCAGCCCCTTGCCGTAGGGCGGCCGGTCGTACTGGTCGAGGATCATGTTCTCCCGGATCGAGAACCCGGCGATGATCCCGTCGCGGGACCGGTCCTCGGGGACGAAGCCGATGCCGGAGGCGAGCCGCTTCTTCACCGAGGTGCCGCCGAGGCGCCTGCCCTCGAGCGTGATCGTCCCGGCGAGGGGTTCGCGCAGCCCGATGATCGCCTCGGCGAGCTCGGACTGGCCGTTGCCCTGGACGCCGGCGACGGCGAGGATCTCCCCCTGCCGGACGCCGAAGCTCAGATCGTCGACGACGACGTGGCCGGCCTTGTCGAGCACGGTGAGGCCCTCGACGCGGAAGGTCTCGTCGCCGGGCGTCGCCGGGGTCTTGTCGGTGGTGAGGTGGACGTCGCGGCCGACCATGAGGCCGGCGAGCTCGGCCTCGCTCGACTCCGGGGTCGCCTCGCCCACGACCTCGCCGCGGCGGATGACGGTGATCCTGTCGGCGACCGCGCGGACCTCGCGGAGCTTGTGGGTGATGAAGACGATCGAGGTCCCCTGCGCGCGGAGCTGGCGCATGATCTCGATGAGCTCGTCGGTCTCCTGCGGGGTGAGCACGGCGGTCGGCTCGTCGAGGATGAGGATCTCCGCGTCCCGGGAGAGCGCCTTGATGATCTCGACGCGCTGCTGGGCGCCCACCGGGAGGTCCTCGATGACCGCGTCGGGGTCGATGTCGAAGCCGAATCGCGCGGAGATCGTGCGCACCGTCTCCCGCGCCGAGGCGAGGTCGAGCAGGCCGAGGCCCTTCGTGGGCTCGTAGCCGAGCGCGAGGGATTCGGCGACGGTGAAGACGGGGACGAGCATGAAGTGCTGGTGGACCATGCCGATGCCGGCGGCCACCGCGTCGCCCGGGCCGGAGAAGGTCACCGGTGCGTCGTCGATGCGGATCTCGCCGCCGTCGGGTTTGTAGAGCCCGTAGAGGACGTTCATGAGCGTCGACTTGCCGGCGCCGTTCTCGCCGAGCAGGGCGTGGATCTCGCCGGGCTCGACGACGAGGTCGATGTCTCGATTGGCCACGAGCGGACCGAACCGCTTGGTGATGCCGGAAAGCTCGAGTTTCACGTCAGCGTCTCCTCATGACGGTCTCTCGTGGACGGAGAGTGGACGGCGCCCGCGGACGAACGCGGCGGGCACCGCGGTGATCGACACCACGGTACCCGCCCGCGTCACGGGCCGGGCGCCCGCCGGTCAGGCCTGCGGGGCGTTCGGCGACTCGACGGTGATCTCGCCGTCGATGATCTGCTGCTTGAGATCCTCGACCTGCTGCTTGACCTCGTCGGGGATCTCGCTCTCGAAGTCGTGGTACGGGGCGAGCCCGACACCCTCGTTGGAGAGGTCGCCGACGTACGGCGCGGCGTCGAACTCGTCGTTCATCGCCTGCTCGACGGTGTCGTGGACCGCCTGCGAGATCTGCTTCATCACCGAGGTGAGGATGATGTCGCCGTACTCGGTGGACTCGTAGCCGTCGGAGTCGACCCAGATGATCTTCGTACCCTCGGCCTCCGAGGCGGCGGCCGCCGCGCCGAGGCCCACCGGACCGGCCACCGGCATGATGATGTCGGCGTCCTGGGAGATGAACTGCTCGGTCAGGGTCTGACCCTGGCCCTGGTTCTCGAAGTCGCCGGAGAACGAGCCCTCCTGGGCCTCCTTGTCCCAGCCGAGGAGCGTGACCTGCTCGTCCTCGCCGGCCTCCTCGTTGTACTTGTCGATGCCGTCGGAGAAGCCGTCCATGAACACCGTCACCGACGGGATCTGCACGCCGCCGAAGGTCGCGACGGTCTTCGACTCGGAGGTCGCCGCCGCGAGGTAGCCGGCGAGGTAGGCGGCCTCGGCGGTGTTGAAGACGAGCGGCTTGGCGTTCTCGAGCTCGACGGGGTTGCCGTCGGCGTCGGAGAAGGTCGAGTCGATGAGACCGAAGTGGAGGTCGGGGTTGTTCTCCGCGGCCTCCTGGATCGCGTCCTCGAGGAGGAAGCCGACGCCGAAGGTCAGGCTGCAGTTCTGCTGGACCATGTTGTCGACGTTCGGGCCGAAGTCGGAGTCCGACTGCGATTCCGCGAGCGCCTCCTCGATGCCGAACTCCTCGACCGCGCTGTCCAGGCCCTCGCGGCCGGACTGGTTGAAGGACTTGTCGTCCCAGCCGCCGGCGTCGGACACGAGGCACGCCTTGAAGTCGGTTCCGCCGCCCTCCCCTCCGGCGGACTCCTCCGGTGCCTGGCCGCAGGCGGACAGCACGAGGGCGGCGGTGGCGGCCATCGCGGTGGCCGGGGCGAGGTACTTGCGCTTCACGAGAATCTCCCAACGGTGGTGCGGAGCCGAGTGCGGATGGGCGCCCGTGATCGGGGCCGCCCCGGTGCATCCGGGTCAGCGGATGAGGTCGGCGGATATGCCGCGGCTCACACTACCCGCCGCTAACACCTGGACCCCTCCGGTTCACAGCGGATTCGCATACCGATATGAAACCGCAATCTGCCCAGCGGGGCTACCATATTCCCCATGCTCCCCGATCCCCTCCTTGAACTCTTCGAAGCAGACACCGCAGAGCTCCCCCCGGCTCAGCGGGCCCGGCACGCGCGCATCGCGTCGCTCGTGCACGCCGACCAGGTGCAGGCGATGACGGTGCGGACAGCGGCGGCGAAGTTCGCCCACGCCCACCGGCTCAACCTCATCGACTTCCAGGTGCTCCAGACGGTGGTGGCCTCCCGCGACGCGGATCGCACCGCGACGCCCGGCTCCATCGCCGAGCAGCTGTCGCTGTCGGCGTCGACGCTCACCTCGATCCTCGAGCGGCTCGTCGCCCGCGGACTCCTCGTGCGCGAGCGCGATTCCGCGGACCGGCGCCGGATCTCGGTGTACTACACCGAGGGATCCGCCCGCCTCGTCATGGACTTCTACCGGCAGCTCACCGAGTCCTACGACCGGATCTACGGCTCGCTCGACGATGACGAGATCCGCTCGCGCGTCGAGTTCCTCACCGCCCTCACCGACTGCCATCAGCGGGTGTGCGAGGAGCTCGGACACGACGCCTCGCGGGCGCGGAGTGCCTGACCCGGCTCGTCCCGGACCCGCGGCCGAGGTGGTCGCCGGGTCCTGCGTGCTCATCACCGGAGCCGCCCGCGGGATGGGTGAGATCTACGCCCGCACCGCCGTCTCCCAGGGTGCGCGCGCCGTCGCGCTGTGGGACATCGACGCTCCCCGCGCCGAAGCCCTCGCACGCGAGCTCTCGGCCGCAGGCGATGCGGTCGTGACCGCCTTCGTCGTCGATCTCGCCGACCCGGCCGCGATCCGCTCCGGGGTCCGTGCGGTCGAGGACTCCCTCGGCGCTCCGGACATCCTCGTCAACAACGCCGGGATCGTGCGCGGTGCGCCGTTCTGGGAGCACGACCCCGAACGCGACATCGAGACCACGATGCGGGTCAACGCGCTCGCCCCGATGTGGCTCACCCGGGAGGTCCTCCCGGCGATGATGGCCGATCGCGGCAGGTCCAAGCGGATCCTCACCATCGCCTCGGCGGCGGGCACCCTGCCGAACCCGAACATGAGCGTCTACGCGGCCTCGAAGTGGGCGGCGATCGGCTGGAGCGAGTCGCTACGGCTCGAGCTCGAGCGCTCCGGTCACCGGCACATCGCCATGACGACCTTCTGTCCGAGCTACGTGTCGACCGGGATGTTCGCCGGTGCCCGCGGTCCGCTCCTCACCCCGATCATGACCCCGGAGACCGCAGCCGGTGCCGCGTGGTCGGGCATGCTCGCGGGGACCCCGGTGGTCAACCGCCCCTGGACCGTCAAGCTCGGCATGGCCACCCGCGGGGTGCTGCCCACCCGTGCCTGGGACTTCGTCGCCGGGAAGATCTTCAAGGTGTACTCGTCGATGGACCGGTTCACCGGTCGCCGCGAAGGCACCCCGGCCCCTCGGACCACACGCAGCACCCGGAGCTGACCGCCGCACCGGGGCGGCGCACGCTCCTCAGCCCTCGAGCTCCTCGGACAGCTCGAGCCATTCGAGCTCGAGCTCGTCCTTCTCCTCCGCCGCGGCACCGCGCTTCGCGGTGAGCTCGGCGAGCCCGGTGAAGTCGCTCTGGTCGTGCGCGGCGAGCGCCGCGTCGAGCTGCGCGATCGTCGCCTCGAGCCGGTCGATCCGGCGGCCGAGCGCCTGGACCTCCTTGCCGATCCGCCGCCGGTCGGCAGCACTCAGACCCGGCTCCGCGGCTGCCGCGCCGCCGGCCCCGCCCGCGCCGGCTCCGTCCGGGGCCGTCCCGGTCCCGGCAGGCGCGCCGGACCGGGCGTCGAGCTGCAGGTATTCGTCGATGCCGCCCGGCAGATGCCGCACCGTGCGGTCGCGCACCGCGAACTGGTGGTCGGTGACGCGCTCCATGAAGTACCGGTCGTGGGAGATCACGAGGAGGGTGCCGGGCCAGGTGTCGAGGAGGTCCTCGACGGCGGCGAGCATGTCGGTGTCCATGTCGTTCGTCGGCTCGTCGAGGATGAGGACGTTCGGCTCGTCGAGGAGGATGAGGAGGAGCTGGAGGCGACGCTGTTGGCCGCCGGACAGGTCCTTGACCCGCGATTGGAGCACCTGGCCCAGCCCGAGCTTCTCGAGGAGCTGGCTGGGGGTGAGCTCTCCCCCGACGGCCTGATAGGTCGAGCGCCGGCGGGCGAGGATCTCCCGCACCCGGTCGTCCGCGAGCGCGTCGAGCTCCCGGAGCTGCTGGTCGAGGACTGCGATCCTCACCGTCTTCCCGCGCTTGACCCGGCCCGCGGTCGGCTCGATGTCCCCGGTGAGGATCCTGACGAGGGTCGACTTGCCCGCACCGTTGGGGCCGAGCAGTCCGTACCGGTCGCCGGGCCCGATGATCCAGTCGAGGTCCGCGAGGACGGGTTCCCCGGCTCCCCCGTGCGCATCCGGGTAGCCGACGGACATCCCGCTGAGCTCGAACACGTCCTTGCCGAGCCGCGACGTCGCCATCGACACGAGCTCGACGGTGTCACGCACCGGGGGTTCGGCGGCGATGAGCGCGTTCGCGGCGTCGATGCGGAACTTCGGCTTCGACGTGCGCGCCGGCGCTCCGCGGCGCAGCCAGGCGAGCTCCTTGCGCATGAGGTTCTGGCGCTTGGCCTCGACCGCGGCCGCCTGCCGGTCGCGCTCGACGCGCTGGAGGACGTAGGCGGCGTAGCCGCCCTCGAAGGCGTCGACGGTCGCGTCGTGGACCTCCCACGTCGTCGTCGACACCTCGTCGAGGAACCAGCGATCGTGGGTGACGACGAGGAGCGCGCCCTGACCGGCCGGCCAGCGGCGGCGGATATGCTCGGCGAGCCATTGCACTCCGGAGATGTCGAGGTGGTTCGTCGGCTCGTCGAGCATGATGATGTCCCACTCGCCGGCGAGCAGCCGGGCGAGCGCCACGCGGCGCCGCTGCCCGCCGGACAGCTCGCCCACCGCGGCATCGAGGTCGATGTCGCGCAGGAGCCCGGTCATGACGTCGCGGATCGTCGGCTGCGACGCCCACTCGTGCTCCTCCGCATCGCCGACGACGGACGTGCGCACATCGAGCGTCGGGTCGAGGACGTCGGACTGCTCGAGGTAGCCCACCCGCGTGCCGCCCCGCGCGGTGACCCGGCCGGAATCGGGGTCGAGGACGCCGGCGAGGATCCGCATGAGCGTCGACTTCCCGTCGCCGTTGCGGCCGACGACGCCGATCCGATCACCGGCGCTGATCCCCAGCGTCACGCCATCGAGGATCGTGCGATCGGGGTACGACAGGCTCACGGACTCGCAGCCGAGCAAGTGCATGGAACTCCTTCGGTGGGGGCGGGTCAAGTGTAGTGGGTCCGGGTCACCGGTCCGTCGCGGCGAGTGCTGCGAACCACGCGTCCTCGAGGTGAGAGGTCTCCTGCGCCTCGCTGCCGTACCGGACCGGGGCGACCCGGTTGACCCGGTAGATCCCGTCGCGGCGCTCGAGGTACCCGTAGTCGACGAGCTCGCGGCGCAGGGTGGCGTGGTCGGCGGCGACCGGGTCGAGGACGGCGGCGCGGAGGATGCAGTTGACCTCCGGCTCGCGGTAGCTCTCCGCGGGGTCGAACGCCTGCATGATCTCGAGGAGGACGACGACGCGCTGGCGGCGCCGCATGGGGATCGCCGTCACGCGCCCCTCGCGCGTGAAGGCGCGCAGCGTCCGGTCCCGGAACCGCGCGGCGGCGCGCACCTCGGAGGACGCCTCCGAGTGCGGTTCGGGGGAAGGGCGGTGATACGCCTCGGCCGCGGGGTGCGTCTCCGCCTGCTGCGCGGCAGGCGTCTGGGCGAGGAGTCTGCTCCGGGCGCGGGTGTAGTTCTCCCCGGTCTCGGCCATCCGGGCACGGATACGGGACTTGAAATCGCTGTCGCGGGTCATGGTGGGATCGCTCCGGGTCCGTCTCTCACCCCAGCTGCGGATCCGTGGTCCTTCGGCATGACTGCACATCGATGGTCTCCGCCCGCCGCGCCGTTCCGGAGTGGCTTCCCGGGGTCGTCGCGCCGACCGCATCCGAGGATCTGCTCCCCTTCGCCCCGTGCTCGCCGGCCGGGGGCGATCGAGCTGAGCTGGGCGGTGGACGTCGCCGGAGCCCACGATACCCTCGCCCGCTCCCGATGCCCAGGGCACCCCGGGCTGGGTGCCGGTGCTCGCTGAAAGTCCGTGCTCACTGAAAGTTGGTGCTCGTCGGGTGCCGGTGCTCGCCGAAAGCCTGTGCTCTCCGGATGCCGGGGTGCGCTCAGGCGGCGGCGGGCGGCGGGACGAGGTGCGCCCCGCCTGCCGGACCGGTGGTGCGCACGACCTGCCGCACCCCGCGGCTCGCCTCGAGGAGGACGGCGATCTCGAGCGCATGGGTGTGGTCGCGGGCGAGGAAGCCCACCGTGGGTCCGGATCCGGACACGAGGGCGCGCAGCGCGCCCGCCCGCATCCCGGTGTCCATGACGTGGGCGATGTCGGGGAGGAGATCGATCGCCGCGTCGGTCATGTCGTTGTGGAGAGCGCCTGCGAGCGCCTCGGGATCCGCGGTGCCGAGTGCCCGGAGCACCGCGGCGGGATCGGCCGGGCCGGCCTCGGCGGCACCGGCACCGGGGCCGGCGTCGGCGCCGGTAGTCGATGAGCCCGCTGCGCGGAGCTCGTCGAGGCGGCGGTAGACCTCGGGCGTGGACAGGCGTCCGGTCGAGGTCGCGAGCACCCAGTGGAACTCGCCCCGCCCGAGCACCGGGCTGAGCTCGTCGCCGCGGCCCGTGCCGAGGGCGGTCCCGCCCCGCAGCGCGAAGGGGACGTCGGCGCCGAGCCCGCGCGCCACCTCGGCGATGAGGTCCCGGTCGGTGCAGCCGATGAGGTGCGCATAGGCGACGAGCGCGGCCGCGGCGTCGGCCGAGCCGCCACCCATCCCGCCGGCCACGGGCACGTTCTTCTCGATCGCGACCTCGACCGGGATCGTCGTGCCGGTCGCCTCCGCGAGGGCGAGGACCGCGGCGAGGCCGAGGTTCGACGAGTCGAGGGGCACGGTGGTGTCGGCGTAGCGGCCGCTCAGGGTGACGGAGAAGTCCTCGGCGGGGACGAGGGTGACGGTCTCGGCGAGGTCGAGGGACTGGAACACGGTGACGAGATCGTGGTAGCCGTCGTCCTGGAGCGGGCCGACGGCGAGGAAGGCGTTGATCTTGCCGTAGGCGCGGGCGGTCACCGGGTCGAGGGTCTCGGGGTGCGAGGCCGGTCCGAACGGGGAGCCGGTCATGCGGCCTCCTTCGCCGCGGCGATGGCCACGTAGTCGTCGATGTCGAGGACCTCGCCGCGGGCGCGCGGGTCGATCCCGGCGGCGCGGAGGATCTCCTCGGCGCGCACCGCGCCGCCCGCCCAGCCGGCGAGCGCGGCCCGCAGGGTCTTGCGCCGCTGCGCGAACGCGGCGTCGATCGCGGAGAAGACCGCCTCGCGGGACACGCCGCCGCGCGTCCGAGCGTCCCCGGTCGACTCGTCCGGTGCGGGCTCCGGATGCCGTTCGATCCGCACGAGGCCGGAGTCGACGTTCGGAGCCGGCCAGAACACCTGGGTGCCGATCGAGCCCGCGCGGCTCACCGTGCCGTACCAGCGCGCCTTGACGCTCGGCACCCCGTAGGTCCGGGAGCCCGGTTCCGCGGCGAGCCGGTCGGCGACCTCGGCCTGCACCATGACGAGCACGGTGCGGATCACCGGGAAGGTCTCGAGGAAGTGGAGGAGCACCGGCACCGCGACGTTGTAGGGGAGGTTCGCGACGAGGGCCGAGGCCGGGCCGAGCTCCGGCGACACGGGCAGCTCGGTCACCTGCAGGGCGTCGGCGACGACGAGGTCGAAGCGGGCATCCGCACCGCAGCGCTCCTCGACCGTCCGGGGCAATCGGGAGGCGAGCAGCTCGTCGATCTCGACGGCGACGACGTGGTGGCCGGCATCGAGCAGGCCGAGGGTGAGCGAGCCGAGGCCCGGGCCCACCTCGGCGACCGTGGACGGTTCGCGGAGCCCCGCCGCGGACACGATCATGCGCACGGTGTTGGGGTCGATGACGAAGTTCTGGCCGCGCTGCTTCGTGGGACGCAGCTGCAGCTCATCGGCCATCGACCGGATGTCGCGCGCGCTGAGCAAAGAGGTCACGCCACCCACCCTAGACGAACCGCCGGAGCCCGGGCGGGCGACGCCGGAGGGCGGCGCGGTGTACGACCGGGGCGGCGCCGTGCGCGCCCGGGAGGCCGGTCGCGGTCCTCTAGGCTGAGGGGATGGATGCCCGCACTCTCGCCCGTCTGCTCGAACCCGAGGTGTTCGCCCGCCTCGCCGACATCGACTACCGGCCGGCCGAGGAGCTCGCCCTCGCATCCCGGCTCCGCGCCGAGGGCCTCGAGCCGGAGGCGGCGGCCGCGCTCCTCGCCCAGGCGGCGCTGCGGATCGAGGCCGAGCCGAAGTTCGGCCCCTTCGCCGTCGACATGCTCTTCACCCGCGACGGGCTCGCGCAGGCGACCCGGCTGCCCGTCGCCGCCCAACACGCCCGCCGGATGCTCGCCGCCCGGCCGCGCACGCTCGCCGACCTCGGGTGCGGCCTGGGGGCGGACACCATGGCGTTCGCCGGGATGGACAGCTCCCTCGAGGCGATCGCCGCGGTCGAGGCCGACGAGGTCACCGCCGCGCTCGCGACGTTCAACCTCCGCCACTTCGACACGGTCACCGTCACGCACGGGCGCGCCGAGGACCACGACCTCGCCGGCACCGACGCGCTGTGGCTCGACCCCGCCCGGCGCGCGCTCCCCGGGGCCGGATCCGGCACCTCCCGGGCCCGCGGCACCGCGGACGCCCACGGCAGCACCCGGAGGATCACCGACCCCGAGGCCTTCTCCCCCTCGCTCATCTGGGCGTTCGAAGCCGCGTCCGGTGTCCGTGCGGCCGGCATCAAGCTCGGCCCGGCCCTCGATCACGCCCTGGTCCCCGCGGGCTGGGAGGCCCAGTGGGTGTCCCACGGCGGAGACGTCGTCGAGGTGGCGCTCTACGCCGGCGACGCGATCGGGCGCGCCGGGCGCAATGCCCTCGTGCTCGACCCGCGAGGTCCCGTCGAGGTCCACGAGTCGGAGGTCCCCGCCGAGGACGAGGACGGGATCGGGGAGATCGGCGAGTACCTCTTCGAGCCCGACGGCGCGCTCGTCCGCGCGGGTCTCGTCACGGCGCTCTGCGAGCCGCTCGCCGTCCGCCGGATCTCGAAGCCAATCGCGTATCTCACCGGGGACGCGCTGCCGACCGGTGCCGGGGCGCGGCTCGTCCGGGGCTACCGGATCCGCGAGGTGCTGCCCGCCGGCCTCAAGCCGCTGCGGCGGGCTCTCGTGTCCCGCGGGATCGGACAGGTCGTCATCAAGAAGCGCGGAGCCGACATCGTGCCCGATCAGGTGCGCCGCCGGCTCAAGCTGCCCGCAGGGGACAAGGCCACGCTCGTGTTCACCCGGCTCGGCGAGAACCACGTCGTCCTCCTCACCGAGCCGGTCGACCTCGGCTGAGGCCGGTTTCCGGCGGTCGCCGGAGGAGACCCGTTGCGCACCTCTGCGGTCTGCGGGATGCTGGCAGGGACCAGCCGACGTCACCCGCCGGACACCCTGAACCGAGGAGACCGCCGTGGCCCGCGAAGACCACCTCATCACCGCCGACCGACTCGCCGAGGAGCTCATGAGCGCGGCACCGCCGGTGCTCCTCGACGTCCGCTGGACGCTGGGGCAGCCCGACGGTCGCGAGGACTACGCGGCCGGCCACCTGCCGGGAGCGCACTACGTCTCCCTCGACGAGGAGCTCGCCGACCACGGCGCCGCGGACCCGACCGCCGGGCGCCACCCGCTGCCGAGTCCCGCGCAGTTCGAGCAGACGGTGCGCCGCTGGGGAATCGACGCCGGCACCCCCGTCGTGGTCTACGACGACAACGCCGGCCTCGGCGCGGCCCGCGCGTGGTGGCTGCTCCGCTGGGCGGGCGTGGGCAATGTGCGCCTGCTCGACGGCGGGCTCGGTGCGTGGACCGCCGCGGGCGAGTCGCTGAGCACCGAGGAGCCCCCCGCGCCCACGGAGAGCGCCTTCGACATCGCTCCCGGCTCGCTCCCGGTGCTCGACGCGGACGCGGTGGCCGAACGGGCGCGCACCGGCCTCGTCCTCGATGCCCGCGCCCCCGAGCGCTACCGCGGCGAGACCGAGCCTCTCGACCCGCGGGCCGGCCACATCCCCGGTGCGCTCAACGCCCCGGCCACCGACAACACCGACGACTCCGGGCGCTTCCTCTCCGACGACGAGCTCCGCGCGCGGTACGGCGCACTCGGCGTGCCGACGGGCGAGGGCGGGCGCGGCGACGCCGAGGACGGCGAGGGCACCGAGGTCGGCGTGTACTGCGGATCCGGTGTGACCGCGTGCCACGACGCCTTCGTGCTCTCGATGATCGGCGCCGAGGCCGCGCTGTACCCGGCGAGCTGGTCGGGCTGGTCGAACGACCCCGACCGCCCCGTGGCCACCGGCACCGAGGGCTGACACCCGGCGCGGGCGGAATCCGCCGCATCCGCGGGCACCGGCAGCGGTCCGGAGAGCGATCCCCGGTCCGCCCGGTCTCAGCCGCAGTCCGGAGCGTCCACCCCGTCGAGCTCGACGGGCAGTGAGCCCCCGGCGGCGATCTCCCCGGTGAGGTAGCGGGCGAGCGCACCGAGTCCGGCCGCGTAGTCGTCGTAGCCGGCGAGCACCGTCGCCGCGGCGCTGCCGGTGAGGCGCCACGGACCCTGCGTGCCGTAGACGACATCGGCGGCCGCGCTCTCGCTCAGCGCCACGGTGGTGTCGGCACCGGCATCGATGGCGAGGCCGTTCTCCTCGGCGATCGCGGTGAAGTCCGAGATCGCCGCCCGGTCGCCGCCGACCACCGCGACCGCATCCACCGGTTCGGCGATCCGGCACTCCCCGGCGACCACGGTGAGGGCGGCGTCGGCGAGCGCATCGACCCTCTCGGCGGGGTCGTCGACGGTGACCGCGAGCTCGGAGGCGTGCTCCTGCCACAGCTGCATCGCCACCACCCGCTCCGCCGCCTCGACGAGCCGCTCCCGGTCGAGCTCCCCGGAGTCGAGCGCGGAGCGCAGGGCGTCCGCCGAGGTCTCGGCGTCGGGCGGGAGGAGGACGAGGTCGGCGCCGGCGGCGATCGCCGCGACGGACTCGCCGCCCGCCCCGTCGGAGGGCACGGCACCCATGTTCATCGCATCGGTGACGACGACGCCGTCGTGGCCGAGGACCTCGCGCAGCTCGGAGTACGCGTGGGGGTTGAGCGTGGCCGGGGTGTCCTCCGCGCCGGGCAGCCCGATGTGGCCCATCATCACCATCGGGACCCCGGCGTCGACCGCGGCGCGGAACGGTGCGATGTCCCGGTCGGCCATCTCGTCGACGGAGCGGTCGGAGACCGGCAGGGTGTCGTGGGAGTCGTCGGTGAGGGATCCGTGGCCGGGGAAGTGCTTGGCCGAGGAGAGGATGCCCGCATCGGTGTACCCGGAGATCGCCGCCGTCACGGTGCGGGAGACGAGGTCCGGATCGTCGCCGGCGGACCGCACGTTGATCGCGGCATCGCGGGCGCCGATCGTGACGTCGGCGGAGGGTGCGAAGTCGGCGGTGAACCCGAGGTCGCGGAGGTCGACGCCCTGGGCCTGGATCGCCCCGGTGGTGATCTCCGGGTCGTCGGCGGCGCCGTGGACCATGAGCGGGGGCATGTCGAGAGCGGCGGTGCCGAGCCGGGAGACCGGCCCGCCCTCCTGATCGACGCCGAGGAACACCGGCCACGAGCGGTCCGCGCTCGCGTCGGCGAGTGCTCCGGTGACGGTGCGGACGTCCTCGGGGGTGGGGTTCTCCGGCAGGTTGTAGGCCATGACGATCGCCCCGGCGAGCGCGCTGTCCTCGACCATCCGGACGCCTGCGGCGACGTCGGTGCCCTCGTAGGACCCGATGACCACGGCGCCGGCGAGCGCCTGGTCGTCCATCCCGGCGACCACCTCGGCGGCCTCCGGGCGGAAGTCGGACACCGGGGCGATCCGTTCGGGTGCGTCCTCCCCCGGGGTCGGAGCGGTGGCCGAGCTCGATCCGGCGGGTCCGTCCGAGGTGCCGACGGGTCCGCTCATCGTGCAGCCGGAGAGGGCGAGCACCGCGGCGGCGGCGAGGACGGGCATGCGCATTCGGCCATGGTAGCGACCCCGCATGTCCGGCGCCGGTGAACATCCGTTCGCCGACGCTGATCGGCGTCCGTCGCCGCCCGCGGGAAGGCCGGTCGACGACTCCGCAGCCGTGCGCTCGGACGCGGACATCGGCCCGTGCGACCCCCGGTGACAGCGGCGCGCCGGGCGGGGCGGGGGCTGTCATAGGATGACGCCATGGTTGATTTCGCTCGCTCCGACCGCTCCACCCTGGGGGTGGAATGGGAGCTCGCCCTCGTCGATTCCGAGACCCTCGATCTGGTCCCCCGAGCGAGCGAGGTCCTCGACGCGGTGGCGGCGGATCCCGGGCTCGAGAACCGCGTCGTCGGCGAGATGCTGACGAACACCGTCGAGGTCGTGTCCGGCGTGCACCGGACGGTCGGCGGGATCCGCGGCGACCTCGGCAGCGCGGTGGACGATCTCCGCGCGATCACCGACGACCTCGGCATCTCCCTCCTCAGCGCCGGCACCCACCCGTTCTCCCGCTGGGCCGACCAGCAGGTCACCGACAAGGAGCGCTACGCCGAGCTCATCAACCGCACCCAGTGGTGGGGCCGGCACATGCTGATCTTCGGCGTCCACACGCATGTCGGCATCGACGACCGCGACAAGGTGCTGCCGATCATGGGCGCGCTCCTCGGCTACGTCCCCCACCTCCAGGCGGTGAGCGCCTCGTCCCCGTTCTGGGCCGGTGAGAACACCGCCTACGCCTCGAACCGGGCGATGCTGTTCCAGCAGCTGCCGACCGCCGGGCTGCCGTACCAGTTCGACTCCTGGACGGACTACGAGCGCTACGTCGCCGACATGCTCACCACCGGCGTCATCGACCACCTCAACGAGATCCGCTGGGACATCCGCCCCTCCCCCGGCTGGGGCACGATCGAGGTCCGGGTGTGCGACGGCATGCCCACCCTCGACGAGGTGTGCGCGGTGACCGCCTTCGTCCAGTGCCTCGTCGACGACTTCTCCGACCGCCTCGATCGCGGGGAGACCCTGCCGACCATGCCCGACTGGTTCCACGTCGAGAACAAGTGGCGGGCCGCGCGGTACGGCATGGAGGCGATCATCATCGAGAACGCCGAGGCACGGGAGCGCGTCGTCACCACCGTCATCGCGGAAGAGGTCGAGCGGCTCGCACCGGTCGCCGAGCGACTCGAGTGCGCCTCCGAGCTCCAGGACATGCTCCGCTTCGCCGAGGTCGGCGCAAGCTACCAGCGCCAGGTCGCCGAGCACGAGCGCACCGGGGACCTCCGGGCCGTGGCCCGGCAGCTCTGCGAGGAGTTCACCGGCGGCCTGCCGCGCTGACGTTTCGCTGCGGCACTGACGTCTCGCTGCCGCGCTGAGGTTTCGCGGCTCATCCCAATCGGGGGTGTAGGAGTTGGGGTCTGAAGCCGCCGGTCTCGAGCAGGCTTCGGGCGATGTAGTTGGTCAGGTTGCGGAACCCGAGTGCGGAGCCACGCAGGTGTTCGAGCCGTCCGTTGAGCGCCTCGGTCGGCCCGTTGCTGGTGCCGGGTCGTTCGAAGTAGGCGAGCACGTCAGCGGCTCGCTTCTCCAGGGTCCGGCCCAGGGTGGTGAGCTCGGTGAGCACCTTGGGGACGCCGGCGCTGAGGTCGGTGATCAGCTTCTCCATGAGCTCGCGGCCACGTTGCCGGTCCTCGTGGCGATAGGCGGCGATCATGCGCTGGTAAACACCCCAGGTCGCCTCGACCTCGACGTGAGCGTCATCAACGAACAGCGCGCGTAGCCTGTCGCTCTGCGTGTCGGTGAGCAGGTCCGCGCCGGTGTGCAGCGTGCGCCGCGACTTGTAGAGCGGGTCGTCCCTGAACCCACGGTGCCCGTGGATCGCGAGTTGGACCCGGCGCCGGCACCTGTCGAGGGCGTCACCGGCCAGGCGCACGACGTGGAAGGGATCCATCACCGTGACCGCGTCCGGGATCTCCTCTGCAGCGGCGGTCTTGAACCCGGTGAAGCCGTCCATCGCGACCACCTCGACCGCGTCACGGAAGGCGTCGTCGCGGTCGGCGAGCCAGGTCTTGAACGCCGCCTTCGACCGGCCCTCGACCATGTCCAGCAGCCTTGCTGGGCCGGCGCCATCGCGGACCGGGGTGAGGTCGATGATCACGGTGACGTACTTGTCGCCACGCCTGGTGTGGCGCCAGACGTGCTCATCGACGCCAATGACCTTCACGCCCTCAAACCGCATAGGGTCGTTGATCAGCAGCCGCTTGCCTTCAGCCAGGACCGCGTTGTTGGCGGTGTCCCACGCGACCCCGAGTCCCTCGGCGACACGGGCGACGGTGAGGTGTGCGACCACGATCCCTTCCAGCGCCCACCGCAGCCCGGTGCGCGAGAGCTTCGCACGTGGCTCCGCCGCGGTGCTGGTGTCTTGGCGCCACACGTGTCCGCAGTCGGCACAGCGGTAGCGGCGCACTACAACTTCCAGCACGGTCGGTCGCCAGCCCAGCGGCTCGTGGGCCAACCGCCGGATCACGGTGTCACGAGCAGCGCCTTCGCTGCCGCACCGTCGGCACCACTGATCTGGTTCCACCACGCGGCACGCGAGGACCGCACGATCCGGTTCAAGTCGTTGTCCGGTCACGCTCAGACCGAGGCCGTCGAGTCGAGCGAAGGCGGTCAGGTCAGGGCGGCCGAAGCCGGCCGGCGGGGTAGCGTCGGACACGTCGAGGTCTTTCGGATGGATGGCGTAGGAACCTCCGTCGTCGGGAGACCTCGACGTCTATCTGCGGACCGACGCGCCCGGCCGACCTACACCGTCATCTGAGAAGACCCCTGAAACGTCTTCGACGATGACGGGACCGGCGAGGAGGAGGGCGCGGTGAGCTAAAGGAATGGAGCTTGCTCGGCTTCGACGCCGCCGCAAGCTCCGGTGAAACGGTCGGTACTGGTCGGTCGTCGTCGGTCACCACCGGATGGCGGCGTCCCCCACGCTCGGCGTTTGCGCAGGTCAGCGGCTCGTTCGACCAGTGGGCGCATCAAGCGATAGACGCAAAGCCGACGTGATGAGGTCGTCGGTTCGATTCCGACAGGCGGTTCGGTTCTGGTGGTCGCGCGTGCGCTGGCCTCACGGCTCTGCCCGACACCGACGTCGCTCTCCTCTGCGACGGACCCCTCGCGGCCGGCATCCTGTCCGTGTGTCGATAGGCCTCGCCCCGCTCGGCAACGCAGCGTGGCGTTGCGTCGCGACCTGGCGACGGCTCGGCGGGGCGCGATCGTCTCGTGCGTTGGCGGACTACGGGAGCTTGGACGCGAGGACGTCGGCCGCCAGGATCTCGGGTGCTGCGCCGAGGAGGTGCTGGTTGGCCGTCAGGTCCGAGCCGTGACCGTCTACGTCGACGACGCACGCATCCAGCCCCGTGCCGGCCGGGGGCCGGGTTCGGTGCGGGTCGGTCTCAGAAGGCGCTGGCGGCGGCTTCGGCGACGGCCTGGTCTTGGACGCCGGTTCCTCCGCTGACGCCGACGGCGCCGACGACCTGGCCGTCGCGCTCGAGCGGGATGCCACCGGCGAAGATCATCACCCGACCGTCGTTGGAGGCGTTGATGCCGTAGAACTGCTCACCGGGTTGGGCGAGGTCGCCGAGGTCTTTGGTGGCTGTGTCGAACGCTCGGGCCGTGAAAGCTTTGTTGATCGAGATGTCGATGCTGCCCAGCCACGCTCCGTCCATCCGTACGTGAGCGACGAGATTGCCGCCGGCATCGACGACGGCGATGTTACTGGGCTGGCCCTGCGTGCTGGATTCAGCTTCTGCTGCCGCGATGACACGTTTGGCGTCGTCCAACGACAATGTAGGAATAGATGGCATCAATTGCTCCTTCGAATGTGGCGTGCGCTTTGTGGCTCGAGCCGCTCCAGAGCCGCCCGTTGGTTTGCCTGTTGAGTTTGTGACCGACAGCGCTCGTGTTGTGTTCGCGTTGCGGACGTGCGTTGGCGGACTACGGGAGCTTGGACGCGAGGACGTCGGCCGCCATGATCTCGGGTGCTGCGCCGAGGAGGTGCTGATTGTCCGTCAGGGCTGCGACGATGGCGCCGTTGGCGTGGGCGTCGCGAGCGGCCTCGTCGGGGAATGCATCGAAGATCCAGAAGGTGTCGGCGTGGGTCCTGACCGCGAACCAGACAATCGTTCCTACTTCTTCGTTGGCGAGTGCGACAGCGCCGGCGAGCAGATCGGCGACCGCGTCGTGCTGTCCATCGGCCGCGACGATCTTGGCGACGAAGGCATACGGAAGTGATGCGGGTGTGGACATGAGGGGCTCTCCTCGGTGTCGGGGTTCTTCGTGGGACAGGTTCAGCGTATGACGAGCGAGGGCCGGTGGGGAGTGGCGTATACGCCAGTATTGCTATTGTTTACGTCATGCGTATCGGACTGATCGCGATCGACGGCTGCTTCGGTTCGGCTATCGCGTCGATCATCGACATCGTGCGGGTGGCAGACGGAGCCCGCGGCGATGTCGACCCGCGGATCGACCCGATCGAACTCGCCATCCTCGGACCGAAACGGCGAGTGACCACGACGGCATCGATGACCCTGTCGGTGGACCACCCGCTGTCGGAGTCCAGAGAGTTCGACGTGGTCGTCGTCCCTGCGCTTGGAACCCTCACGGCCGCCGCTACCAACGACGCCCTCCAGAGCCGAGATGCTCGTTCGGTCATCGCCTCGCTCGGGCGCCTCGACGAGGCGACCACCCGGATCGCCGCGGCGTGCACCGGCGTGTTCGCCGTCGCCGAGACCGGACGGATGCATCATCGGAGGGCGACGACCAGCTGGTTCCTGGGGCCGGAGTTCCTGAAGCGCTATCCGACCGTCGCCCTCGATCTCGACACCATGGTCGTGGCCGACGGGAACCTCGTCACCGCCGGCGCCGCGTTCGCCCACATCGACCTCGCGCTCTCACTCGTGCGATCGATCAGCCCCGACCTGGCCCAACATGTCGCCAAGCTCCTCATCATCGACGAGCGCCCGTCGCAGGCGGCCTTCGTCGCCTACGAACATCTCCGGCACGAGGACCCGATCGTCGTCGAGTTCGAACGCTTCGTGCGCGCCCGCCTGGACGAACCGTTCAACGTCGCCTTCGTCGCGCAGTCGCTCGGCACCAGCCGGCGTACCCTCGAACGACGAGTCCGTGCGGCGCTCAACCTTACTCCGCTCGGCTTCGTCCAACGGCTTCGCATCGAACGAGCTCGGCACCTCTCAGCAACCACGGACCTCACCTCCGCCGAGATCGCGCTACGGGTCGGCTACGCGAACGCCGAGACTCTGCGCTCCCTCCTGCGCAGGGAGCGACGCCGTTCCTGACCTATCGCAATGCCTGTAGCCGGTGTGCTAGTGCTCGACTGGAACCACCTCTCAGCACGTCGCGTCGACGCTCCTGCGTCGCCCCTGGACGACCCACTCGACGCGCCCGCAGCACAGGCCATGTGACGTGTCCCGGCTTCGCGGACGGTCGGGGTTGGGTGGCTGTGATGTCGCTGCGTTCTCGTCGAGAGGATCAGCAGACCCGATCAGGGTCGATTGGGATGAGACGCGAAGGCGGTCGGGTCAGGGCGGCCGAAGCCGGCCGGCGGGGTAGCGTCGGACACGTCGAGGTCTTTCGGATGGATGGTGTAGGAACCTCCATCGTCGGGAGATCTCGACGTCTATCTGCGGACCGACGCGCCCGGCCGACCTACACCCTCATCTGGCAAGAGCCGGTTTCGCTGCTGTGCTGACGTTTCGTTCCAGTGCGGATTCCGCGGCGGAAGCGTACTCGATCGACACCTCAGGGGCGGATCGGAACCTCGGCGGCTGATCGGAACCTCAGCGCGGATCGGACCCTCGACCCAGGGCCCGGCCGGCACCTGCCTCAGCGGAGCTATGCGGTGCGTTCGAGCACTGACCGCAGGTGGGGCCAGGCGTTCTCGAACCCGGGGTGGAGGAGGTAGTCCTCGACCTCGGCGAGCGGGACCCAGGCGAGCTCGACGCTCTCGACGTCGTTGACGAACTCCTCGAGCCGGGTGGTCGCCCGCGCGATCACCGTCGTGTAGCTCCAGCCCTGCTTCTCGAGCACGTGGGTGTCGAGCACCTCGACCCCGGTGCCGTCGAGCGCGGGCACGCCGGCCTCCTCGTGGCATTCGCGGATCGCGCCCGCGAGCGCGGTCTCCCCGGCGTCGATCGCTCCCCCGGGGATGCCCCAGGTGCCGCCCTCGGCCGACCATGCGACGCGGTGCTGGAGCAGGACGCCGCGCTCGGGATCGTGGATGAGCAGCCCGGCGGCGCCGAACTTCCCCCAGAACCGGCCGTCGGGCGTCTCCACCCAACCGTCGCCCGAGCGACGGTGACGGCGCGGCGGCACCGGCCGGTCGGCGGGGACGCCGAGGTCCGGGGTGTCAGGCGATGAGGACATCATGGGCCTCCAGGGACGAGGTGACGCCGAAGTCGAACGGCGAGGGGGCGATGCCGCGGGAGACGATCTCCGCACCGAGCGCGGCGACCATTGCGCCGTTGTCGGTGCAGAGCGCGAGCGGCGGGACGCGCAGGGTGACGCCCTGCGCGGCGCAGCGCTCGGCCAGGCGATCACGCAGGCGGGCGTTCGCCGCCACCCCGCCGCCGAGCAGGACGTGGTCGATCCCGGTGTCCGCGCAGGCGAGGAGGGTCTTGGCGACGAGCACGTCGACGACGGCCTCCTCGAAGCTCGCCGCGACGTCGGCGAGCCGGATGCTCTGGTCACCCGTCTCCGCTTCGTACGCGGTGACGAAGCGCAGCGCCGCAGTCTTGAGCCCCGAGAAGGAGAACGCGTACCGGCGCTCGGGATCGCGGAGGTCGGGCGCGGTGCTCAGCCCGCGCGGGAAGCGCACGGCGGCGGGATCACCGGGCACCCCGCTGCCGTCGAGCGCTCCGGCGGCGGCGCGGGAGATGTTCGGCCCGCCCGGATAGCTCAGCCCGAGGAGCCGAGCGGTCTTGTCGAAGGCCTCGCCAGCGGCGTCGTCGATGGTGGCGCCGAGGAGCTCGATGTCGTCGACGATGTCGCCGATCCGGAGGATCTCGGTGTGGCCGCCGGACACGAGGAGCGCGATGGTCGGGGTGCGGAGCCCGGGCGAGTCCTCGGCGACGAGGTCGACGGCGACATGGGCGGCGAGGTGGTTGATGCCGTAGAGCGGGAGCCCGGTGGCCGCGGCGAGTCCCTTCGCCGCGGAGACGCCGACGAGGAGCGCGCCGGAGAGCCCGGGGCCGGCGGTCACGGCGATCGCATCGAGGTCGGCGATGCCGACCCCGGCCTCGGCGAGCGCACGGGACACGGCCGGGCCGATCGCCTGCACGTGGGCACGGCTCGCGACCTCGGGGACGACGCCGCCGAATCGCACGTGCTCGTCCATCGACGAGGCCACGGTGTTCGTCAGCAGGGTCCGTCCGCGCACGATCCCGACCCCGGTCTCGTCGCACGAGGACTCGATGCCGAGGACGAGCGGGCCGGCGTCACCGGCCATCGGCGGAATCCTCGGTCGCCTCGTCCCCGCCCGATTCGGCTTCGCGCCGGGCCTGGTCGGCGAGGCGCTCGTACCGGCCGGTGAGCTCGCCCTCGGGCACGTCGGAGGGCGGTTCACCGACCGCTTCGCGGAGCAGACGCAGATGGGTGTCCCACACCGGTCCGACCTCGGGCAGGATCTCCGCGGCCTCGGCGGCGGTGTCGAAGGTGCAGGTCAGGGTGACGCGGGTCCCGGCGTCGCCCGGTCGCAGCGAGATGCCGAGGCGGCCGAGGGCGGCGAACTCGAGGAGCACGTGAGAGTCCTCCGCCCAGTCGAGGATCTCCGCCTCGAGGTCACCGCGATCCGCGCCGTCGGCCGCATCATCGGCACCGAGGGCATCGTTGTCCCCGCTGTCCAGGCCGTCGTCCCCGCTCTCCGGGTCGTCGTCGCCACTTTCCGGGTCGTCGTCCCCGAGGCTGAAGCGCACGCGGTCCTCGCCGATGAGGGTGAAGGGTGCGAACCACTCCTCGCACGCCTCGGGATGGGCGATGACCCGCCAGACCTCGCTCGGTCCGGCGCTCACCACGGTGTCGAGGACGAGGTCGGTGCCCGATTCCCAGCTGATGAGCGAGGCGTCGATGACGCTGTCGTGTCCGTTCATGCTGTCCGTCCCCTTCTCACGACCACACGGCGCTCAGCCGGTCGATCTCCTCGGCCGAGAGCTCGAGCGCGGTCCCGGCGAACAGGTCGTCGAGCTGGTCGGGCGTGCGGGCCGAGGCGATGGTCGAGGGGATGGTGTCGTGGCTGAGCTGCCACGCGAGCGCAACCGCCGTTGTCTTCGCGACGTGGTCGCAGGCGATCTCCTGGACCACGCCGAGCGCCTCCGTGGCGCGCGGGTCCTCGAGGTACTTCGCGACGGCGCCGCCGCGCACCGAGTCGACCTTCGATCCCGGGATGTGCTTGCCGGTGAGGAACCCGGAGGCGAGCGAGGCGAACGGCAGCATGGCCATGCCCTGCTCGCGGAGGTAGTCCTGGTACTCCGCCGGGTAGGCCTCGCGGGACACGAGGTTGTAGCGGTTCTGCACGACCCGGTAGGAGGCGAGTCCGTTCTCCCGGGCGATGTCCTGGGCGCTCCGCAACCGGTCGAGAGAGAAGTTCGAGGCGCCGAGGTACCGCACGCTCCCATCGCGGACGAGGGCGTCGAAGGTCTCCGCGACGGCGGTCTGGTCGGCGTCGGGGTCGTCCTGGTGGGCGTAGTAGAGGTCGATCCGGTCGGTCTGCAAGCGGCGCAGGGAGTCCTCGACGCAGGAGCGGATGTTCGCGGGGTCGAGGGTGGCCCGCCCGTCGAGCATCCCGACCTTGGTCGCGATGACCATGTCGTCGCGGTTGCCGCGCTCGGCCATCCACGCGCCGATGATCTCCTCGCTCTCACCGCCGGAGTTGCCCTCGACCCAGCACGAGTACATGTCCGCGGTGTCGATGAAGTTGCCGCCGGCCGCGGCGTAGGCGTCGAGGACCGCGAAGCTCATCTCCCGGTCCGCACCCCAGCCGAAGGGGTTTCCGCCGAGGTTGAGGGGATGGATGCGGAGGTCGGTGTCCGCGAGAGGGGTGAGAGTCATGCTCCCAGGCTATCAAGCGGCCCTGTGGGCGCGCGGTTCACAGGAACGCGCGCATGACGACGGCGTCGGCTCCCGTGTAGTAGCCGGTGCGGCGCCCGATCTCGGTGAAGCCGTGCGCGGTGTAGAGGCCGAGTGCGACGTGGTTGTCGCTCCGGACGTCGAGGTGGATGGCCTCGCACCCGGCGGCGCGTGCGGAGCCGAGGAGGTGGCCGAGGAGCGCCTGGCCGATCCCCCTCCCGCGCGCCCGTGGATGGGAGGCGAGGGTGAGCACGTCGGCCTGGGGGCCGGAGACGCCGAGCCCGGCGAAGCCGAGGACAGTGTCGGCGGGGTCGGGGGCGGCGGGGTCGCCGGGCCGCGCAGGGCCGGAGCCGCGTCCGGTGTCGGAGCCTGCAGGGTCGATGCCTGCGCGCGCGCCCGGGTCGTCCGCGCCGTCATCCGGTCCGGGGTCGGCGTCGATGACGACGAAGGACTGCCCGGGTGCGGCGAGCGCGGCCCAGTAGAACTCCGCGGTCCACGCGTCGGCGCCGAACACCGCGGAGTCGAGCGCGGCCACGGCAGGGACGTCCCACCAGCGCAGGCGCCGGATGCCGAGCCCGCTCGCATCCGCGCGGGTCGCCGGCGCCGCGTCGTCGTCTGACATCAGCGCAGACTCGTGGTCCGCTCGGCGGGCGGCCGGGCGTCGGGTTCGCGGAGGTAGAGCGGCGCGGTGGGCAGGAGGGGCCGGCCGGCGGCGAGGAGGCGCGCGGCGACGATCCCCAGGTCGCCCGCGGTCGGTTCGAGGTCGGCGGGCTCGGTGCCGGTGAGCGCGCCGAGGGCATCGGGGTAGAGCGCGAACCCGCGGCCGTACCGGAGCTCCGTGCCGCCGGAACCCGCGTGAGCCCCCTCGGCACCCGGCCCGGCCACGGGGACCTCGCTCGGCCGGTCGACCGCCGGGCCGGAGACGACGACGGGAACGCCGCGGTCGTCGAGCCCGGAGTAGCGCGTCCAGTAGACCTCCTTGCGCCGCGCATCCGTGGCGACGAGAAGCCCCGGGCCGGCAGCGCTCGCCGCGCCGGCGTCCGCCGCGCCGCGGAGTGCGCGCAGGGCGAGGGCGTCATGGCTCGGCAGGCCATCGACCGGGACTCCGGCCCCGAGCGCGAAGCCGATCCCGGTCGCGATGCCGGCGCGCAGCCCGGTGAACGGCCCCGGTCCGACGCCGACGATCACGCGGTGCGGGGCGGGCCCTCCGGCGAGGAGCTCGCGGATCGCGGGTCCGAGGAGCTCGGCGTGCTTCCGGGCGGAGAACACCGTCCGTTCGGCGAGCACCTCCTCGGTGTCCGCATCGACGAGCGCGGCGCTCGCCGCGGCCGAGGTGTCGAGTGCGAGGATGATCATCCGTCCTCCTCCGGGTGCGCGGCCCGCGGTGCGGGGCCGGGATGGTCGAGCGGACCGGAGCGGTCGCCGCGTGCGGGACGCTCTCCGTGTTCGGGGTGGCCGTGGGTGCCGAAGGGATCGCCGGGACGGTCCGCGTCCGTGACGGTCTCGAGGCGGGCGTCCCATCCCTCGCCGGTGGTCTCGAGGACGAGCAGGCGGCTCTCGTCGTCCTCGGCGACGCCCGGGTCCGCCCCGCCCTCCTCGAAGGCCCGCAGCAGGGTGATCTCGAGCCGGTCGGGGGACAGCTCCTCGGCGATGCCGTGACCCCATTCGACGACGGTGACGGACTCGGCGCCGTCCGCGGCGAGGTCGAGGTCGTCGAACTCCGCGGCGTCATCGAGCCGGTAGGCGTCGACGTGGATGAGCCCGGGGCCGTCCCCGCGCGGGGCGTGCTCGCGGGCGATGACGAAGGTCGGCGAGGACACGCGACCGCGCACGCCGAGGCCGCGGGCGAGGAACTGCGTGAAGGTCGTCTTCCCCGCCCCCAGATCACCGGTGAGGATGATGACGTCGCCGGGCCGCAGCACTGCGGCGAGCCGGCCGGCGAACGCCGCGAGCTCCGCACGCCCGGCGGGGCGCAGCTCAGCTCTCATCGCACACCACCCGGGCGACGCGGGCGCCGATCCGCGTGACGATCTCGTAGTTGACGGTGTCCGACCAGGCCGCCCATTCCTCGGCGCTCGGGCCGGTGACGCCGTCGCCGATGATGACGACCTCGTCGCCTGCCGCCACGGGCGCGGCGCCGTCGCCGCCGGGGCCGAGGTCGAGGATCATCTGGTCCATAGCGATCTTCCCGACCACGGGGTACCGGACGCCGCCGATCGCCACCTCCGCACGGTTCGAGGCCGCGCGCGGGATGCCGTCGGCGTACCCGCCGGCGACGAGGGCGAACCGGGTGGGGGCGGCACACCGGTAGGTGAGCCCGTAGCTCGCACCGTGACCGGCGGGCACCTCCTTGACCGCGAGCACGCGGGACACGAGGCGCATCGCCGGCCGGAGCCCGAGCTCGGCCGCAGTCGTCCCGGCGAAGGGGCTGAGCCCGTAGGTGCTCAGGCCGACGCGGGCGAGGTCGCCCGGGACGGGGTCGAGGGACAGCGCCGCCGGGGAGTTCGCGGCGTGGACGAGCAGGGCCGCGGGATCACCGAGCGCTCCCCCGGTCGCCTCGAGCGTCCGGACGAGCGCGCTGCGGGCGGTGTCGAGGACCGCGAGCTGCTCGTCCGTGGCGGGATCGCCGACGGCGTCGGCATTCGCGAAGTGGGTCATGAGGCCGACGACCTCGACCGCGCCCGGTGCGCGCTCGGCTGTCCGGGCGAGCTCCGGCAGGAAGGCGGTGAGGTCCGGCGGGGTGAAGCCGTTGCGGCCGAGCCCGGTGTCGACCTTGAGATGGATCCGCACCGCGCGGCCGGCCGTCTGCGCCGCGCGCACGACCTGGTCGAGCGCGCCCGCGGTGGACACTCCGAGCTCGACCCCGGCGCGCGCGCAGCCGCTGAGGTCGGCGGCGGCATCGTAGAGCCAGCAGAGGATGCGTTCGGCCCGGAGGTCCGGATCGTCTCCGAGCAGCGCGACGAGCTGGAGCGCCTCGGGCACCGTGGCGACCCCGAAGTCGACGACCCCGGCGGCGCGGCAGGCGTGCACCGCGGTGGCGAGGCCGTGGCCGTAGGCGTCGGCCTTGACGACGCTGAGCAGCGTAGCCGGAGCGATGCGCGCCGCGATCGCGCGCGCATTATCGGTGATCGCCGCGGAGTCGATGCGCGCCTGGACGATGGTGCCGGGGAACGCGGTGACCGGCGGGAGCGCGGACGGGTTCACCGGCGGCCGCCCGGAGCCGGATCGACCGCCGTCACCGGGGAGCCCGCTGACCGCTGCGGCAGTCCGAGCACGATGTCCTCGACCGCGGACGGCAGCCCGCCGGCGTGGGTGCTGCGGCGTCCGGCGAGTCCGTGGACGGTGACGGCGAGTCCGGCGAGCAGCGCGATGTCGGCGCCCGGGCGGCGCTCGTCCGGTCCGCCCGTCGAGGTGGCGAGGAGGGCGCCGAGCACGCCGGTGAGGACGTCCCCGGAACCGGCTGTGGCGAGCGACGCCGGGCCGGGCGGGGGTGCGACGACGGTGCCGTCGGGCCGGGCGATGATCGTCCGGGAGCCCTTGAGGACGACGACGCCTTCGAGCGCCCCGGCGGCGCGCACCGCATGGGTCACCGGGTCCGCCTCGACCTCCGCGCGGGTGGGCACCCCGGTGGTGAAGCGGCCGAGCAGGTCGACGAGCTCCCCGGCGTGCGGGGTGACCACGCAGGTGGTCTCGAGCGGACGGTCGAGGAGGCCGAGGCCGGCGGCGTCGATGACCACCGGCAGCGAACGGTTCTCCGCCTCGATGAGGGCGCGCCGCATGAGCAGCGTGTCCGGCGCGCCGGAGCCCAGCGCCCAGGCCTGCACGCGGCCCGGATCGGCGACGACCTCGGGGAACCGCTCGAGGACCGGTCCGGTGACCGCATCCGGCGCGAGCAGGCGGACCATGCCGAGCCCCGTCGACACCGCGGCGGCGGTGGTGAGGAGGCCGGCGCCCGGATAGCGGCGGGACCCGGCGACGAGCCCGAGCACGCCGCGCGTGTACTTGTGCATGTCCCGCTCCGGGTGCGGCCAGGCGTCCGGGAGGTCGGCCGGTTCGGGCGCCTCGACGGCGGGGACGAACCCGGAGAGGTCGAGGCCGATGTCGACGAGCACGACCTCTCCCGCGGCATCCGCGCCGCCCGGCAGGAGGAGTCCAGCCTTGTGCCCGCCGAAGGTCACGGTGCGGTCCGCGCGCACATGGACGGGTCCGCACGCGCCGGTCGTGGCGTCCACCCCGGTGGGGACGTCGACGGCGACGACCCGCTGGACCGGCCCGCCGTGGGCCCGCGCCGAGCCTGCGGCCCGGACGGCGGACTGCCAGTCGGCGATGAGGGAGGAGATCGGCTCGCGGAGTGCTCCGCTCGCACCGGTGCCGAGGATCCCGTCGACGACGAGGTCGGCCCGGGCGGCGAGCTGAGCGGAACCGGCGTCGAGCTCCTCGATCGCACCGCCGGCGGACTCGAGTGCCGCACGGCCCTCCGCATGGAGGCGGCCGAGCACGTCGACGACGGTGACGTGGGCTCCGCGCCGGCGGAGATCCGCGCCGGCGAAGAGCGCGTCCCCGCCGTTGTTGCCGGCGCCGGCGAGGACGACGACGCGGGCGCCGCTCACCCCTCCGCGGGCCTCGCGGAGGATGCTGCGGCACTCCGCGGCGAGGCCGGCGGCTGCGGTGCGCATGAGTGCGAGGCCGCGTCCCGCGTCGAGGAGCGGGGCCTCGGCGGCGCGGATCGCTGCGGCGGAGTACCCGCGCTTCATTCCGCGGCCTCCCCGCCGTCCGTCCGACCGGTTGCCGGGGACCCGCCCCCGCGCTCATCCCGGGAGCCCGCGCGAGCCGCCTTTTCGAGGCGGGCGGCGGCGAGGCGGGCGAGGAAGAGCGCGTGGTCGGCCAGGGCGTCCTCGCTGTGGCGGGCGCGCGGGGAATGGTTGGAGTCCTGCTCCTCGGCCACCGTGCCGGGCATCGCGGCGCCCAGGTGCCCGTACGAGCCGGGGACGGCCATGAGGATGCGGGAGAAGTCCTCGGACCCGGCGCGCGGGTTGTCGAGCAGCTCCACCCGGTCCTCGCCGAAGAGTTCGGCGAAGGTCTCCCGGTAGAACGCGTTCTCCGCGTCGTCGTTGATCGTCGGGGGCAGCACGGTCTCGTACTCGACGTCGGCGCCGAGCCCGTGGGCGGCGGCGAGGTCGCGGACGAGCGCCGGGAGCTCCGCGGCGGCCCGGGTGGTCGTCGTCTCCGAGAAGGTCCGCACGCCGACGGCGAGCGCCGCGGTGTCGGGGACGACGTTCGCGGCGGTCCCGCCGGTGAACTGTCCGACGGTGACGACGATCGGATCGAACACGTCGAAGCGGCGCGACACGTACTCCTGGAGCTGTCCGACGATCGCGGCCCCGGTCTGGATCGGGTCGGAGGTGGTGTGCGGGCGCGAGGCGTGGCCGCCCTTGCCGCGGATGACGACGTCCATCCGGCTGAACGCCGCCATGTAGGAGCCCGGCTTCGAGTACAGCCGTCCGAGGTCCTGATCCGCGGAGACGTGGACCCCGTAGGCGGCGACGACGGGGACGCCGGCGGCTTCGAGCACGCCTTCGTCGATCATCCTCCCGGCGCCGTCCCAGCCCTCCTCGCCCGGCTGGAACATGAAGACGACGTCCCCGGCGAGGGAGTCACGGATGTCGTGGAGGAGCCGGACCGCGCCGACGAGCCCGGTGGTGTGGAGGTCGTGGCCGCACGCGTGCATCGCGCCGTTCGTCGAGGCGAAACCGAAGCCGGTCGCCTCCTCGACGGGGAGGGCATCCATGTCGCCGCGCAGCAGCACCGCCGCCGGAGCGCCGGATTCGTCCCGGCGCCCGCCGCGCAGGACCACGGTGAGCGAGCTCAGGCCCGTGCCGCGGGTGACTTCGACGTCGAGGTCCGCGAGCGCCTCCTCGACCCGGCGCTGGGTCTGCGGCAGGTCGAGTCCGATCTCCGGGAAGCGGTGGAGGTCGCGGCGCAGATCCTGCAGAGCGGGGAGCAGCGCCTGCGCGGATTCGTGCGTGGGCAGGGATGCGGCGGGTGCGGTGTCGGTCATGGCTCCAGCGTAATCGGTGGGACGGACGCGATCGCATCCCGCACACCCCTTGCCACCGGTACTGTACCGCTGGTGCAGTACCTTCATGACCACCACAGCAGAGCGCTCCTCGCTCAACTCCTCGTCCGTGCTCCTCCCCTACTACCTCGGCATCATCGCCGGACTCGTCGTCATCCATGCGGTGATCGCGTTCTCCGGCTCCGCCATCACCGTCCTCTCCGCCCTCCTGCTCGCGGCCCTCGCCCTCGCAGCGGGCATCTACCTCTGGATGCGGAGGCACGACATCGCACGCATCCGCTTCGGATCGCTCGTCGCCCATGTCGCTCTCTTCGTCCCTGTCGTCGCCTCCTACTCCCTCCACGCCGCGGTGTTCGGCATGCGCGATCCCGCCGGCGCGGCCGACATCCTCCTCGGCAGCCCGTGGTTCGGCGCGGTGTTCCTCACCACCGGCCTGTGGGGACTCGGCCTCATGCTCCACCTCGTGGCCTCCATCGCCCAGCGCGGCTGGGAGGACCGGCGGTGAGGCGATCGGCGCCGCGCGAACCGCAGGGCCGGCCGAGCGAGCAGGAGGAATGGGAGGCGGAGCTCCTGCGCGGCTGGGTCGACACCCACAAGCGGGCCATGCTCACCCCGGTGATCCTCGCCCTCGTCCGGACCCGGGCGCCGGTCGCGGCGGACGCGCTCCGGCCGGCGGTGGAGGAGGCGACGGGATGGACGCTCACCGAGCGCGGCCTCTACCGCACGCTCAAGCGCCTCGCCGACCAGGGCCTCCTCACCCGGACCGAGGCCGAGGCCGAGCGGACCGGGGCGAAGACGAATCTCTTCGCACTCACCGGGGCGGGAGGCCGACTCCTCGCCGCAGTCATCGACGACCACACGCGGCTCGGGAGGGCCTTCGGGCTCTGACCAGCGAGCACCGCGCCCGGTGACCGGACACAGATCCGGTCACCGGGCGCGGTGCTCCGCGTGTGCTTCAGGCGTGCTTGCGGCGGGCGGCCTCGCGCTGGGCGCGGCGGGCGTCGCGGCTCGCCCGCGCCTTCTCCCGCGCGGCGGCGAGGGCGGCGAGCGCCTCGGGCGATCCCGGGAGCAGCGGCGGCGGCTGATCCGGCGGCGGCGCGAGGGCGGGGCCCGATCCCTCGACGACGACGAAGGTCATCGTGCGCTCCCCGTCATGGGTGATGGAGAGGTGGACGCGCTCGCCGCCGAGGGCGCGGAAGTGCTCGAGCACCCAGCCGGAGAGCCGGAAGCTCGGTGCGCCGGAGAACGCGGAGACGACCTCGGCCTCGTGCCAGGGGATGATCTGCGGCAGCTGGAGCGCCTTGACGAGCGCCTCCTTCGCGGAGAACCGCGCGGCGAGGGACTCCGGGGTCCGCCGCTTCCCGTTCTTCTTGAGCTGCTCGGCGGGCGTGAGGAGCCGGTCGAGGAGTTCGGGCACGCGCTCGATATGCTCGGCGAACCGCGGCACGTCGGCGAGGTCGAGTCCGATCCCGATGATGCCCATGCTCACTCCCTCCGGCCGGCCCCGCCGGGCCCGGTGCGGATCACTCGACGGTGACGGACTTCGCGAGGTTGCGCGGCTGGTCGACGTCGAGGCCCTTGGCGGTCGCGAGCTCCATCGCGAAGATCTGGAGCGGCACCGTGGTGAGCAGCGGGGCGAGCAGCGTGGGCGTCGGCGGGACGAAGATCACCTCGGAGGCGTACTCGGCGGCGACCTCGTCGCCCTCCTCGGCGATGACGACGGTGTTCGCTCCGCGCGCCCGCACCTCCTGGATGTTCGAGATGACCTTGGCGTGGAGCGAGTCGCGGCCCCGCTGGCTCGGCAGCACGACGAACACGAGCTGTCCGGCGTCGATGAGCGCGATCGGGCCGTGCTTGAGCTCGCCGGCGGCGAATCCCTCGGCGTGGATGTAGGCGAGCTCCTTGAGCTTGAGCGCTCCCTCCATCGCGACCGGGTAGCCCACGTGGCGGCCGAGGAACAGGACCGACTTCGTATCCTGCTGGCCGCGGGCGAGGTCGAGGACCTGCTGCTTGCGCTCGAGGACGGTGCTGATCTTGTCCGGGATCGCCTGGAGCTCGGAGAGGATCGCGGCGACCTCGTCGGCGAACTTGTTGCCGCGCAGCTGCGCGAGGTAGAGGCCGAGGAGGTAGCACGCGACGACCTGCGACAGGAACGCCTTCGTGGAGGCGACGGCGATCTCCGGGCCGGCGTGGGTGTAGAGGGCGGCGTCGGACTCGCGCGGGATCGTCGAGCCGAAGGTGTTGCAGATCGCGATGACCTTGGCCCCCTGCTCGCGGGCGTGGCGCACGGCCATGATCGTGTCCATGGTCTCGCCGGACTGGGAGACCGCGACGACGAGGGTCTTCTCGTTGACGACCGGATCGCGGTAGCGGAACTCGTGGGCGAGCTCGACCTCGGTGGGGATCCGGCACCAGTGCTCGATCGCGTACTTCGCGACCTGGCCGGCGTAGGCGGCGGTGCCGCACGCGATGACGACGATCTTGTCGATCGATTTGAGGATCGACTCGTCGACGTGCATCTCGTCGAGGACGAGCTTCCCGGAGGCGTCCATCCGGCCGAGCAGGGTGTCGTGGACGGCCTGCGGCTGGTCGTGGATCTCCTTGTCCATGAAGGAGTCGAAGCCGCCCTTCTCCGCGGCGGCGGTGTCCCAGTCGACCTCGAAGGGCTCGCCGGCGACCTCGGTGCCGTCGAGGTCGGTGATGAGGACGGAGTCCGGGGTGATCGTGACGACCTCGTCCTGGCCGATCTCGACGGCCTTCCGGGTGTAGTCGATGAAGGCGGCGACGTCGGAGCCGAGGAAGTTCTCCCCCTCGCCGAGTCCGATGACGAGCGGGGAGTTCCGGCGGGCGGCGACCACGGTGCCGGGGAGGTCGGCGTGGACGGCGAGCAGGGTGAAGGCGCCCTCGAGCTGCCGCGCGGTGTCGCGCATCGCCTGGGCGAGGTCGCCGGCGGCGCGGTAGTTCTTCGCGAGCTGGTGCGCGGCGACCTCGGTGTCGGTCTCCGATTCGAACTCGACGCCCTCCTCGCGGAGCGCGGCCTTGAGGGACGCGAAGTTCTCGATGATGCCGTTGTGGATGAGCGCGAGCTTCCCGCCGTCGGCGAGGTGCGGGTGCGCATTGCGGTCGGTGGGCCCGCCGTGGGTGGCCCAGCGGGTGTGGCCGATGCCGGTCATCGCCGCGGGCAGCGGGTGCGCCTCGAGCTCGTCGCGCAGGGCGCTGAGCTTGCCGGCCTTCTTGGCGCTGACGAGCTCGCCCTCCCCGGTGACGAGGGCGACACCGGCGGAGTCGTACCCGCGGTACTCGAGCCGGGTGAGACCGGCCATGACGACATCGAGGGCGCTGTGGCCCGCGGACTCAGGGGTGGACGAGGAGACGAAGCCGACGATTCCGCACATGGGGGATACTCTACCGAGTCGTCGCTGAATGGAGCATGAGCGCGCTCACAGCGCGTCGGTGACGTGCACCGCACCGCGGAGCGGACTCAATCCGCCCCGCCGACCACTGTCTCACCGAGCGCCTTCTCACCGAGTGCGACCTCGGCGAGGGCCTCGGCGAGCTGCGGGGTCGCGGCGACGATCCCCGACCAGCGGCGGCTGAGATCGGTGTCGAACTCGAGCGGCCGGCCGTGGAGGTCGATGACCGCCCCGCCCGCCGCCGGGACGAAGAGCATCGCGGCGGCGAGGTCGACGATCCGGTGGGTGTCGGATCCGGGGTCGAGGAAGCCGTCGATCGAACCCTCGGCGACGAGCATCGCCTCGAGGCACGACGTGGAGAGCACGCGCACGCGGCTCACCGCCCGGCTCACCCGCACCCACGCCGCGGTCGAATCCCCGCCGGCGTGGACCTTGGGCCGGAGCATGTCGACCGCGGCGGACCCGAGGTCGGTGCGCCCGCTCGTCCGGTACAGCACCGGTTCGCCGGACCGCACCCATACCGCGTGTCCGGTCTCGAGCCACACGCTCAGCGCCTCCTCGGCCACCCCGTCGACGACGAGGGCGGCGGAGAAGCACGAGAGCGGGACCCCGGCGGCGGCGTTCGCCGAGCCGTCGAGGGGGTCGATGACGACGGTCGCCGCATGCCCGCCGTCGACGAATCCGAGCTCCTCGCTCAGGAGGTTGACCGCATGCGGGCGCGCGGCCTCGACGATCGCCTCCTCGACGATCGCGTCGATCCGGTAGGTGGGCGTGCCGTCGGCGCCGACGGCGACCTCGGCGACGAGCCCGGCGCGGTCGTGCCCCGACCACGCCCGGTTGGCCCCGGCGACCGCGGCGAGCGCGAGGTCGCGCAGCACCGCCGAGGTGCCCGCCGGGGTCCGCGGCTCCGGGGCCCGGAACGGCACGCGCGTCTCCACGGCCGTCGTCATGCCGGATCCCCGCCGTCGGCCCCGTCGGCCCCGGCGGCCTGGGTGGGCTGCGGCTCCCCGGCCTTGAAGGTCGCGACGACGTGCGGCCACCCGCCGCGGGCATCGCTGACGAACGCGAAGTCGGCGAGCAGCCCCTCGGCGATCGCGCCGCGGTCGTCGAGCCCGGCGACCCGCGCGGGACCGGCGGTGATGAAGCCGATCGCCTGCGGCAGGTCCGTCACCCCCTCGTCGACGAGGGTGCGCACCCCGCCGAGCAGCGCGGCGGGCAGGTAGTCCGAGGCGAGCGCGTCGACGAGGCCGAGCCCGGCGAGCTCCCCGGCCGACACGTTGCCGGAGTGCGACCGCCCGCGCAGGGCGTTGGGAGCGCCCGCGACGATCGGCATCCCGTGTTCGCGGGCGCGCCGGGCGGCCTCGACGGTGGTCGGGAACTCCGCGACGGATCCGCCGCGCTCGGCGAGCTCGTCGATCGCCTGTGCGGTGTCCGGGTCGTGGCCGAGCAGCCGGATCCGCCCGGCGGCGGCGAGCTCGGCGAGCCACTCGAAGTTCCGTCGGCGCAGGGCCTCGCCCGCGCGTCCCTCCTCGACGAGGCGGTCGAGCTGGGCGTCGGCCTCCTCCTCGCTCAGCCCGTCGGCGAAGATCATGTAGTCCTTGAGCTTCGACGGGTCCGCGTACTGGCCCTGACCCGGGGTGTGGTCCTCGTGGGACACGAGCGGCACCGGGCCGCCGGCCGGCAGCGCGGCGAGCCGTTCGGCGAGCGCCCGGGCCCCGTCCGCGGAGAGGATGTCGAGACGGTGGAGGATCCGGTGCTCGACCCGGCTCGAGCGCTCGGCGTCGACGGCGGCGCAGAGCTCGAGCGCCCGGTCCACCGAGCGGGCGACGCCGCGCGCCATCTGGTGCTGGAAGCCGGCCCCGTGGAACATCGTCGTGATGCCCGCGCCCATGACGCGCCCGGTGAAGGAGCTCATCGCGAACTCGAGGGGCACCTCGGCGTTGGAGCGCGGCGTGCGCTCCTTCTCGAGCGCATCCGAGTGGACGTCGATGAAGCCGGGGGTGAGCAGCATGTTCCGCGCGTCGACGTCGAGGGCGACGCCGCGGGTCCCCTCGGAGATCTCGGCGATGCGGTGGTCGCGGACGACGATCCGCGCGTCGTCGACGATCCGGTCCGGCAGGACGGCGCGGGCGTGCCCGATGACGTAGTCCCCCGGCGTGTGCCCGGGCGTCCAGACGGCGCGCTGCGCCGCCGCGGCATCCCGGCCGATCGCGGCACCGGCGCCGGCCCGGTCGCGCGCGCTGTCGCGGGAGACGGCGGTCGTGACGCCGGGGGCGAGATCGGTGCTCATGCGGGGACCTCCTCGAGGGAGGCGTGGTGGTGTCCGAGGACCTCGTCCGGGGTGCCGTCGTCGGTGATCCGGCCGTCCTCCATGACGAGGACGCGGCCGGCGAGCCGGCGGATGATCGCCATGTCGTGGTAGACCGCGAGGACCGCGACCCGCTGGCGGGCGAGGTCGTCGATGAGGGTGAGCGCCCGTTCCCGGTTCGCCGGGTCGAGGGCGGACACCGGCTCGTCGAGGAGCAGCAGCCGCGGCGGGGACACGACCCCGGCGGCGAGGTTGACGCGCTGCCGCTCGCCGCCGGAGAGCACGCTGCAGTCGATCTCCCACAGCAGCCGGTGGATGCCGAGCGATTCGAGCGCGCGCTCGGCGAGCGTGCGGCTGTCCTCCCGGCTGTGCCCGCGGCGCAGCGCCGCGGCGGTGACGAGCTCGAGCGGCCCGGTGCGCGGGGGCGCATCGAGGAACTGCGAGACGTAGCCGAAGTCGCGGCCGCGCAGGCGGGCCATCGCCCGGTCGGGCAGGCCCGTGAGCTCGATGTCGCGCTCGGGCGTGTGGAGCACGACCGAGCCGGAGTCGGGGAGGTAGTTGCGGTACACGCAGCGGAGCAGGCTCGACTTGCCCGCGCCCGAGGCGCCGGCGATCGCGACGTGCTCGCCGGCGCGCATGTCGAAGGACACGCCGCGCAGCGAGTCGACGACCCGACCGCCGATCGCGTGCATGGTGAAGGTCTTCGTCAGGTCGCGCACGGTGAGCGCCAGGGGCTCGTCAGCGGCGGGCCGCGGCGTGGGGGTGGTGTCGGTCATGATGGTCCTCTCTCAGTGCCGGGCCGCGGCGACGAGGCGCTGGGTGTAGGCCTCGTGCGGGTCGGCGAACAGCTGATCGGTGAGTCCGGTCTCGATGATCCGGCCGCGGTGCATGACGACCGCCCGGTCGGTGAGCGCGTCGATGACGGAGAAGTCGTGGCTCACCACGACGACGGCGACGTTGCGCTCGGCGATGAGTTCGCGGAGCAGATCGAGCACCCCGGCCGCGACCGAGGCGTCGAGCCCGGTCGTCGGCTCGTCGAGCAGGAGCACATCGGGGTCGGTGGCGAGCGCCTTGGCGATCTGCACGCGCTGGCGCATGCCCCCGGAGAACTGCCCGACGACGTCATCGATGCGACCCAGCGGCACCTCGACGCGGTCGAGGAGCTCGGCGGCCCGCCTCCGGATCGCGCGGTAGGAGCGCTCGCCGGCGGCGGTGAGCCGGTCGGCGATGTTCCCCCCGGCGCTGATGTGGAGGTCGAGCCCGGCGGCCGGGTCCTGGTAGACGACGCTGAGCGTCGACACCCGCAGCTGCCGGCGGGCATCGGGATCGAGGTCGAGGATGTTCGTCCGCGCCTGGTCGTAGGCCGCGAGCCGGACCTCGCCGGTCGCGCCGAGCTCGTCGCCGATGAGGCACTTCATCACCGTCGACTTGCCGGAGCCCGACTCGCCGATGACGCCGAGCGCCTCCCCCGGAGCGACGTCGAAGGACACGTCCTCGGCGGCGACGACGGCCGAGGAGCCGCGCCGTGCGGGGTAGACCTTGCCGAGGCCGGTGACCTGGAGGCTCCAGTCCTCGCCCGGCGCGGTGACGGGTGCGACCTCGGACGCGTCCCGCCGGGCCGCGCGGAGCACGCTCGGGTCGGTGAGGAACGACTCGTCGAAGGCGCCCACCCGGAGGTCGGGATTGGGCAGCAGGTCGAGCGGGGCGATCCGCCGGTGCTCCTCGGAATCGACGTCGCCGGCGCGCACCCGGGCGCACCATTCGACGTCGGAGCAGAGGAACCGGCCGTCGGCAGACTGGACCATGAAGGTGTCGCTCGACCCGCACAGTCCGCAGGCCGCGCCGGCGGTGAACTCGACCTCGTAGGGCACGTCGTCGAAGGTCACCGGCTCGACGTGGGTGTGCGGCGGCACGCAGTAGATCTTCTTGTCGCGGCCGTGGGAGAGCACGGTGAGGTTCTCCGCGTCGCCGAGCCGCGGGATGTCCCAGCGCGGGATCGGGCTCGGCGCCATGAGGTAGCGGTGGTTGACCATGACCGGGTAGCCGGCGCTCTTGTTGACGACGCCGCTCGTCACGAGGTCCTCGTAGATGCTCACCCACATCCGCGAGTAGTCGGCCTCAGCGTGCATCCGGTCGCATTCGCGCACGGACTTCTCGACCCCGCGCAGCGGCTCGGACACCGGGACCTGGAGGACGACGATCTGGTGGGCGTCGAGCCGGTCCTCGGGGATCCGGTGGCGGGACTGGATGATCGTCGCCTCGCGGGTGTCCGCGCTCGTCGCGCAGTCGAGGGAGCCCTGGATGAGGCGGCGCAGGTTGACGGCGTTGACGCCCTCCTCGTCGCCCTGGTCGATGACCTTGACGGTGTCGTCGGACCCGCCGAGCGACAGGGTCGCCTGGAGGCCGCCGGAGCCCCAGCCCCGGGCCACCGGCATCTCCCGGGAGCCGAACGGCACCTGGTAGCCGGGGACGGCGACGCCGGCGAGCATCGCCCGGCGCACCTCGCGCTTGGCCTGCTCGTCGAGGATGACGGTGCCGGAGTCCGCCTGCTGGGCGGCGTCGGCGGATTCGACGGCCGCCGCGATCGTCGTGGGTGCCGGCGCGGTGGGCGGCGTGAGGGTGGTCGTCATGTGGGGGCCGGTGCCTCGGGTGCGGGTGCCTCGGCCGCGGATCCGGATGCCCCGGTGGGGACCTGCTCGGTCTCGGCCGCCTGGATGCGGGCGGCGTCGGCGCGCTCGATCTGCGAGCGGAAGGTGACGTAGTGCGGCAGCTTGAGGTGCTCGAGGAAGCCGTTGGCGGCGAGCCCGTCGGTGGTGTGCATGAGCACCTGCTCGACGGCGAGACCGGCGGCCGTGCTCCGGTAGCGGTGGGCGGCGAGGTCCATGTTCGCCATCGCGATCGCCTTGCGCTCGTTGTGCCCGAACGCGAACCCGTAGCCGGCGTCGAACCGGCTGGCGTCCTCGCCGCGCTCGTCGAGGTGGGCCATCGACTCGCACTCGCTCGCCCGGATCCGCCCCACCCGGACCGGTCGGCCGGTGTGGGGGTGGAGGACCTCGACCTCGAGGCGGCCGTAGCGCACCTCGCCGAGGGTGACCGACTCGTCGGTGTGGCCGTCGGGGCCGATGACCCCGCGGTACCACTGGTTGACGAGCGAGCCGGTCTCCGCGAGCGACATCGCCGACAGCACCGCCGAGCGCGGTGCCGGCAGGGTGATCGGGTTGAGCGCGAGGTCGTAGGGGTCCGGGTCGGCGGCGTCGAAGCGATCGATGAGCAGGTCGTTCTCCGCGAGCCACCGGGTGTAGCGCTGCACCGGCCGGTCGGGGTAGCGCTCCGGGTCGGCCGGCTGCGAATCGCCGAGCACGGCGGCCGGGTCGACGCCGAGCGGATCCTCGAAGCCCTCCCGGATGAGCCGCGGCGAGTAGTCGACGGTCTCGCCGAGCATCTGCGGGCCGTCGGGCGAGCGGTGCGCGGGGACGACGCGGCGGCACAGCGCCATGGTGTCGGGGTCGATCGGCTCGGTGAAGGCCAGGCGCGGCAGCGTCGAGCGGTGCGCGCGGAGCAGGTGGACGGCCTCGGCGGTGTCGCCGGCGGCCTGGAGCACCGCACGGGCGGCGAGCTCCTCGTCCCACAGCCCGGCCTCGCCCATGACGCGGTCGACGAGTGCCGGGAACAGGGTGGTCACCGTCTCGACGTCGACGGCGGGCGCCTCGGCGGAGCGTGCGCGGAGCAGCTCCTCGGCGGCGAGGATGGCGGACGTGCCGCCCTTGTTCGTTCCTGCGTAACCCATCAGCTGATCTCCTCTGCGCGGACGGCGGTGGTCCGGGGCAGCCCGGCGACGCGACCGTCGTCGGTGACGAACAGGACGTCCACCCCGGCCGGGAAGTCCGCGACGAGGCGGTCGCGGACGGTGAAGAACTCGCGGTCGAGGCCGGAGATGCGCAGCTGCGCGGTGTCCTTGATGCCCGGACCGGTGAGGCGCAGCGCGAGGGCCCCGACCGGATCCTCGGTGCGGTCAGTCCGGTCGGCGTAGTCGGTGCGCTCGGCGTGGTCCGTGCGGTCGGCGGAGCGCCCGGTGACCGAGGTGCCGGCCGTGCCGAGGTCGGTGACCCGCTGGACGAGCAGCGCGGCCCGGTGCGGGGCGGCGGCAGTGCTGCGGTTGAGCTCGGCGAGCGCCGCGGGGTCGGGCCGGCCGAGGGCGAGCGCGAGGCGCGCGCCGGCCGGGTCGACGAGCGGCGCACCGGAGAGCCGGGCGATCTCCTGCACCCACGCGCGGGTCTGCGAACCGGCCTGCGGGCCGGCGCCGGCGGCCTCCGGGACGGCGGCCACGGGGGCCATGAGGTCGGCCAGTGCGAGGAGCGGGGCGAGGGCGACGGGCGCCTCGGCGCGGGTGACGGCGGCGGTCCACTCCGGTGCCCAGGTGCCCACGGTGCCCGGGCGGGCGAGCACGTCGAGGCAGGTGCGGAAGATCCGCTGGGAGTGGGCGGGGGTGAGTGCGGTGAGGCGGGGGGTGAGCGTGGGTCATGCGATCTCCTCGAATTCGACGATCATCGGGGTCAGGCGCTCCCATTCGGCGGCCCGCTCGGTGCGCAGGTGCTCGTCGGTGGCGAGCGCGAGCTCGATGATGTCCGCGGTCCGGTCCCCGCCGCGGAGCACCTCGGCGTCGAGGTCGCCGGCGATGAACCGCTGGGAGGCGATGGGTTCGCGGACCTGCCCGACGAGGACACCGGTGGAGGGGGTGATCTGGAAGGCGGGGGCCGGGGCGGCGTGCCCCTGGGCCGGGTTCTGGGCCGAGGTGGCGGCGAGGTCCTGCTCGGCCGGCACGATCTCGGCGAGGATCGCGCCGGCGAGTACGCGCAGACGCTCAGGGTCGGCGAGCGTGAGCAGGCCGGCTTCCCTGCACCGCGGAGTTCGACAGGTGGGCCTGTCGGCGAGGACCGGAGTGGCCCGTGGGGGGTGTCAAATGAATTGTGTACCGGTTCACTCATGAGAGGACATGATGGTGACTGTGACCGATGCACAATCGAACCCGAATCAGGCATCCGAGCTGATTGAGCAGCTCAAGGCGTCCGGGGCTCTGGATGAGCTGTTTTCCAAGATCGATTCCGGTGAGGTCGAGCTGACCGGCGACGGTGGTCTGGTGCCGGCGCTGATCAAGGAGACACTCGAGCGAGGCCTGCAGGCGGAGATGACCTCGCACCTGGGCTACGCCAAGGGCGACCGCGACGACAAGGTGACGGCCAATTCCCGCAACGGCTCCTATGCCAAGACCGTCGCGTCGGAGGCCGGCGATATCGAGATCGCCGTGCCCCGGGACCGGGACGGGTCGTTCACCCCCAGGCTGGTGCCGAAGGGCTCCCGGCGGTTGGGTGGACTCGATGACATGATCATCAGCCTCTACGCCGGCGGGATGACGATCCGGGATATCCAGCACCACCTGCTGTCGACGATCGGCACCGAGTTGTCGCACGAGACGATCGCCAATATCACCGATGCGGTGCTGGAGGCGGTGATGGAGTGGCAGAATCGACCCTTGGAGGAGTTCTACCCGGTCATCTACCTCGACGCGATCCGGGTCAAGGTCCGCGACAACGGCCACGTCAGATCCAAGGCCGCTCACATCGCCGTCGGTGTCGACATGGACGGCATCAAGCACGTGCTCGGCATCTGGGTGCAGAACACCGAAGGCGCCTCGTTCTGGGCCCACGTGTGCGCGGAGCTGGCCAACCGCGGCGTCCGCGACGTGCTCATCGTGTGCTGCGACGGACTGACCGGCCTGGCTGAGGCGATCGAGGCGACCTGGCCGGATTCCATGGTCCAGACCTGTGTCGTCCACCTGATCCGGGCAGCGAATCGGTTCGTCGCTTACGGCGACCGCAAGGCCGTGTCGAAGGAGCTCAAGACGATCTACGCCGCTGCGAACGAGGAGACGGCCCTGCAAGCGCTCACGGAGTTCGCCGAATCACCATTGGGCCAGAAGTACCCCTCAGCCGTGGCGGTATGGGAGAACGCCTGGGACCGATTCACCCCTTTCCTGCAGTTCCCACCCGACCTGCGCCGGGTGATCTACACGACCAACGCGATCGAGTCGCTGAACTACCAGCTGCGCAAGGTCACGAAGAACCGCTCCCGGTTCCCCACCGACGACTCCGTGGTCAAGCTGCTGTGGCTGGCGATCTGCAACATCGAGGACAAGCGCGCCCGTGAACGCGAGAAGGAGCGCGGCAAGGCCGGCACACGAAGAGCTTCCGGCCGGCTCGTCGAGGGCCAAGTCACGACGAACTGGAAACAAGCCCTGGCCCAGCTGGCCGTGGCCTACCCCGACCGAATCAACCGATACCTGTAAAACCCCGCACACAATTCACTTGACAAGCCCGGCCCGTGACACAATGGCACAATGTCCCAGGAGACCGAATCCGCGCCTGACAGCCACTCCGCCGGGTCCGCGCGCGCCGCCGACACAGGCGAGCGCTCCGCGGACACCGACCGGCCGGACAGCGGCGACCGACTCGACGGCGTCGGTCACCCGGACCGCACCTCGCAGTCGGGCATTGCAGTGCAGCTCGGCAGTGCCGCGCAGCCGGACCGCACCGCGCAGTCGAGCGACCGCTCCGCCGGGTCCCGCAGCGGCGACAGCCCCGACCTCGATCCGGCGCGTCGGCTAGCGGGCCTCCACACCGCTCGCCCGCGCGCGGACCTCGAATCCTTCGCCTCGCCGTTCCGCGAGTTCGACCGGGACTCGTGGTCGAAGCTCGCCGAGACGATGCCCCTGCCGCTCACCGCGCAGGACATCGAGCGCCTCCGCGGGCTCGGCGAGACGATCGACCTCAACGAGGTCGCCACGATCTATCTGCCGGTCTCCCGGCTGCTCAACCTCTACGTGTCCGCCCGCGGGCAGAAGCACGAGGCGACCCGCGAGTTCTTCGCCCCGCTCCGCGCCGACGGCCGCGATCCCGCACCGCGCCGCACCCCGTTCGTCATCGGCGTCGCCGGTTCCGTGGCGGTCGGCAAGTCGACGACCGCCCGCGTGCTGCGCGAGATGCTCGCACGCTGGCCGGACACCCCGCGCGTCGAGCTCCTCACCACCGACGGGTTCCTCTTCCCCAATGCGGAGCTCGAGCGCCGCGGGCTCAGCGGCCGCAAGGGCTTCCCCGAGTCCTACGACCGCCGCGCGCTCCTGCGCTTCCTGTCCGCGGTGAAGTCCGGCGCCCCCGAGGTCCGCGCCCCGGTGTACTCGCACCACACCTACGACATCGTGCCCGGCGCCCAGATCACCGTGCGCTCCCCCGACGTCCTCATCGTCGAGGGCCTCAACGTCCTCCAGCCGGCCCGGCCGCGGCCCGACGGCCGCGTGGGCATGTCGGTGAGCGACTACTTCGACTTCTCGATCTATGTCGACGCCCGGACCTCCGACATCCGCGACTGGTACATCGCGCGGTTCATGAAGCTCAAGCACGGCGCGTTCCAGGACCCCGACTCGTACTTCCACCGCTACAGCCGACTGAGCGAGGAGGAGGGCCGGACGCTCGCCGGGGAGATCTGGGGCTCGATCAACGCGCCCAACCTCCGGGAGAACGTGCTGCCGAGCCGCGGTCGCGCGGATCTCATCATGCACAAGGCCGCCGACCACGAGATCCGCCGCATCCGCCTGCGCAAGCTCTGAGGCCGGGACCTCGGACCCGCGGGAACAAATCCGGTCCGGCGGGGGTTGAGATGAGCGGAGCCGCGGACAGTCCGCTGAGCCGTCCCGCACCGCGATCCACCGCGAGCGGCGCGCATCGCACTCCCGGCACCACTCCCCTCCCCGTGACCTCCAGGAGGCTCCTATGAGCATGCCCTCGACGCACATGATCATGCGCCGCACGGTCGGCTCCCACTCGACCTCGGCCAAGGGCTCCGGCAAGATCTCCCGGTCCACCGTGCGCCGCATCTACGGCTTCGCCCGGCGCCACCGCGCCAAGCTCACCGGCTTCATCGCCGTGTCCGTCCTCGTCTCCGTCATCGGCGTCATCACCCCGATCCTCGCCGGCGACGTCGTCAACGCCATCACCGGCGGCGGCCCGGTGTCCGTCATCGTCTGGATCGCGCTCGCGATGGCGGGCCTCGCGATCCTCGACGCCGGCCTCGGCCTCGTCAACCGCTATCTGTCCTCCCGGGTGGGCGAGGGCCTGATCTTCGACCTCCGCACCGCGGTGTTCGACCACGTGCAGACGCTGCCGATCGCGTTCTTCAACCGCACCCGCACGGGTGCGCTCGTGTCCCGCCTCAACACCGACGTCATCGGCGCCCAGCGTGCCTTCTCCAACACGCTCTCCGGGGTCGTGTCGAACGTCGTCTCCCTCGTCCTCACCGTCGGCGTCATGGTGACGATCTCGTGGCAGGTCACCGCGCTGTCGGTCCTCCTGCTGCCGATCTTCCTCGTTCCCGCCCGGATGCTCGGCGGGCGCCTCGCGCTCCTCCAGCACGAGGCCGCGAACCACAATGCCGCGATGTCCACCCGCATGACCGAGCGGTTCTCCGCCGGCGGCGCCACCCTCGTCAAGCTGTTCGGCCGGCCGGCCACGGAATCCCGCGAGTTCGCCGACCGCGCGGGCCGCGTGCGCGACATCGGGGTGCGGACGGCGATGCTCCAGACGACCTTCGTCACCGCGCTCACCCTCGTGTCCGCCCTCGCGCTCGCCCTCGTCTACGGCCTCGGCGGTGTGCAGGCGGTGCTCGGCAACCTCAACGCCGGGCAGGTCGTCACGCTCGCGATGCTCCTCACCCGCCTGTACACCCCGCTCACTATGCTCGCCAACGCCCGGATGGACATCATGAGCGCGATCGTGAGCTTCGAGCGGGTGTTCGAGGTGCTCGACCTCGAGCCGCTGCTCACCGAGGCGGAGAACCCGAAGTCGCTCGCCCCCGGCCCGGTCGCCGTCGCCTACCGCGACGTGCGCTTCGCGTACCCGTCCGCCGCCGAGGTGTCGCTCGCGAGCCTCGAGGACGTCACCGCGCTCGACCGCCGCGCCGGCGTCGAGGTGCTCCACGGCATCGACCTCGAGGTCGCACCGGGATCCACCGTGGCTCTCGTCGGCAGCTCGGGCGCGGGCAAGTCGACGATCGCCTCGCTGCTCCCCCGCCTCTACGACGTCACCGGCGGCGCGGTGACGATCGGCGGGACGGACGTGCGCGAGCTGAGCTTCGAGACGCTCCAGCGGACCGTGGGCATGGTGACACAGGACGGGCACCTGTTCCACGAGTCGATCCGCGACAACCTCGTCCTCGCGAAGCCGGACGCGACTGAGTCCGAGCTCCGCGACGCGATCCACCGCGCCCGGCTCGACGACGTCATCGCGGACCTGCCCGACGGCCTCGACACCGTGATCGGCGAGCGCGGTTACCGGCTCTCCGGCGGCGAGCGCCAGCGCCTCACCATCGCCCGGCTGCTGCTCGCCGCTCCCCCGGTGGTCGTCCTCGACGAGGCGACCTCGGCGCTCGATTCGACGAACGAGGCCGCGATCCAGCAGGCGCTCGCCGAGGCGATGACCGGCCGCACCGCCCTCGTCATCGCCCACCGCCTGTCGACCGTCCGCAGCGCCGACGAGATCCTCGTCATCGAGGGCGGCCGGGTCGCCGAGCGCGGCACCCACGAGGAGCTCCTCGCCGCCGACGGCCGCTACGCCGAGCTCTACGAGACCCAGTTCGCCGCCCAGGAGTGACCCCCGGGGCCGCGCGGGGCCTCAGCGCTCAGCACACGAGCGCGCGGAGCACGGAGACTGGATGCTCGCACCACCTCGCCGCCCAGGAGCGCCCCCCGGCCGGCATCCACGGAGCCCGGGCGCTCAACTCACCGGTGCAGGTCTCACGATCGGTCCGATCCTCTGCTCCCCCGGCTTCGCCTGCCTCCATTCTTCACCTGCGACAGATGTCCCACATGGTGCTCACCTGCGGAAGATGTCCCGGAATCGCCTCGATTGCGGGACATCTGCCGCAGGTGAGCTGCATCCACACGACTTCTCCCACAGGTGAAAGGGCACTCCGGGACTTCTTCCGTCGGTGAGCGGACGGTGCAGGGCTTGCATTGCAGGTGAACGTCCGGCACATCCCGCACGGTGTGACCACGCAGTGTTCCCCTACGGCAGCAGTCTCGCGCGATGACAGAAGTCTCGTGCGGTGCTCACCTGCGGCAGATGTCCCGGAAACAGGCCGATCACGGGACATCTTCCGCAGGTGAAGCGCTGAGCCGGCGCGTCCCGGCAGGTGGGGTGAGGTACTCAACGCTGCTGGGGCCTGACGGCCGAATTCGCGTCCAGCTGCCAGCGGGCCGGAGTGAGGCTGCGGGCCGGAGTGAGGTTGCGGGCCGGAGCGCTTCGGTTATGGCCAGACCCTGGCTACCCCCCAACGGCCCCGGTTCAGCGCAGGAGGCGGGTGACGGCGGCGAGGAGGCCGGCCGCGGGCACGCACACGAGCAGGAGTCCGATGAAGAGGACGAGGGACACCGGCTGGGTGATGACGACGGCGACGCCGTAGACGATGATCGGCATCGTCAGCGCGATGAAGGCGATGAGCGGCCACGTGCGCACCGGCCGGTTCTCGCGTGCGGCCGCCGCGGTCTCCGAGCGCCAGGCGAGGGCGCCGACGAGGAGGTTCCCGATCGTCGCGATCCCGCCCATGACGAGGACGAGGAGCGTGGCGTCGGCGAACCAGCCGAGCACGAACGGCGGGTCGTCCGCGAGCCCGGTGAGCAGGGTGAGACCGGCCATGAGCAGCGCCGACACCGCGGTGAGCGAGCCGGCGACGCGCCCGACCCGCGCCGGCCGGGCGACCGGCCGACCGTCACGGGGCGCACCTGCGCCGCTGCCTGCGGGGGTCGAGGTCATCGTCCGGTCCGCGCGGTGTGCGTCCGCACAGCGGACACCCGAACAGCAGACTTCCGCGCAGCAGGCACCCGACCAGCGAGGGCCCGACCAGCAGTCGTCAGCTTCATCGGCGCCCGCACAGCAGATTTCCGCTCCACAGGCTCCTCAGTCATCGGGTTCCGCACCATCGGGACGCGCGCCTCAGAGGGCGAGTTCGGTGCGGACGATGTCGGCGAGGCGCTCGGCCTGCGCCTGGGCGATCTCCTCGGTCTCGGCCTCGACCATGACACGGATGAGCGGTTCGGTGCCCGACGCCCGGAGCAGCACCCGACCGGTCCTGCCGAGCTCGCCCTCGACCGCCTCGACCTCGGCGGCGACCGCCGGATGGTCGGTGTTCGAGCGGTCGACCTCGGGGACGTTGATGAGGACCTGCGGCAGCCGGGGGATCTCGGCGGCGAGGTCGGCGAGCGAGCGCCGCGTGCGCGCCATCCGGTCCATGAGGTGGAGCGCGGTCTGCACGCCGTCGCCGGTGGTGCCGTGGTCGAGCATGAGGAGGTGCCCGGACTGCTCCCCGCCGAGGGTGAAGCCGTCGGCGAGCATCTTCTCGAGCACGTAGCGATCGCCGACCTTCGTCTGCACGGTGCTGATCCCGGCCTTCTCCATCGCCAGGCGCAGGCCGAGGTTCGACATCACCGTGGTGACGAGCGTCCCGTGGGCCAGCTGCCCGTCCTCGTGGAGGCCGAGTGCGAGGATACCCATGATCTGGTCCCCGTCGACCACGCGGCCGCGCGCGTCGACGGCGAGGCAGCGGTCGGCGTCGCCGTCGAAGGCCACGCCGAGGTCCGCGTTGTGCTCGCTCACCGCGGCGGCGAGCGCTGCGATATGGGTCGAGCCGACGCCGTCGTTGATGTTGTAGCCGTCGGGTTCCGCAGCGGTGACGATGACGTCGGCTCCGGCCTGACGCAGAGCGGCGGGTCCCACCACGCTCGCCGCGCCGTGGGCGCAGTCGACGACGACCGTGAGGCCGGACAGCGGAGCCTCGCGCTCACCGCTGAGCCGATCGACGAGGTACTCGACGTACTCGTCGACCGCGGCCGGGAAGCGGGTGATCCGGCCGACCGCCGCGCCCGTCGGGCGATCCCAGTCCTCGCCGAGAATCCCGGCGATCCGGTCCTCGAGCGCGTCGTCGAGCTTGGTGCCGCCGCGGGCGAAGAACTTGATGCCGTTGTCGGGCATCGGGTTGTGCGAGGCCGAGAGCACGACGCCGAAGTCCGCGCCCGAGTTCTTCACCACGTGCGCCACCCCGGGGGTGGGCAGCTCGCCGACGAGGAGCACGTCGACGCCGGCCGCGGCGATCCCCGCGGCGACGGCCGAGGACAGGAACTCGCCGGAGGCCCGGGTGTCGCGCCCGACGATCGCAAAGGGACGCGGATGGCCGTCGCGGGCGGGGCCCGCGAGCACTCGCGCACCGGCCTCGGCGAGGTCGAGCGCGAGGGCTGCGGTGATATCGGTGTTGGCACGGCCGCGGACGCCGTCGGTGCCGAAGAGTCGGGACACGGTCTTCCTCGCTGTCGGTGGGGTGCGGTGGGGTCGGTGGGTCCGGCGCAGGCAGCGCGCGGGATCGGATACCGCCCGGTACGGAATCCATCCAGTCTGCCACGCCGGGCCCCGGATACGACTCAAGCCCTCGGACGCGGGTCGTCCGAGGGCTTGAGGTCTCAGGCCGGAACGGGCACGGACCTGGAGTGCGCGATCAGCGCTTCGAGAACTGCGGCGCCTTGCGGGCCTTCTTGAGTCCGGCCTTCTTGCGCTCCGGGACGCGGGCGTCACGGGTGAGGAAGCCGGCCTTCTTGAGCTCGGCGCGGTTGTTCTCGCGGTCGATCTCGTTGAGCGAGCGGGCGATGCCGAGGCGCACGGCGCCGGCCTGACCCGAGGGTCCGCCACCCTTGATCCGCACGTGGACGTCGAAGCGGCCTTCGAGGTCGAGCAGACGGAACGGCTCGTTGACGAGCTGCTGGTGCAGCTTGTTCGGGAAGTAGGTCTCCAGATCGCGGCCGTTGATCAGCCACTCTCCGGTGCCGGGAACCAGGCGCACGCGGGCGATGGCCTGCTTGCGACGGCCCACGGCGGCGCCGGGCGCGGTGAGCGACTGGCCGCGGCCACCGGCCACGGACTCGCCCAGGCCGGCCGATGCCGGGGTCTCGGTGGAGTATTCGGTCATTGCGACGTCATCGACGTTGGTGGTATCAGCCACGGTTCTCCTCGGTAAGTTCGTTGCTGCCGGGGCGCTTACTGCGCCACCTGGCTGATCTCGTACGGCTGCGGATTCTGCGAGGCGTGCGGGTGCTCGGCACCGGCGTACACCTTGAGCTTCCGCATCTGGGCGCGACCGAGGCGGTTCTTGGGAACCATGCCGGCGACGGCCTTCTCGACAGCGCGCTCGGGATCCTTGGCCAGGAGCTCGGAGTAGCTGATGCTCTTGATGCCGCCCGGGTAGCCGGAGTGGCGCCAGGCGCGCTTCTTCTCGAGCTTGGCACCGGTCAGGGCGACCTTGTCGGCGTTGATGATGATCACGAAATCACCCGAGTCGACATTCGGTGCAAAAGTCACCTTGTGCTTGCCGCGCAGCAGGCGTGCCGTCTGCGAGGCGAGCCGACCGAGGACGACGTCAGTGGCGTCGATGACGTGCCACTGGCGCTGAACATCGCCGGGCTTGGGGGTGTACGTACGCAAAGTAGCCTTCTTTTCGTCTATGGAATAGCAGCTCGTGCCCGCATCCCCCAAGGTCGTGATCACGAGGAATGCACACAGCTCGTTCGGTGCTCGGTACGTCGAACCACGGCTGACCCACACGCTTGCCTGCAACGCGAATAGAGGCTTCAGAGAGGAGCGTGAACTGACGTACGCAACGACAGACAAATCTACCTCGGCCAGCCGCGTCCACGCAAATGCTCAGGTGGGCGCCGGTGACCTGCGCGGACTCCAGGAGTCGTCCAGGTGGGCCTCGGTAGACTGCGGGGTGATGCGGACGCTGCCGACGAGACCCCCGAGCGCCCGTCGGAGCGCCGCCGAGCGGCCCCGGCGGGTGCTCGTGCCGCTCCTCCTCGTCCTCGCGCTCGCCTGCGCCGGTCTGCTCGTCCTGCGCGGGCGCCGCCGCTCCGGCCGCGCCCGCGCAGGACGCCGCCGCGCAGGATGCGGCCCCGGCCGAATCGCTCGTCGTCATCGGCGCCTCGGGCCTCGACTTCGAAGACATCGACCCCGAGGCGACCCCTCACCTCTTCGCCTTCGCCGAGGACGCCGCGCTCGCGAACCTCAGCGTCCGCAGCCTGACCTCGGCGACGTGCCCGGCCTCCGGCTGGCTCACCCTCGGCGCCGGCGACCGGGCGGGCGCGGTCGACCTGCCCGATGCCGCGGCAGAGGCCGCCGAGCCGCCTCCCCTGCCGCCCGGGCCGGCCGGCTACCCCGCCGTCGAGGACACGGAGCCCACGCTCGCTCCCGAGGCGAGCACCCAGCCGACCAACTACGTCCGCGTCCCGCCGCGTCCCGCCGCGGCCTGCCCGGAGATCCGCACCCCGGTCCCGGAGGAGGTCGTCGCCGAGGCCGAGGCCGGCGCGGAGACCGCGCCGGAGGACTTCGCCGTCCCCGAAGCCCCGCTCACCGGCGGAGTGATCCCCGAGTTCGACCGGATCGAGTCGGTCAATGCGGCATCCGGGTACACCGCCGACCTCCGCGCGATGGCCGCTGCGGTCCGCGATGCCGGGGGCTGCACCCAGGCGATCGGCCCGGGAGCGGGCTATGCCGCGGCCTCCCCCGAGGGCGTCGTCGCCGACTGGGGCCCGGGCGGCACCCCGCGCTCCGACTGCGTGCTCACGCTCATCGATGTCGGCTCGGTCGGCGATCCCGGCTGGGTCCCGCAGGAGACCGCGCTCGACGGCGCGCACCAGCTCTCCCGGGTCGACCAGCGGGTCGAGCAGTACCTCGAGGACATCGACCTCGACACCACCGATGTCGTGGTCGCCGGGGTCGGCGACGCCGCCAGCCCCTCCCGGCTGCGGGCGCTCATGGCGGCCGGGCCGTCCTACGAGCCGGGCATCCTCACGAGCTCCTCGACCCGGCAGGAGGGCACCGCGCAGCTCACCGACGTCGCCGCGGCCGCGCTCACCCGGGTCGCCGGGCTCACGGCGCCGGAGGAGTCCGCCGATGCCGCCTGGACCGTCGACACCGCGGCCGGAGACTTCGCGGACCGCCTCACGACCGTGCGCGCCTCCGCGGCGGAGGCGGCGACGGTCCACACCCACGCGCAGACCTTCTCGGTGCTCCTCGACGTCGTCCACTACATGCTCTTCCTCGCTCTCGCCGGCCTCCTCCTCGTCACCCTCCACGCGCGCCTCGGCGCCGCGAGGAGCATCCGGCTCCACCGCGCCCTCGGCTGGACGGGACTCGTCATCGCGGTGATCCCCATGGGGTCGTTCCTCGCCGGCCTACTGCCGTGGGCGCGCTTCCCCGTTCCGGCGCTCGGCCTCGGCCTCGCGGTCCTCGCCGGATCGCTCGCGCTCCTCGCGATCGCGGTCGCCGGGCCGTGGCGGCGCACCTTCGCCGGGCGGGTCGCGGCGGTGTCGCTCACCACCGCGGTCGTGCTCGCCGTCGACATCGCACTCGGATCGGGACTGCAGTTCAACTCGCTCATGGGCTACAACCCGATCGTCGCCGGCCGCTTCTACGGCCTCGGGAACCAGGGCGCGGCACTCTTCATCGTCGCGGTGTTCCTCGGCCTGGCGATCGTGTGCCGGCGGCTCGTCATCGGCCACCGCGGCCGGGCGGCGGCTCTCGTCGCGGTTGTCGGCCTCGCCTCCGTCGTCACCCTGGGGAATCCCGCCTGGGGCGCGAAGTTCGGCGGCACGATCGCCACCCTCGCCGGATTCCTCGTGCTCCTCGCGCTGCTCCTCGGGATCCGCCTGAACATCTGGCGGCTCGTGCTCATCGGCGCGATCTCGCTCGCCGCGATCCTCGGCATCGCCGGGCTCGACTACCTCCGTCCGCCGTCCGCCCGATCGCACTTCGGGACGTTCTTCGGACAGATCCTTGACGGCGAGCTGTTCACCGTGATCGGCCGCAAGCTCGCAGCGAATCTCAACATCATGGTGATCAACCCGGCGCTCGCGCTCATCGTCCCGCTCGCGATCATCGCAGTCCTGTTCTTCCTCGCCTACCTCGCCCGCTTCTCCCCGACCGCCCGCTTCACCCGGCCGTGGGCGGGACGGCTGCCCGCGCTGTTCGAGGACCGCGCCCTCCACGCCGGATTCCTCGCCGTCGCCGTCGGCCTCGCAGTCGGCGGAGCGATCACCGATTCGGGCATCGCCGTGCCGGCCACCGGCGCGATGATGGCGGTCCCGCTCCTCCTCGCACTCTCGGCCGACACGGTGCCCCAGCGCATCCCGGAAGCCGACGCCGGTCCCCGGGGCCGGACCGGGACGACGGTCGGCCCCGCGACCGATCCCGCGGCCGAGCAGGAAGGACTGGCCGGTGTCGGAGGGGCACACGCACCCGGGACCGCGGCCGAGGCCTCGGCGACTGCTCCCGAGGCGTCCCTGGACCGCGCGGAACAGAGGTCCGGTTCGCGCGTGCGGTCCGCGGCCGAGGCCGCCGCCGGGTCGAGCCATGCGTCCGACGCGGGTGCGCTCCCGGAATCCGACGCAGGTGCGCACCCGGAATCCGGAGCTCCCGGCCCCCGCACCCCCGGCGGCCGCCGATGATCCGCAGCGCCCTCCTCGCACTTCTCGCCGCGTGCCTGCTCGTCGCCGGCCTGCCGCCGGTGCCGTCCGGTCAGGGGCCGGCAGCGCCGCCCGCCCGGGCGATCACCCCGGTGATCGCGGGCCCGACGGTGTTCGTCGGGGTGAGCGGGCTGACGTTCGAGGACCTCGACCCGTACCTCACCCCGCACCTGTGGTCGCTCGTCGAGGACGGCGCCATCGGCACGATGACCCCGCGCAGCGTGCGGGCGACGAGCTGCCCGGTCGACGGCTGGCTGGCAGTGGGCTCCGGGCGGCGGGCGGCGGACGAACCGCGCCGCGTGTGCCGCACGCCGGCCGAACCGATCGAGTCCTGGGTTCCCGACTGGGCGGTGTACCGTCTCCAGGCCGAGGGCGACAACTACGACGCTCCGCTCGGCCTGCTCGGCGGGCTGCCCGCCGACGCCGTGCACGCGATCGGACCGGGAGCGGCGATCGCGGCCGCCACCCCCGAGGGCCGCGTGCGCTCCTACGCCCCCGTCGAGGACGACCTCGGCGCCCAGATCGCGGAATCCGCCGCCGACCACGACCTGTCCCTCGTCGACCTCGGCAACACCCGCGAGCCCGGGTACTCGCTCACCGAGCTCGACGACCGGATCGGGGCCGGGCCGACGAGGTGGGCGAACGCGGGGATGATGAAGAGGATGCCGACGGCCGGCACGACGATGCCGGAGTCGAGCGCGATGCAGTTCTCCGCCGCGGTGGGCCCGTTCCACTCCGCGGGAGTCCTCACCTCCTCCTCGACCCAGCAGCCCGGTCTCGTGCAGACCACCGATGTCCTCCCCACTCTGCTCAGGTCGATGCCCACCGGCGTCGAGGAGAACTTCGCCGGCGCCCCGATGGTCGAGACCGAGGCGGCGGCGGACACCGAGGTCCGATACCGGCAGATGCTCGATCGCCAGGTGGCGGTCGCCACCCAGGCCGCGCTGTCGGCGTGGTTCTTCCCGGTCACGGCCTCGGTCATCGCCGTCCTCCTCGGGATCGCCGTGGTGATGGGGCGGCGCGACATGAGCCGGGTGCGCGGCCCGCTGCGGGGGCTCGGCCTCTTCTTCGCCGCGCTCCCGGTGTCGACGTTCCTCGTCAACCTCGTCCCGTGGGAGCGGTCGACGAGCCCGGACGTCGCGATGCTCGCCGCGCTCTGCGGCTGGGCCCTCGCCCTCACGCTCCTCGGGCTGCTCGGCCCCTGGCGCCGGGACCCGCTCGGACCGCTCACCGTCGTCGCGACGGCGACCGTGCTCGTCCTCGCCGGCGACGTCATCGCCGGCTCGCCGCTCCAGATGTCGACGCTGCTCGGCGAGCCGCTCCTCATCGCGTCCCGGTTCTATGGCATCGGCAACTCCGCCCTCGCGCTGTTCTGCACCGCTCTCGTGCTCGTCCTCGTCGCCGTGTGCCGGGCGATCCCCAACCGCTGGGCGCGGCTCGCGGCCGTCGTGACCATCGTGCTCGCCGCCTGCGTCCTCCTCGCCACGCCGGGCCTGGGCACGAAGTTCGGCTCGGTGCCGACGCTCATCATCGGGCTCGCCGTGTTCACGCTCGCCGCCGCCGGGATCCGCCTCTCGATCAAGCGGCTCGTCCTCGTCGTCGGCGCGGCCGGCCTCGTCATGCTCCTCGTGCTCGTGCTCGACTGGCTGCGGCCGGCCGATCAGCGCACGCACTTCGGGCGCTTCTTCGACTCGATCCTCAGCGGCGAGGCCGGAGCGGTGATCATGCGCAAGATCGGGATGAACATCGACATCCTCACGCAGAGCTGGATGACCCTCCTGCTCCCGGTGATCATCACCGGGGTGTTCTGGCTGATCCTCAGCCCGCGCCGCTTCTCCGTCCCGCATCTGCCCGGGCTGTACCGGCGGTATCCGATGATGCGCGCCGCGATGGCCTCGCTCGCGGTGCTCCTGGCGGTGGGTACGGTGATCAACGACTCCGGCATCGTCGTGCCGGCCGTCGGCATCCTCTTCATCATCCCCGCGTTCGCCCACCTCGTCGGCCAGGCCGAATCCGAGGCGGTCCGCCGGGAGCGGGCCGGACGAGGCGAGGGCGCGCGCGATGGGGTGCGTGCCGGTGAGGCGGGCGCCGGGGAGCACGACAGCCTCCACGACGCCGAGGCGCGCGCCGGTGAGGGCCGTGCGGGCACAGCGGACGCCCGGAGCGCGGCCGAGCACTGACCGCGGCGTCTCCCCCGCCGAACGACTCCGGCCCCCACCCGACCGAGGGGGTCGGGAGGGGGCCGGATCGAACCGGGCCGGATCGGACCGGGCCGGGCCGACTCCTGCGGGTCAACCTATGCGGGTCAACCCCTGCACATCACTGCGCGGTCCTCCTCCGCACGGCCACGACCGCGGCGGCGCCGGCGATGAGGAGCACGAGCGCTGCGGCGAGCGCGCCGGCGATCTCGGAGCCGGTGCGCGGGAGCGGTCCGCCCGCGCGGTCGTCGCGACCGTCGTCGTCCTGACCGCCGCGGCTGTCGTCGCCGCCGTTGCCGCCGTCACCGCGGTCGTCGTCGCCGCCGGGGCCGGGAGCCGGGTCGCTCGGCTGCGGGCTCTCGCTCCCGTCGTCGTTCCCGCCGTCATCGTTCCCGTCGTCGCCGCCGTTGTCGTCGTCACCGGGGGCGTCGTCCTCGGTCACCCGGTAGGCGGCCTCGGCGGAGTGGACGAGCGGCATCGGGTTGTCGTCCCACCACTCCGACCCCGGGTCGGCGGTGATCCGTGCGGTGAAGGTGTGCTCGCCCGGCTCTCCCCCGCTCAGCGAGAACGGGATCTCCGCGCCCGCCGGGAGCTCGGTGACGAGCGCGGTGTTCGGCTGCTCGCCGGCGCGCTCGCCGAAGTCGGCGGTCACGCCCTCGGGCAGGGACAGGGTGATGAGGAACGGCCCTTCGACAGCCTCGGTGTTCGTCGACTCGATGACGTACTCACCGGAGTCGTCATCGGAGTAGCTGATGCCGACCTCCGCGGTGCCGTTGTGCACGATGTCGAGCGCGGCGTCGGCCTGACGCTCGTCGGTGTCCGGGCCGATCGGTGAGTTCTCGTTGAAGTAGCGCTCCCACAGCTCGAAGTCGGTGAGTCCCGACTGCTCGAAGGTGCCGTTGGCGAACGAGGTGAAGTTGTCGCCGCCGGCGGCGAGGAAGCTCAGCGTCGCGACGCGGTACTCCGCGTTCGGATCGATCTCCTCGCCGTCGACCAGCACCGAGAGCACGCGCTCGCCGCGGGCCGCCTCGGAGTCGTAGACCACGTCGAGCTCATCGGAGATGCCGAGGTGGAGGAACGGACGCGAGGCGCCCTCGGGCTGCCACTGCTCCTCGAACAGGCCGATGACGTCCGAGCCCGTGAGCGTCACGACGCCGTGGTCGTTGGCGAAGGGCAGCACTTGGTTGAGCTCGCCGACGGTGACCTCGCAGCGCTCCTCGCTGCCGAACTGGTCGTCGCATTTGAGGTCGGTCCGCAGGCCGCCGGGGTTGGTGATGCCGAAGTCGGCCGGGGCGAGCTGCGAGTACCCGGTGCCCTGGGCGAGTGCGTCGGCGACGAGGTTGCCGAGCGTCGACTCCGCACCGCGGTCCTCACGGCCCTCGTCGGTGAAGGCGCGGGTGATGTCCTCGGTGATGGTGCCGGCGACTTCGGAGCCGATCTCCTCCGACTTCGCGACGGCCTCGTCGATGATCCGCTGGGCCTCATCGACGACCGGGGAGTCGTGGGTGACGTCCTCGGTGGGCAGGATCTCCTGCGTGTCGACGGTCCAGGTGCCGTCCCCGGTCGAGGTGAGGACGAGCTGTCCGACCGCCTCGCCGTAGTAGCCGGACTGGAGCAGCGGGCGGGTGCGCTCGGTGCCGGGCACGGGCGCCTCGAACGCGAAATCGGTGTGGGAGTGGCCGAAGAACATCGCGTCGACCGACTCGTGGCCCTCGGTGGCGAGCGTGCCGAACTCGGAGTTCGAGGCGACGGCCGCATCGAGGGACGAGGTGTCGCTCGGGCCGAGGTGCGCCTGCACGACGGTGAGGTCGGGGCGCTCGGCCTCCGGCAGCTCCTCGAGCTCGCCGGCCACGCGGTCGACGGCGGCGGTCGGGTCGCCGAAGTCGAGTCCGGCGATCCCGTCGGGGCTGACGAGGGACTCGGTGTCCTCGGTGACGACGCCGATGACCGCCACGCGCACGCCCTCGACGTCGAGCATCGTGTGGGACTCGAGGCCCGGGGCCACGTCCTGCGTGCCCTCGGTGTAGACGTTCGCAGCGAGGTGCGGGAAGTCCGCGGTGTCGCTCACGCGGCCGGTGAGGTCGTCGATCCCGCGGTCGTACTCGTGGTTGCCGGTCGCGGTCGCGTCGAGGCCGATCGCGTTGAGGAACTCGAGCGTCGGGGTGTCCTGCTGGGAGGACGACTCGTAGGTCGAGGCGCCGATGTTGTCGCCGGTCGACAGCAGCGCGGTCCCGATGTCCGCGTGGGCGGCCCGCTCGCGCTCGACGACCGAGGCGACGTTCGCGCCGGTGCTGTCGAGGCGGCCGTGGAAATCGGTGATGCCGAGGAGCTGGATCTGCGTGCCGGCGGGTGCCTCTGCGAGCACGGGGACTGCTCCGAGCGGCAGGACGAGGCCGGCGGCCGCGGCGGTGCCGACCGCGAGCCGAGCGGTGATGCGTCTGGTCATGTGGTGTCTGCTTCCGGTATCCGGCCCGCGCGGTGGCACACGGGCGAACGAACGTCAGGTCTGCATCCACTCTGCCCGAAAACGGACGAAGAATCCGGGAGATGAACATGAATTGCACATGAAACACGCAGTGTCGAGATGTCGGCGGGCGGCGTCTCAGGTGCGACGCGCGCGGGTGCGTTCGGTCCGGGCGGCCCATTCCTCGGCCGGCGGGTAGCCGACCTCCTCGAGGACGAGGCCGTGCGGGGGCATGACGAACATCGGGCCGAGGTCGGTCTGCCCGGCATCGGCACGCGCGAGGAGCTCCGCCGGCCGGGTCTCCGGCCAGGACCCGGAGCCGACCTTGACGAGCCCTCCGACGAGCGCGCGCACCATGTGGTGGCAGAACGCGTCGGCGCGCAGGCCGATGACGATCACCCCGTCCGAGTCGCGCGCCAGGTCGAGGGCGAGGAGCGTGCGCACCGTCGTCGCGTCCGGGCGCGGCCGGCAGAACGGGAGGAAGTCGTGGAGGCCGAGCAGCTCCGCGGCCGCCCGGGCCATCGCGGCCTCGTCGAGGGTGCCGCGATGGGCGACGGTGGTGTCGAGTGCGAGCGGGTCGTGGAAGGAGCGGTCGTCGGCCAGCCGGTAGGTGTAGGCGCGCCAGGTCGCGGCGAACCGGGCATCGAAGTCGGCGGGCACCTCGGCCGCGGTGTGGACGACGATGTCGGGGCAGTCGAGGTGTCGCAGCGCGCCGCGCAGCCGGCTGGCGAGCGCGACCCCGGTGGGCCGGTCGGAGCGGCCCCGGAGGCGCACGAGCGCGGGGTCCGTGAGGTCGAGGTGGACGGTCTGGCGGCGGGCGTGGACCCCGGCATCGGTGCGCCCGGCGACGACGGTGCGGACGGGCTCCCCGCAGACGGTGGCGAGCGCAGCCTCGAGGCTGCCCTGCACCGTGCGCAGGCCCGGCTGGGTCGCCCAGCCGTGGAATCCGGTGCCGCGGTACCCGAGCTCGACCCGGAACCGGGTCACAGCTCCTCGCTGAGCCGACCGGGCCGGTAGTCCTCGTCGATCACCCGCAGCGCGTCCTCGGAGGAGTCGAGCGGGTCGAGGGTGAGGTCGGAGTAGCGGATGGGCTCGCAGGGGCTGAAGAAGCCGCGGAGCGGGGCGGACAGCGGGAGGGCGCGGCGTTCGTGAAAGCGGTCCACGTTGCGATTGTAGTAGCGGGCGGCGGCGGCGATCCTGCCCTCGATCGCGATGATCTGGCTGTAGAGGTAGCGCAGGGTCTCCGTCACGGACTCCTCCTGCGAACCCGGGGGCGGGACCGCGGCGCCGCGGAGCTCGCCGTGCACGGCTGCGGCCAGCCCGGCGGTGGCCTCGGTGAGGGCTTCCTCGGCGGCACCGATCCGGTCGCACTCGCCGGCGTCGAGGCTGCGGCGGGCGGTCGCGAACGCGGCGGCGAGCTCGTCGAGTGCGGGGACGTCACCGAAGCGCGAGCGGGTCGCCTCGACGAAGGGCGGGATGAGGAGGTGCCGGTCGGCGATGTCGGCGGTGAGCTGACGGCGCCCCTCGGCGCACAGGTCGGCCGCGAGGCTGAGCTGGTTGTACCGCAGCAGCAGCCGCACCAGCACCGAGCCCGCCGCCGCGAGGCCCGCGACGGCGACCGTGATCATCACCCAATCCACTGCAGTGCTTCCTCATGGTCGTGCTCGACGGGTGCCGCACGGTCGTCACCCTGCGGACCCGGGCGGACCGGTCGTTCTGCTCCGCCGAGCGCCAGTTTACCCCCGGTTCACTCCCTGTCCTCCCGGACGTCGTTCGGGCAGCACGGGGAGGACATCCGGCCATCTGCGCAGCACGCGCCGGCCACCTGGAGGTCGGTTCGGCCCCAGGATGTCGTCTCGGATTGGTCGACGCGTCACCCGCGGGGACGCTGCCGGTCACCGGCGCCTGCGAGAGTCGGGGAGCGTGAGAGTCGCAATCGCAGCCGAATCGTTCCTGCCGCAGATGAACGGCGTCACCCACAGCCTCCTGCGGGTCCTCGACCACCTCGCCGAGCGCGGGGACGAGGTCCTCGTCATCTCCCCCGGGTCCCGCCACGACCGCCCGCACGAGGTCGCCGGAGCCCGGGTGGTACGCGTGCCGTCCTTCGCGATGCCGAAGTACCGCAAGGTCCGGGTGGCCCCGGGCGGGGTCGCGCGGATCCGCAGGCTCCTCGAGGACTTCGATCCCGACGTCGTCCACCTCGCCTCGCCCTTCGTCCTCGGCTGGCGCGCCGCGCTCGCCTGCCAGGACCTCGGGCTGCCGTCGGTCGCGGTGTACCAGACCGAGGTGCCGGCGTACGCCGCGCGCTACGGCATGCGCGGGATCGAGGCGATGCTGTGGAGCCACGTCCGCAACATCCACCAACACTCGTCCCTCACCCTGGCACCGTCGACCTACACCGTAGCGCAGCTCGAGGCCCAGGGAGTCGCCGACGTCCGCCTGTGGGCGCGCGGCGTGGACTCCACCCGTTTCGATCCGACCCGCCGCTCGGAGGAGTGGCGCAGGCGGATCGCACCGCACGGCGAGAGGATCGTCGGCTTCGTCGGCCGGCTCGCGGCGGAGAAGCAGGTCGAGGACCTCCGGGCGCTCGCCGGTCTGCCCGGCATCCGTCTCGTGATCGTCGGCGAGGGTCCGCAGCGCCGCCGCCTCGAGCAGCTCCTGCCCGCGGCGCACTTCACCGGCTTCCTCGGCGGGGACGCGCTCGCCCAGGCCGTCGCCGGCTTCGACGTCATGGTCTCCCCCGGTGAGCTCGAGACCTTCTGCCAGACGATCCAGGAGGCAATGGCCTCGGCCGTGCCCGTCATCGCGCCGGCCCGCGGCGGTCCGCTCGACCTCGTCGACTCCTCGCGCACCGGCTGGCTCTACCGTCCCGGCGACCTCGCCGCGATGCGCGACCACGTGCGCGACCTCACCGGCGACGAGTCGAAGCGGCTCGCGTTCGGCGCCACGGCACGGGCGACCGTCCTCGGCCGGACGTGGAAGAGCGTGTGCTCCCAGCTCGTCGGTCACTACGCGCACGCGATCGAGAACCCGGCACCGCAGGTCATCGGCCGCTCGTACTCCGGCGCGCCCCGCTGGGCCCAGGAGCGCGTGGGCTGAGTGAGGCCCCGCGCCTGCGCGATCTGCCGCTTCCGGTCAGGGCCGCAGCGCGTCCGGGTCGCCGAGGCCGCGGGCGTCGAGGGCGCGGCCGGTGTCGGTGGCGTACTTCACCGCGCCGAGGATGACCGGCACCGTCCGGGCGCGGAGGTTCCGCTCGAGCCCGCGGGCGCGGGCTGAGTCCCCGGTCACCGCGGTGAGGTCCGCGAGGTAGGGCAGGCTGCGGACCATGAGCGCGGCGGTGAGCGCGACCCGGTCGGGATCGATGCCGACCAGCCGGAGCCGCCGGGCGAGCGCGGAGAACACCGCGAGCAGTCCTGTCACCGGGGTGGTGAGCATGAGGAGGCCCGCGGCGAGGATGCAGGCGAGGATCGTCGACACCACCCTGAGCGCCGACCACGGGTCGGAGAACACGAGATGGAACACGACGATGAACGCGATGATGAGCCAGACCCGTCGCACCGGCGACACGAGCTCGCGCAGCTGGATCCGTGCACTCGCTCCGAGCAGCACCACGAGTCCGAGCGCGGTGAGGCTCACCCCCGGGCTGCGCACGAGGAGCACGACGAGGCTGAGCACGGCGAGACCGGCGAACTTCGCTCCGGCCGGGGTGCGGTGCAGCCACCCGTCACCGGGCAGATAGCGGCCGAGGAACTGCTGCCGGCGCCTCACGGCCGCACCTCGCGGTCGTCGGCGGCCCGCCGGCGGTACTCGGCGATGACCTCGGCCGGCGGACCGTCGGCGGCGATCCGGCCGTCGGCGATGAGCACGGTGCGCGCGGCGTCGGCGGCGACCTCGAGGTCGTGCGTGGACACGACGAGCCGCATGCCGCGCCGGGCGACGAGTCCGCGCAGGGTGCCGCGGAGGAGCTCGCGGTTGCGCAGGTCGAGGAGGGTGGTCGGCTCGTCGAGCACGAGGATCTGCGGATCGACCGCGAGCACGGAGGCGAGCGCGACGAGCTGGCGCTGACCGCCGGAGAGCTCATAGACGCTGCGGTCCGCGAGGTCGGCGACCCCGAGCTCGTCGAGCACGGACAGCGCCCGCTCCCGCCGCGGACCCGGCCGGCGCACAGAGCGGCGCAGGGAGAGCTCGACGTCCTCGATGACCGTGGACATGACGAGCTGCGCGGCGGGATCGGTGAACACGAATCCCACTCGGCGCCGCACCTCGCCCCCGCGAGTGACCGGGTCGAGACCGTCGACCCGCACCTGCCCGGAATCCGGCAGGACGAGTCCGTTGAGGAGCTGGAGCAGGGTCGACTTGCCGGAGCCGTTCGCGCCGATGATGCTCACCACCGGCTCCGCGAGGCGCAGTGTGACGTCGTGGAGGATCTGCCGGTGCACCGGCGTGCGGGAGTCGGCGCCCGTGTCGCGGACGCCGACCCCCACCGCCTCGAGTGCGATCACCGCTGTCCGGAGCTCCGCGGCGCACGGCGCCCGGTCTCGAGGAGCTGCGGGAAGGCGCGGTGCACGGTGGCCGCGAGCGCACCCGCGACGAGGTTCTTCACCACGTCCCCGGGCCAGAACGGCATGTCGAAGACGACCGCCTCGGCGAGCCCCACCTCGAGGTTGACGGCCATCCCGAGGATCCCGAGGGGATGGACGACGAGGAAGCTCACGACGAGAGCCCCGAGGCTGAGCACGAGCCATAGCTTGGGACCGCGGAGGCGGGCGAGCGCGAACCGCGCCACGAGGCCGCAGCCGAGGGCGAAGAACGGGAAGGCGATGATGTAGCCGGCCGACGGGCCTGCGAGCACGCCGAGGCCGCCGGAGAAGCCGGAGAAGATCGGCAGGCCGACGAGGCCGAGGACGACGTAGAGCGCGGCCGCCGCGAAGCCGCGCAGCGGGCCGAGGCACAGCCCGCACAGGGCGAGCGCGAGGGTCTGCAGGGTGATCGGCACGCCCGCGCCGCCGACCGGGATCGGGGGCAGCGCGGCGAACACCGCGACGAGGGCGGCGAACACCGCGACGAGGGCGAGGTCGACCGCGCGCCAGCCGCGGCGGGCGGTGCCGCGGGTGGCGGCCGGGTCGGGGGTGGTGACGGTGTCGGGCATGCGGGATCTCCTGTTCGGACGCTGGTCTGGGATCAGCGTACCTGAACAGTGTTCAGGAGAGTACTCCGGGTGTCCCCGCGATCACGGGGACGCCCCGCATCCGACGCCGCTGGCCCGGCAGGATGCCGGCCGGGTCACCGGGCCCCGATCACTCCCACTCGATGGTTCCCGGGGGCTTCGAGGTGACGTCGAGGACGACGCGGTTGATCTCGTCGACCTCGTTGGTGATCCGGTTCGAGATCCGGGCGAGGGTCTCGTAGGGCACCCGGGTCCAGTCGGCGGTCATCGCGTCCTCGCTCGACACCGGGCGGAGCACCACGGGATGGCCGTAGGTGCGGCCGTCGCCCTGGACCCCGACGGAGCGGACGTCCGCCAGCAGCACGACCGGGCACTGCCAGATCTCGTCGTCGAGGCCCGCCGCGGTGAGCTCCTCGCGGGCGATCGCGTCGGCCCGGCGGAGGATGTCGAGGCGCTCCTCGGTGACCGCGCCGATGATCCGGATCGCCAGGCCGGGGCCGGGGAACGGCTGGCGGCCGACGATGACCTCGGGCAGGCCGAGCTCGCGGCCGATCGCGCGCACCTCGTCCTTGAACAGGGCGCGGAGCGGTTCGACGAGGGCGAAGGTCAGGTCCTCGGGCAGGCCGCCGACGTTGTGGTGGCTCTTGATGTTCGCCGTGCCCGAGCCCCCGCCGGATTCGACGACATCGGGGTACAGGGTGCCCTGGACGAGGAACTCGATCGGCTCGCCGGAACCTTCGACGGCCTCCGCGACGAGGTCCGCGGCCGCACCCTCGAACGACCGGATGAACTCCCGGCCGATGATCTTGCGCTTCTCCTCCGGATCGCTCACCCCGGCGAGCGCGCCGAGGAAGGTGTCCACGGCGTCGACAGTGACGAGCCGCACTCCGGTGGACTGCACGTAATCCTGCTCGACCTGCTTGCGCTCGTCCTGGCGGAGGAGCCCATGATCGACGAACACGCAGGTGAGCTGGTCGCCCACGGCTTCGTGGACGAGGGCCGCGGCGACCGCGGAGTCGACACCGCCGGAGAGTCCGCAGATGACCTGCTTGTCCCCGACCTGCTCGCGGATGCGGGCGACCTGTTCGGCGATGACGCTCTCCGAGCTCCAATCGGGACTGAGCCCGGCGATGTCGTGGAGGAAGGTCTCGAGGACCCGCTGGCCGTGCTCGCTGTGGAGGACCTCGGGATGCCACTGCACCCCGGCGCAGCGCCGGGCGCGGTCCTCGAAGGCGGCGACCTCGGTGCCGGGGGTGGTGGCGAGCACGGTGAAGCCTTCGGGCGCGCGCGACACCGAATCGCCGTGCGACATCCACACGGTCTGCTGCTCGGGCTGGCCGGCGAGCAGCGCGCCGGGCTCGACGACGGTGAGCGGGGTCGAACCGTACTCGCGGCGATCGGTGCGCGCCACCGCGCCGCCGAGCGAGGTCGCCATGATCTGGAACCCGTAGCAGATCCCGAAGATCGGCACCCCGAGGTCGAACACCCCGAGGTCGAGGGCGGGAGCGCCGGGCTCGTTGACCGAGGACGGCCCGCCGGAGAGGACGATCGCGAGCGGCGAGCGCTCGGCGAACTCGGCGGCGCTCGCGCTGTGCGGGATGATCTCGGAGTACAGGCCGGCCTCACGGACGCGGCGGGCGATGAGCTGGGCGTACTGGGCGCCGAAGTCCACGACGAGGACAGGGGGCACCGCGGTGCTCACGGGGGTGGGATTCATGGGATCCATCCTATCCGGGGTTCAGAACTCGCCGCGCGGGGCGACGACCACGGCATCCTCGAGCTCCTGCTCGGCCTGCCGGTGGACGCGGCGCTCGACGATGAAGGACATCACCGGCACGACGCCGGCGAGGGCGAGCACGAGCAGGCGGCCCAGCCCCCACCGCATCTGCTGGTTGAGCCAGAAGCACGAGATGAGGTAGACGACGTAGCACCAGCCGTGGCTGATCGCGATCGCCGCCGCGAGGTTGAACCCGCCGAACATCAGCGCGGTCTCCGGGTCGGCGGCGATGAGGTACTTGTAGATCATCTCGACGGTGAGGACGAGGAGCAGCGCGCCGGTGATGAAGGCCATCACGCGGTAGAACCGCAGGGCGTTGCGGGCCGAGGTGTACCGTCTGACGGTCCACACGGCGTCCTCGTCGAAGTCGGGGCGGGCGTCTTGCGGGTCATTCACCACGGTGCGGGTCCTCGTGCGTCGGGGGCGGTGCGGTCGGGTCGTGCGGTCGGTCGGCGGTCCGGGCGGGGACGGGATCGGCGGGGCCGCGGAGCCGGGATTCGCCGGCGCCCTTGACGACGACGTACTCCACCGGCCCGGCGTCCTCGGCGGCCGCCTGCTGCGCGATGTGCGCATCGCGGAGCAGGCGCCACCAGATGTAGAGGGCGAAGGCGGCGAAGATCAGCCATTCGATCGCATAGGCCGCGGACTGGAGGTCGAGACCGCCGTCCTCCTGCTTCTCGAGCGCGACGTGCTCGAGACCGCCGGTCGCCTCCGAGGCGCCGGGGCCGGTGTCCTGTTCGGGGAACACGATGCCGGAGTACGAGTACACCCCGAAGTCGTTGATGAGCTGCGAGGTCGAGATCGTGCGGGTCTGCCCGTCCGGCAGGTCACGGGTGTTCTCCGGGGCGTCGACCGGACCGATCCGGCCGACGATCGAGGCCTCGCCGTCGTTCGCCCGGGAGTGCATCGCGAGGTCCTCGTCGGCGGTCCAGCCGCGGACCACCGGGACGGCGATGGGCTTGCTCGGCTCGCCCTCGAGCACCGCGTCCTCCCCGAGCTGCGCGCCGTCGGGTGCGAACATCGTCACGACCCAGAAGCCCTCCGCGCCGTCCTGGTACCGCCCGGGGACGACGACCTGGGCATCCGGCAGGTAGCTGCCGGTGAGCTCGACGCGCTGATCGAGCCGGTAGGACGGCAGCGGCACCTGGGCCTGCATGACCGCGTTGAAGTCCTGGACCTCGTCGACGTCCTGCGCGGCGATGACGTCGTTCTTGTGCTGCGCCCGGTTGACCTGCCAGGCCGAGAGCCCGACGAACGCCGTGACGAGTACGAGCACGAGGGCGAGGAACCCCAGCCAGCGCGGGGTCAGGGCGAGGCGCAGCACCGGTCACATCTCCGTCTGTGACTGGTACGGGGAGACGACGACGTCGACCCGCTGGAACTCCTTGAGATCGAGGTAGCCGGTGGTCGCCATCGCCCGGCGCAGCGCACCGGCGAGGTTGACGGTGCCGTCGGCGGACCGGCTCGGACCGAACAGGAGCTCCTCGAGCGGGGCCGCGGTGCCGATCTCCACCCGGTGTCCGCGCGGCAGCTGGGAATGGTGCGACTCCGGCCCCCAGTGGAACCCGCCGCCGGGGGCCTCCGCGGCCCGGGCGAGCGCGGTGCCGAGCATGACCGCGTCGGCGCCCATCGCGAAGGCCTTGACGATGTCCCCGGAGGTGCCGAGGCCGCCGTCGGCGATGACGTGGACGTAGCGGCCCCCGGATTCGTCCATGTAGTCCCGGCGGGCGGAGTGGATGTCCGCGATCGCCGAGGCCATGGGCGCATGGATGCCCAGGGTGCGCCGGGTGGTGGCCGCCGCTCCCCCGCCGAAGCCCACGAGCACACCGGCCGCACCGGTGCGCATGAGGTGGAGGGAGGCGGTGTAGGTCGCCGCGCCGCCGACGATGACGGGCACGTCGAGCTCGTAGATGAACTGCTTGAGGTTGAGCGGCTCGGTGCTGCTCGACACGTGCTCGGCGGACACGGTGGTGCCGCGGATGACGAAGAGGTCGACCCCGGCGTCGACCACGGTGCGCCAGAACTCCTGGGTACGCTGCGGGGTGAGCGCGCCGGCCACGGTGACGCCGGATTCGCGGATCTCCCCCACGCGCGCCGTGATGAGCTCGGCCTTGATGGGTTCGGCGTAGATCTCCTGCATGCGCGCGGTGGCCCGTTCGGCCGGGAGCGCGGCGATCTCGTCGAGGAGCGGCTGCGGATCCTCGTACCGCGTCCACAGGCCCTCGAGGTCGAGGACGCCGAGGCCGCCGAGCCGCCCGAGCGCGATCGCGGTGGCGGGCGAGACGACGGAGTCCATGGGGGCGCTGATGAAGGGGAGGTCGAATCGGTAGGCGTCGATCTGCCACTCGAGGGAGACGTCCTGCGGATCGCGCGTACGCCGGTCCGGGACGATCGCGATGTCGTCGAGTGAGAAGGCCCTGCGGCCTCGTTTGCCTCTGCCGATCTCGATTTCGCTGCTCACCCTTCCAGGGTATCCCAGGGCTCGGACACGACTTCCAGCGCCCGCTCAGGTCGCGGGGCCGGCCCGCAGTCCGAGCTCCGCAGTGCGCGGTCCGCGGCGCTATCCCCCCGTCGCGCGCCGTGCCGGTTCAGTCCCCGGTCGCGCCGTCGATGCTCTCCCGCAGGAGATCGGCGTGCCCGAGGTGCCGGTTGTACTCCTCGACCATGTGGACGAGGACCCAGCGGAGGTCCCAGGTGGTGCCGTCGGATGCGGGCCGCGCGGCGGTCGTCGACAGGCCCCCGATCGACTCGACGATCATCCACGAGCGCTCCGTCGCCCGGATGAACAGCGACCGGGCCTCGTCCGGGCCGATCGAGGCGGCGAGCGCCCAGTCCCAGTCCGGGTCGTCGTCCCACGGCGCGGTGTCCCACGGGGCCGGCGGGTCCTCGGCGGGGATCCCCTCCGTCTTGCGGAGCAGCACGCTGCGCGCGTGTTCGAGGAAGCCGAGGAGCACCTCGCGCTCGGTGCCGGTGTTCGGCGGATCGTGGACCTCGGGGATGTCGGGGGTGGGTGCGTTCATGCGGCCACCCTACCGCCGGGACCGGGACCCGGGATGGCGGAAGAGCCGGGTGATCGCCCCGATCGCGAGCACGATCGCGGCGAGTCCGACGATCCCCAGCCCCCAGCTCGGCTCGGGGACCTCCATGCCGCCGATCGGCAGCCCGCGCTCCTCGTCGAAGCCGTCCCACATGATCACCATCGAACCGGCCGCCCACACCGTCGAGATCGCCCCGCCGAGGAGCAGGAGGCTCGCGGTGCCGGCCAGCCACCCCCAGACCCGCGAGCGCCAGGCGAACCATGCGAGGACTGCGCAGGCGACGGCGAGGAGGAACCCGGGGATGAGGAGCAGCCCGCCCGGTGAGGCGACGGCCGCCTCGGCGAGGCCGAGGTCCTCGGCGGCGAAATCCCGGTTCCGGAAACGGAGCACGGGCACGGGCACGGCCGCGATGAGGAGGAGCAGGGCGGCTGTCGCGGTGAGGCGGGCGGTGAGGATCATGGCTCCAGCCTCTCCGAGCCCACGGTTCCAGTCGTCACGGCGATGTCACCGTCCGGGAACACCGACCGCGCGGCGCACCGCGGAACCGGCCGGCCGCACCTCCCGGCACGGCCCCGTCCGCGCAGCGAGCCGCGCGCCGCACCGCCGAATCAGGTCTGTGACGCGTCCCAGCCCTCGATGACGTGGGCGGAGTCCCAGAAGCTGCACTCGTACACGGTGGCCTGCCGGAAGGCCTCGACCATCGCCTTCCGCACCGCGGGGCCTGCATCCTCGGCGAGACCCTCGTAGATCGCCACCGCGCCGTCGACGGCGGCGTCGAACTCCGGGGAGTCGTAGGTCTCGATCCACTCCCTGTACGGGTGGTCCGCCATGCGGTCGCCCACCGCCGCGGTGAGCACCTTGCCCATGTGGGCGTACACCCAGAAGCACGGGAGCACGGCAGCGACCCCGACCTCGTAGGGCGCGGTGGCGGCCTGTGCGACGAGGTAGGAGGTGTAGCCCAGCGTGGTCGGCGAGGCGGTGGGCACCCCCGTGCCTCCGGTGAGGTCGTCGACGTGGGGTCCGAGGCGGTCGGCGCCGAGGAGCTGTGCGTGCATCTGCTGCTCCTCGTACACCGCGAGCCCTGCGGCCTCGGCCCAGAACCGGGTCTGCTCCGTGGCAGGAGCCCGGGAGGCGAGGATCGTCATCGCCTTCGCGTAGCCGACGAGGTAGATCTCGTCCTGGAGGATGTAGTTGGTGAAGGCGCGGGCATCGAGCGTGCCGGCGGCGAGCTCGGCGAGGAACGGCAGCTCCTCGATCGCGCGCAGGGTGTCTGCGACCGCGCTCCACACCTCACGGGAATGCGGGCCGGAGTGGTACGTGTGCGTCATGCGGATGCCTCCTGGTCCGCGGCCGGTTCCGCGGCGCGCGGTGCTGCTGTCGATGGGGTGGATGCGGCGCCTTCCGGCGGGCGATTGCCGGTGCCTGTGCTCGCGGTCCCGCGGCCGCCGGCGATCCCGATGTCGACGAGGTGGTCGACGGGACCGTGCGAGCCCTCGGGGTCGAGGGAGAGCTCCCAGTCCGCCCCCGAGGCGATCGCCCGGCCGAGGTAGTCGAGAGCGGTCTCGACCACGCCGGGCAGGTGCTCGCCGAGGGGCTCCGCGGGGCCCGCGCGACGGGCCGCGGCGAGGCCGGCGGTGACCGCGGCGGCGAGCGTGCAGCCCGTGCCGTGGGTGTGCGGGGTGTCCCTCCGGGGGTGGGTGAACTCGAGGAACTCCGGGCCGGAGTCCGTGCCCTGGGCGAGGATGTCGACGAGCTCCCCGGAGTCCAGATGACCGCCCTTGAGCAGCACCGCGCGTGCGCCCCGGGCGAGGAGCTCGCGCGCTTGGGCGCGCATCTGCTCCGGCGTCCGGGCGGCGGGCACGTCGTCGCCGAGCAGCAGCGCAGCCTCGGACAGGTTGGGGGTGATGACGTCGGCGAGCGGCATGAGCTCGGTGCGCACCGCATCGACGGCGTCGGCGTCGAGGAGCTGGTGGCCCGAGGTCGCGACCATGACCGGATCGACGACGAGGCGTCCGGGGCGGCGGCTGCGGAGCTCGGCGGAGATGAGCTCGACGAGGCCGCGGGTGCCGAGCATGCCGGTCTTCGCGGCGTCGACCGGCAGGTCGTCGAACACCGCGGCGAGCTGGTCCGCGACGAAGTCCTCGTCGATCCCGTACACGCGGCTCACCCCGTGGGTGTTCTGCGCGATGAGCGCGGTGATCACCGTGGTGCCGTAGACGCCGAGCGCGGTGAAGGTCTTGAGGTCGGCATGGATGCCGGCGCCGCCGGACGGGTCGGTGCCGGCGATGGACAGGGCGACGGGTGGACGCATCAGGACTCCTGCTCCTCGGGTGCGGGCCGGAACGCGGCGCGGATCCTCCGCGCCGCGGTGCGCGGATCCTCCGCCGCGCAGATCGCGGACACCACGCAGATCCCGATGACCCCGGTGTCCGCGAGCTCGGGGGCGCGCTCGGCGGTGATGCCCCCGATCGCCACGCAGGGCAGGCCGGCCTCGGCGACAAGCGCGCGCACCCGGTCGGGTCCGAGTCCGGACGGGGCATCGGCCTTCGTGCTCGTGTCGTAGGCCGGTCCCACGCCGAGCAGATCGACCGCTCCGCCGCTGCGGGCGGCGGCGAACTCCGCCGGTGTCGACGCCGACAGCCCGATGAGCGCATCCGCTCCGAGCCGCTCCCGGACGGCCTCCGGCGACTCGTCGCTCTGGCCGACGTGGACGTGGACGTCGTGGCCGGCGGAGCGGAGGATGCCGGCCACCGCCACCCGGTCGTTGACGAAGAGCGGGACCGGACGGTCGATGCCCTCGTCCCGGCGCACCGCGTCGATCGCGTCGATGACTTCAAGGGTGAGCTCGTGGAACTCCTCGTCGCTCGCGTGCTTGTCCCGCACCTGGACGATGCCGACGCCCCCGGCGACCGCCTCGGCCGCGGTGTCCGCGACCGTGCGGCCGGCCGCTGCGCACTGGGCGGTGTCGGTGACGAGGTAGAGGGCGGGGTCGGTGCCGTCGGGCAGCCGGAGGGCGGGCGCGCTCATGCCGGCACGCTCACGGAATCGGTGGTGATCCGCACCGCCGCGAGCTCCTCGTCGGTGACGGCGTGGAGCGCGTCGAGGAAGGCGACGGCGAAGCTCCCGGGACCGCTCGCGACCCGGCCCGCGGCGATCCCGGCGGCGGCGAAGTGGGCGTGGGCGGCGACGACCGCCTCGAGACCGGCGGCCCCGGTGATCGGCAGACCCGCGGAACGGGCCGCGGCGAGGTAGGCGGTGGTGACGGCGCCGAGCGAGCATCCGGTGCCGATGACGAGCGGCATGAGCGCGTGCCCGCCGTGGACGCGGACGACGGCGGCCGAGGTGCCCGACGGACCCCGATCGCCTGCGGCGGCCGCCCGAGCGGCTTCGTCGTCCCCGGGGTCGGCGAGCACGATCGCATCGATCTCCCCGGATACGGCGACGATTCCTCCGGTGGTGGCCGAGAGCGCGGCGGCGGCGGTGAGGACGTCGTCGACGGAGTCCGTCGAGTCGACCCCCCGTCCGCCGAGGCCCATCCCGGCGAGGGCGGCGATCTCCGAGGCGTTGCCGCGCACTGCGGTCGGGTGCTGGGCGGCGGCGGCGCGGATGCGGCTCGTGCGGTAATCGACGGCTCCCACGCTCACGGGATCGAGCACCCACGGGGCGCCGGCGGCGCGCGCGACCTCGATCGCGGCGTCGGCGGCGAGGAACTGGTGGGACGAGGCGGTGCCGAAGTTGATGTTCACACCCGAGGCGATCGACGCGAACTGCCCGGCGTCGGCCTCGTGGTCGAGCATCGCGGGCGAGGCGCCGACCGCCAGCAGGGCGTTGGCGGTGAACTGCTGCACGACGGTGTTGGTGATGCATTGGACGAGCGGCGCGGCGGTGCGGACCCGGGCCCGCGCGGCGACGATGTCGAGGGCATCCGAATGAGGCGTCTGCATGACGATCCCTTCGCTAGAGTTATCCAGATCAGGTTCGATGGGTGTGATCTCAGCCGCGCATCCGCGGTCCGGTCGGGCCGGTCCGCAGGTGCTCAGCACCCCATGTCACTGCCGGACAGCTTAGCAACTTCCCGCCCGGAATGCCGAGGACCGGGTGCGGCCCCGTTCGCCCACCGGGTCGCTGCGACGGAGGGGACCACTCCGCCTCCTGTCCGCATCGCGGAGAGGATAGGATCGCATCCAGGCATGGCACATGCCCGCGTACGGAAAGAGTGAGGACCCCGATGAGCGACGTTCTGTTCAGCAATGCCGAGCCACTCGAGGGCTCCTTCACCGAGATGATGGAGCTCGAGGAGATCGACACGAACATCTACCGTGCCGGGTACGTGTTCGAGGAGCCCTTCGCGCTCTACGGCGGCCAGGTCGCCGCGCAGTCCCTGCTCGCCGCCGCCCTCACCGTCGAGGACGGCCGTCCGCCGCACTCGCTCCACGGCTACTTCCTCCGCCCGGGCAATGCCGCCCGGCCCACGGTGCTCCAGGTGTTCCGCGACCGCGACGGCCGCTCGTACTCCGCCCGCCGCGTCGTCGCGCTCCAGGGCGGCAAGGTGATCTTCAACATGTCGGCCTCGTTCACGAGCGGCAACGACAGCCCGGACCACCAGGGTGCGACGGCCGCCCGGGACGGCGAGGTCCGGATGGGAGATCCCACCCCGATCCCCCGGATGTTCTCCTTCGAGGGGCGCAGCACCGACCAGGTGTTCGATGCCACCGACTATCCGCTGCGATTCTGGGGTCGCTGCACCGAGGACCTCGGCGACTCCCTGCTCATGCACTACTGCGCGCTGACCTACCTCTCCGACATCGGGAGCGGTCTGGGCGCCTTCAACACCGACGAGTACAAGTCGGGCTCCAGCCTCGACCACGCCCTGTGGTTCCACCGGCCGGTGAACATGAACGACTGGATCCTCAGCGACTTCGCCCCGCGCTCGGTGGCCCGCGGCCGCGGCCTCTACACCGGCGACATGACGACCGCCGACGGCACCCTCGCCGCCTCGGTCGCGCAGGAGGCCCTGTTCCGCAGGGTCCGGTGAGCACAGCCCGGTGAGCGATCTCCGATGAGCACGACCCGGTGAGCGATCTCCGGTGAGCACCGTGCCGCCCACGACCCGCCCGGCACCGCGGCACCCCCGAGCGCACGAAAGCGGCCCCTGCACTCGAGTGCAGGGGCCGCTTCCATTCATGTTCCGGTGGACCTCGGCCCACGGCGCGCGTCAGCGCACGGTGTAGTTCGGCGCTTCAACCGTCATCTGGATGTCGTGCGGGTGGCTCTCCTTGAGCCCCGCGGACGTCAGGCGGACGAACCGCCCGTTGGCGCGCAGCTCGTTGATCGTCCGGGCGCCGACGTAGAACATCGTCTGCCGCAGGCCGCCGGTGAGCTGGTAGGCGACGTTCTTGAGTTCGCCGCGGTAGGCCACCCGGCCCTCGACGCCCTCGGGGATGAGGTCGGTGTCGGTGGCGACGTCGGCCTGGAAGTACCGGTCCTTCGAGTACGAGCGGCCCTTGCGCGGCGCCATCGCTCCGAGCGATCCCATGCCGCGGTAGGTCTTGTACTGCTTGCCGTTGACGAGGACGAGGTCGCCGGGGCTCTCGTTGCAGCCGGCGAGCAGGGAGCCGAGCATGACGGATTCGGCGCCGGCGACGAGCGCCTTGCCGATGTCGCCGGAGTACTGGAGTCCGCCGTCGCCGATCACCGGGACGTTCGCCTCGGCCGCGGCCTGATAGGCGAGGTGGATCGCGGTGACCTGCGGCACGCCCACTCCCGCGACGACCCGGGTGGTGCAGATCGAGCCGGGCCCGACGCCGACCTTGATCGCGTCCGCACCGGCGTCGATGAGCGCCTGGGCGCCCTCGCGGGTGGCGACGTTGCCGCCGATGACCTGGACGGCGGCGAAGGCCGGGTCCTTCTTGAGGCGGGAGATCATGTCGGTGACACCGCGGGCGTGGCCGTTCGCGGTGTCGACGACGAGCACGTCGACGCCGGCCTCGGCGAGCAGGCCCGCCCGGTCGTAGGCGTCGCCGTAGAAGCCGACGGCCGCGCCCACGCGCAGGCGACCCTCGTCGTCCTTCGTCGCGAGCGGGTACTCCTCGCTCTTGACGAAGTCCTTGACGGTGATGAGGCCGCGGATGACGTTGTCCTCGTCGACGAGCGGGAGCTTCTCGACCTTGTGCTCGGCGAGGATCTCGAGCGCGCGCTCGGGCTGCACGCCCACGGGTGCGGTGATGAGCGGCATCTTCGTCATGGTCTCGCCGACGGTCGTCGTGGCGTAGTCGCGGCGGGGCACGAACCGGAGGTCGCGGTTGGTGACGATGCCGAGGAGCACGTCGTTCTCGTCGACGACGGGCAGGCCGGAGATCCGGTACTGGCCGCAGATCTCGTCGAGCTCGGCGAGCGTGCGGTCGGCGGTGATGGTGAGCGGGTCGGTGATCATCCCCGACTCGCTGCGCTTGACGTAGTCGACCTGGTCCGCCTGGTCCTCTTTGCTGAGGTTGCGGTGGATGATGCCGATGCCGCCGATGCGCGCCATCGCGATCGCCATGCGGGATTCGGTCACGGTGTCCATCGCCGCGGACACGAGCGGGATGTTGATGTCGATCTCGCGGGTGAGACGGGTGCGGGTCGAGGCCTCGGAGGGGATGACGTCGGTGTCTCCGGGCAGCAGCAGGACGTCGTCGTAGGTGAGTCCGGTCAGAGAGAACGGGTCTCCGACCGCCTTGAAGTGCTCTTCCACATCACCCATGAATGACCTCTTCCACGCGCTCGACTTCGGTATCGCTCATCCTATGCCGTCCCCGGGTTTCCGGGAACCGCGCGCAGTGCCCGCCCGCTGTGATGCTGGGCACCCGCACGCGTCACGGCGGGAACGCGCCCCCGCCGCGCGGACCGCTCCCGAGGCGCACGCCGGGACCCAGCGGCAGCCCTCTTCGCGCCGTCGCAGCGTCCGGGAATCAACCTTCCGGTTGATGTGCCGGACCCCGCCTGCGGACGAGCATGGAGGCATGCTCACACCCGCCATCGTCTTCATCACCGCAGCCCTCCTCTTCTACACCGCCGGCGTCTGGGCCGAGCACCTCAAGAAGGAGCTCCGCTGGTCCCACGTCGTCCTGTTCGGCCTCGGCCTCGTCTGCGACGTCACCGGCACCGAGCTCATGCGGCGCATCGCGGCCTCCGGCGGCGCCGACTTCTCCGGCTCGACCGCAGGCATCCTCACCTCGGTCATGGCGATCACCGGGGCCCTCGCGCTCGTCCTCATGGCGGTCCACCTCATCTGGGCGATCGTCGTCATGGTCCGCGGCACCGAGCAGGCCCGGGCGACCTTCCATCGGTTCTCGCTCATCGTGTGGGCGATCTGGCTCGTCCCCTACTTCACCGGGATGGCCGGCGCGATGATCGGCTGAGGAGCCCTCCGCCTCGGCACCGGCCCCAGCGGACCGGCCCTGCCCCTGGCGGACCGGCTCGGGCCGGGGTCGCGCACCCTCCCCTCGGCGGCGGTCCGCACGTACACTGCCGGTATGACCTCGCCCGATGCCCGCGCCTTCGCCTCCGCCCCGGATCTCACCGGCGAGCGCGTCACCCTCACGCAGCTCACCCCCGCCCACGCCGAGGCGCTGAGCCGGGCGGCCGGCGACCTCCCCTCGACCTGGGTCACCTCCGTCCCCACGGCCGAGGCGATGCCGGCGGAGATCGACCGGCGCCTGGGCCTGCAGGAGCAGGGCACGATGGCGCCGTTCACCGTGCTCGACGGCGGCACCCCGGTGGGCATGTCGACGTACATGAACATCGATGCGGCGAACCGGCGCCTCGAGATCGGCTCGACCTGGCTGTCGCCGACGGTGCAGGGCTCGCGGGTGAATCCGGAGGCCAAGCTGCTCATGCTCTCCCGCGCGTTCGAGGACCTCGACTGCATCGCGGTGGAGTTCCGCACGCACTTCCACAACTTCCAGTCGCGCGCGGCGATCGCGAAGCTCGGCGCCAAGCAGGACGGAGTGCTGCGCTCGCACCAGCTGTTCAACGGGGTGCTGCGCGACACCGTGGTGTTCTCGATCACCGCCGCCGAATGGCCGACGGTGAAGCTCGGGCTCGAGCACCGGCTCGCCCGCCTGAGCTGACACCCGGCGGGCTCAGGCCCGGTACGGCATCGCGGCAGCGCTCCGCCTCAGCAGGCCCTGGGCGAGGCCGAGGCCGATCACGCAGACGACCGCGGCCACCGGCACGCACGCCGCGAGCACGAGCAGGCGGCCGCCGGTGGGCGGACCCAGCCCGATCACGAACGCGATGACGGCGCACATCCCGCTCACGCCCAACCAGCCGAGCAGGCCCAGCCAGGCCCCGGGGTGCGGGAACGGGACGATGCTGAGGAGCACGAAGAACGGGTAGGCGAGGAGCGCTGCCGTGAGGTGCACCGCGAAGGTGAAGAGCAGTCCGGCGCCGGTGGCTCCGGCGGTCTGGATGAAACTGTCCGAGCCCGCGTCGAAGGTGCCGATCCACGGCCACACGAGGCTCGAGGCGGCGAGCACTGCAGCGGAGATCGGAGCGGAGATCAGGACGAGCGGGATGAGCCCGGTCAACCGGAACCCGCGGTCGGCGCGACCCTTCTCCCCCGTGAGGTACGGCAGTGCGGCGCCGCACACCAGGGTGAGGATCACGGCGAACACGCCGAAGTCATCGATGGCCTCGCCGCGCCGGCTCCGCAGGACACCGGCCTCCGCACCCCACAGCACCAGCGCGACGAGCACGGCGACGCCGATCGCCCACCCGATCATCCGCAGGAGGTCCGCGATCCAGCTCGGAGCGGGTTCGCCGTGCTGGGCGCCGCCGTGGAAGTGCCCCGGGTGCGGTCGGTGCGGCCGGACGGGGTGCCGGGGCGGCATCGGGCGGTGGCGCGGATGCGGGTTCCGGCGCGGCGGCGGCGACATCGCGGGTCTGCCCGGCGGAGGCATGGGCTGCGGCATGGGCGGTCGGCCCGGAGGCGGGGGTCCCCACGGTGGGGTCGGCGGCGGAGGCCGATGCCCGTGGGAGGAGAACTGCCGGCCGCTCATGATCTCCGTCCTGTCATGCCCTCGAGTATTCCGCGGCCCGGTCGCACAGATGTGCCGACGGTGATGCGGATCTGCACCATCCCCGGACGCCCCGCAGCCGTCGCCCCGTCGACCTGGCGGTCAAGACCATCGACCTGCCGATTGTGCTCGATCTCGGGGTCGGAATGCGTGCAGAAATGGCAGGTCGATGGGAGTGGAATCCAGCTCACCGGCGGACGTCGGGCCGGCGGCGCGGGACGGATCGACCGTGCGCCCCACCTCGGCCGTGGGGGCCAGGCCGGTTCCGCTGCACGGCGCCGAGGACGACGATGCAGACCACCACGGCGGCGAAGCAGCTGAGGAGGAACACCATCCCTCCCCAGGAGGCCGGGCGCATCACCACGATGATCGCCGGCCAGATGTAGGCGACCGCACTGCCGATCCAACCCAGGGTGCCCCAGATCCGCGCCGGGTGCGGCGGGTCGTGCACGGTGAGGACGGCGAAGAACGTCATCCCGAGGATCCCGCTCGTGCTCATGAGCAGGAACGTCGTGAGCACCCCGGCCGGATCGCCGCCGGCACGGTCGGCGAGCTCCCCGGTCGCGGCCGGGAAGTCGCCGACGAACGGCCACAGCAGGCTCATGATGCACATGACGAGCGCGGCGAGCGCGGCGATCACGGCGATCACGATGACGAGCGGCACCAGACCGGTGCGGCGGAGGCCGCGGTCGGCGCGCTTCGGGTTCCCGCGGAAGATCGGCAGGATCGTGCCGAGCACGGCGGTCCACCCCGCGGCGTAGAGCCCGATGTCGTCGATGGGGTTGCCCGCCCTGTTGGTCAGCACACCGGAGTCAGCGAGCCAGACGCCGGGCACGCTGATGACGGCGAGGGCGAGGACGAAGAGCAGCGGTCGGACGAGGTCGAGCCCCCACGGCGGGGCGGGCCGCGTGCCGCGCGAAGTCGAGTACCTGCCGCGAGGCCGGGTGGGGTGACCGTGCCCAGGGCCGGGAGGCGCGTGATCGGGGTGCAGCGGACCCGGCATCGGCCGAGCCGGCCGCGGAGGTCGAGGAGGTCGCGGCGGTCGGGGTGGCGGACCGTTCACCGGCTGACCACGATCTCCGGGAGGCGCACACGCTGGGTGAGCCCGATGCCGGCGGCGCAGAGGAGCACGCTCACCGGCACGCACACCGCGAGGAACAGGAGGCCCCCGGCGCTCGGATCGCGCAGGCCGAGCCAGATCGCCACGCCGATGTACCCGCCGCTGAGCCCGAGGTAGCCGAGCAGCGTGAGGACCGTCCCCAGCCAGGGCGCGGATTGGGGGACCATGACGGCGAACGGCGCCGTCGACATGAGCACGAAGAACGCGCAGGAGATCATCGCGGCGGTGAAATACATCGCCGCGGTGTAGAACAGGCCCACCGGGTGGTGCCCGACGAGCTCGGTGAGCTGTCCGGTCTCCGGGTGGAGCGTCCCGATCCACGGCCACAGGACGCTCGAAAGGGTGAGGATTGCGGTGCCGAGCAGGGCTGAGACGAGCATGAGCGGGAACAGTCCCTCGCGCCGGAACCCGGAGTCGTTGCGTTTGAACTCGGCCATGAGGAACGGGAACATCCACCCGAACACTGCGGTCATGATCGCCGCGAACAGGCCGACCTCCGTGATCTCCTCCCACTGCCGGTCCTTCATGAGACCGGTCGAAGTGGCGAAGACGATGAAGGCGGAGAGCACGGTCACCATGACGGAGAGGATGACGTTCCGGCCGAGGTCGCGGCCCCAGGTCGGGGTCCGGGTCTCGTCGTGGGCGCTGGTCCGTGCGGCTCCGCCCGTGGCGGCCCTGTTCGGCGCGCGGGAGGGCGCGGGCAGTGGAACGCGGTCCTGCCGGCCCGAGGGAGTCGGCCGCCGGCGGTGGGAGGGCCGGGGTGGACTCGGGGGTCGGGCAGGTCGGTCGGGTGGACTCGGGGGTCGGGCAGGTCGGTCCGCAGGGTTCGGCGAGGAGTGGGGTGCGCCTGCCGGCATCGGGGACGCATTCGGCGTGCCGGTCGGCATCGGGGACGCGTTCGGTGTGCCGGTCGGCATCGGCGGAGTGCCCGGGGGCGGCCCAGGCGGGCGCGGCGGCATCGCATGGGCAGGCCGGGGCGCGGGTGCACCGGACGGTCGGTTGCGCGGGTCCCCGGGACGCGGCGGCGGTGGGGCGTCGGGGCGCGGTTGCGGTGCGCCCGGCCGGCCACCTCGCGCGGGGTCGGGTCGCCCCTGCTGCGGGTGCCCGGAGGGGTCCGGGTGCGCGTGCGGTCCGTACCGATTGCTCATGCCCTCAGTATTCCGTGCCGAGCCCGCCGCGGTGTGACGAGGGTGTTCCCGATCTGCACCGAGACCCGCACTGGGCATCCCGACTCCTCCTCACCTGCGATGCTCCCCTGCGCTATGGCTCACCACTGTATTTCTCATCGACCTGCCAGTTGTGCACGAGAAATGTCGCTGAAGTCGAGCACAAGCGGCAGGTCGACGTGTGGATCGAGCAGAAGTGGCAGATCGACGGGGCTCGGACCGTCTCGACGCCGACGGTCGGGCGGAGGACCCGCGCAGCGTCAGCCCGACGAACCGCTCAGTGTCAGCCCACGGCACCGCACGGTGTCAGCCAGACGAACCGCTCAGCACCGCCTTCCGGTTCAGTCAGAGGAACCGCGCAGCGTCAGCCCGCAGCACCGCCTTCCGGTGCAGCCCAAGGCACCGCTCAGCGTCAGTCGGCTCGTGAACTCGCGGGGCTCGCCGGTGAGCGGGTCGGTGAATGCGAGCTTCTCGGCGACCAGCTGCAGGGGCGAGGAGAAGTCGTAGGGGTCCGGCGCGAGGTCCACCGGGTACACGGGGTCGCCGAGGATCGGCAGGCCCAGGCCATTCATGTGGACCCGCAGCTGGTGCGTCCTCCCCGTGTGCGGGGTGAGCCGGAAATCGCCGAGGCGCCCTGCCGCACCGAGGTACTCGATGGTGCTGTGCGCGTTCGGCTCGCCGGGCACCTCGAGCATCTGCCGCGTCCCCGGCTCCTTCTCCAACCGGCTCCAGCGCTCGATCCGGCGCACGCACTCCTCGCCGGGCCGCGGGGCCTCCCAGCCGTCGAACCCCGCGGGCACCTCGGCGAGCGCCCGGTAGGTCTTGCGCACCCGCCGGTCCTGGAACAGCCGCTGGTAGGCGCCGCGCGTCTCCGGCCGGCGGGACAGCACGAGCAGCCCGGCGGTCACGCGGTCGAGGCGGTGGATCGCCACGAGGTCGGGCTCCTCGCGCTCGACCCGCAGCCGGGTGACGACGCATTCGCGGACGAACCGGCCGTTCGGGGTGCTCGCGAGGAAGTGGGGCTTGTCGACGACGAGGAGGTCCGCATCCGCGTGGACGATGCCGACCTCGAACGGGATCCGCTCCTCCGGCGGCACCGGGCGGTGGAACCAGTAGAACCCGCCGGGGACCACCGGATCCGCGGCCGTCACCGGGCGCCCGGCCGCGTCGCACATCTGTCCGGCACGCACCTCCGTTTCGTCGGCCTGCGCGTCACTCCGGCTGTCGCGCGGCCTGTCCGAAAGCCCGTTCGACCGAGTGTTCGGTGGACCGACCACCGGTTCGTCCGACTGCCGCAGCAGGCCGGCGATGTCGGCATCCGAGGCGTTCGGGAACTCCGTGCGCAGCCACTCCCCGACCGTCGCCGGCACCGGGTCGCCCGACCGCGCGTGGGTCTGCCGACCGCCGGGGGCGCGCAGCCGGTTCGCGGAGATCCCCGCACGCGGCGGCAGCGGGCTCACCGGCACGGGTGGCACCTCACAGGCGGACGTCCTCCCCCGCCTCGGCGAGGAGCTCGGCGACGGTCTGCTGACGGCGGATGCAGGTGAACTTCGCCGTCGACCCGTCCGAGGTGTAGGCGTAGACCGGGATGCGCGGCAGCGCGTTGTAGGCGAAGGGGGTGGAGAAGTAGTAGGCACCGGTGTCGTGGATGAGCGCGATGTCCCCGGGGTCGAGGCCGGGGATCACGAATTCGCGGCCGATCATGTCGCCGCTGAAGCAGCACGGCCCGGCGAGGTCCTGGATCCGGTTCGGGTTCCGGCTGGGTGTGCCGTCGGCGTGGAAGGCGCTCACCCGCAGCGGCCAGGCCTGCGGCATGAAGACCGTGCGGGTCGCGGTCTGCGCACCCGCGTGACCGATCGCGAACGCCCGCTGGCCCACCTGCTTGGTGTACTCGATGCGGGTGGCGATCGACCCGGCCTTGGCGAGCAGCGAGCGGCCGAACTCGGTGAGCACGGTGTACCTGCCGCTGAACAGCTCCGGCACCGCGCGCTCGAGCACCTCGGCGTAGGTGTGGAACGTCGGGGTGATCTCGTCGGAGCCGAAGTTCACGCTCAGCCCGCCGCCGATGTCGATCCGGGTGATCTGCTGGAACCCGGCGGCCTCGGTGACGGATTCGGCGAGCGACACGATCCGGCTGATGCCCTCCGCGGCGAGGTCGAGCCCGACGCCCTGCGAGCCGGAGTGGACGTGGAGCTGGGTGATCCAGGGGCGGGCGACGATCGTGTCGACGAGCGCCTGCCGGGATTCCTCGTCGATGAGGGGGATGCCGAACTTCGTCGTGGTCGTCGCGGTGCTCATCTCGTCGATCGACCCGGAGCCGACGACCGGGTTGACCCGAACTCCGATCACCGAGCGCGTGTCGATCTCCGCCCGCAGCTCCTCGATCCGGGCGAGCTCCTGATAGGAGTCGATGTTCACTGCCGCGCCCACGGTCAGGCAGTGACGGATCTCCGGCACCGTCTTCGCCGGCGAGTCGAGGACGATCCGCTCCGGCGGGAAGCCGGCGGCCTCGGCCATCGCGAACTCGCCGGGGCTCGCAACCTCGACGCCCATCCCGCGGTCGGCGAGGAACCGCAGCAACGGGACGAGGGTGACGGCCTTGCACGCCACGAGGTGGAGGGTGTCCGGGATCGAGCTGAATGCCCAGGTCAGCGCTTCGATCTGGGTTTCGACCGCCTCGGTGTCGATGATCCCGACGACCGGCTGCTCTGCGGTGATGAGGGATTCGGCGGCGAGGGAGCGGACGGCGGCATAGCGGCGGTCGACGAAATCAGACATGCGGGCAGTCTATCGACGCAGTCCGCGGCGCCCCGGCCCCCTGCCACAGCTGCGCCGCTGCGGGCGGCCGGTGCGATGCACGCCGTCATCCCCCGTCATCGTGCGACGGCGGATGACGCCCGTGTGACGGACCGCGTCGCCGCGCGTCCGCGACCGCATCACCGGCCGGCGGCGCCTCCGTACGGTGGCGTCACCGCTCGGATCGGGCCGCCGCACAGCACGGCGCGCAGCCCGCCCGACACCGTCGACCAGGAGGAGAGGCCGCCATGCGCACACCGAGACCGTCCGCACGCATCGGAGCCGGACTGGCGATGATGGCGGTGCTCGCGGGCTGCTCGGCCCCGGGCACCGAGCTCGTCGCCTCCTCCGGCGCCGGCCCGGATCCGGCACCGGTCGCCGAGGGCACCCTCGTCTACGGCCACCAGCAGGAGCCGCCCTGCGTGTACGGCGGCTGGATCGAGCAGGGCTATCTCTCGCACCAGGTCCTCGACGGGCTCGTCTCCCTCGACGAGGACGGCCACGTGGTCCCCTGGCTCGCCACCGACTGGCACGAGTCCGCCGACCACCTGACCTGGACCTTCACCCTCCAGGAGGGGCCCACCTTCTCCGACGGCACACCGGTCGACGCGCAGGCGATCGTCGACAACATCGACTACTGGCTCGCCGGCGGCAACGGCACCGCGCAGGTGTGGATCGGCCCCTACGTCGACTCCGCCCGCGCGCTCGACGCCACCACCGTGGAGGTCGCGCTCTCCCAGCCCTACCCCCGGTTCGCGGAGAACCTCACCCAGCCCTACTTCGGTCTCCAGTCGCCGGCCGCGCTGGCGGAGCGGACCGCGGAGGAGAACTGCCGGCAGCCGATCGGCTCCGGCCCCTTCACCGTCACCGAATGGAACCGCGGCCAGAACATCGTCCTCGACCGCCGCGACGACTACGACTGGGCGCCGGCGAACGCCGCCGTGCAGGGGCCGGCCCGGGTGGCGCGCGTCGACTGGCGCTTCATCACCGACCCCACCGCCCGCACCGCGGCGCTGCGCTCCGGCGAGGTCCACGCGATCTACGACATCCAGGCCTTCGAGTGGTCCGCGCTCGAGTCCGAGGGCTACGAGCTCCACCGCTACATCACCCCGGGCCGCCCCCAGCAGCTGAGCTTCAACACCGGCCGCGGGCCGTTCGCCGACGAGCGCGTGCGACAGGCCTTCGCCTACAGCCTCGACCGCGAATCCGTCGTCGAGGCGGTGGGCCGCGGGGTCATCCCCTACGAGGGCAACGGCCCGGTGAGCCGCTCCACCCCGGCCTACAGCGAGGAGGCCGCGGCCCGCTACTCCTACGACCCCGAGCGCGCCCGGGAGCTCCTCGACGCCGCCGGCTGGTCGGAGGTCGGCGAGGACGGGGTGCGCGTCAAGGACGGCGAGCGCCTCCACATCGACTTCCCCTACGCGATCAACAGCACGATCAACCAGGACGGCGCGGCGATCATCCAGGGGCTCCAGCAGTACGCCGAGGAGGTCGGCTTCGAGGTCGAGCTCATCCCCTACCCGCCGAGCGCGGCCGCCGCCGGCGCCTACTCCGGGCCCGAGGACTACGACGTGAGCATCGGCTACTGGACCTCCGTCAACGCCGGCATCCTGCTCGTCAACTGGCGGCAGAACCTCCCGGAGTCCCCCAACCCGTCCAACGCCGCCTTCTACAACGACCCCGCGCTCGAGGCCACGATCCGCGAGGCGAACTCCGCCGTCGACCCGGACGAGCAGGATGCCCTCTACCGGCAGGCGCAGGAGCACATCGCCGATCACGCGCTGTCGATCGGCGTGTACGACCGGCTGAGCACGCTCGCCGTCGGTCCGCACGTCGACGGCATCCGCCAGGAGAACTCACAGGGAGGACCGGTCTTCCATGACGCCCACCTCGTCGACTGACACGCACCCGGCAGGCACCTCGGCCCCCGACCGCCGCCGAGGTGCCTGCCGGGTGCGTGTTCCCGGCCCCGCACCGGGCTCGCCCGCTTCGTGACCTGGACGCGGCACCTCGCCTCGTGGGCGCGGCACCTCGGCCGCTGGCCGGGACGACTCGCCGCGGCGCTCCTCGTCATGTGGGGCGCGGTCACCGTGGCGTTCCTCGCCCAGCTCGCGCAGCCCGGCGACCGGGCGGCGGTGATCCTCAACCTCCGCACCGGCCAGACGCAGGAGCGCACCCCGGCCGAGCTCGCCCCGGTCAACGCCGAATACGGCTTCGACGCCCCACCGTTCGAGCAGTACCTGTCCTACCTCGGCGGGCTGCTCCGCGGCGACCTCGGCGTCTCCTACCAGCAGCACCGGCCGGTGTGGGACATGATCGCCGAGCAGCTCGGCGCCACCGTGGCGCTCTCGCTCACCGCGCTCGTCCTCGCCTGGGTGCTCATGGTGGCCTGGGTGACGCTCACCGCCGGCCGCTCCCCGCGCGTCCGCAGCCTCGCCTCCACGGTCGAGGTGTTCGCCGCGAGCGTGCCCCAGTACTGGCTCGGCGTGCTCCTGCTCCTCGTGTTCGCCCTCGAGCTCGGCTGGGTGCCGGTCGTCGGCGGGAACGGGCCGGCCGCCCTCCTGCTGCCGGCGCTCACGCTGGCGATCCCGCTCGCCGGGTTCCTCGGGCAGGCCACGCGGGCGGAGTTCGAGCTCGCTCTCGCCCGGCCGTTCGTGCTGTCGGCCCGGGTGCGCGGCATGGGCGACCTCGGGGTGCGGCTGCGGCACGTGCTGCGCCATGCCGCCGTCCCGCCGCTCACCCTGTCCGGCTGGGCGCTCGGCGCCACCGTGTCCGGCGCCGTCATCGTCGAATCGGTGTTCAACCGCCCCGGCATCGGCCGGGTGCTCGTGTCCGCCATCGAGGCCCAGGACCTCCCGGTCGTCACCGGCATCATCGTCCTCATCGCCGCCCTCTACGTCCTCGTCAACCTGGCGGTCGATGCGCTCGCCGCCCTCATCGATCCGAGGTTGAAAGCATGACCACCCCGCCGCTGATCCCCACCCGCACCGCACCCCCGACCGGCGCCCCGGGTTCGCTCGTCCCGCCGTCCTCCACCCCGGTGCCCGGCGCCGAGGCGACCCTCGCACCCCAGGCCGGCGCCCCGCGGCGTCCGCGCCGCCGCCCGCCCCTCGGCCCGCTCGCGGCCACCGCGACGCTCGCGGTGTTCGCGCTCGCCGCGGTGGCGCCGGGCCTGCTCGCCCCGGGCAGCCCGGAGGCGCTCGACCTCGGCGCCACCCTGCAGGCGCCCTCGGCCGCGCACTGGTTCGGCACCGACGAGCTCGGCCGCGACCTCTACACCCGCGTGGTCCACGGCACCGGGCTGTCGCTCCTCATCGGGCTCGGGGCGGCGGCGGTGAGCCTCACGCTCGCGGTGCTGCTCGCCGCGGCCTCTGCGCTCACCGGCCGGATCCTGTCCGGCGTGGCCGACCGCACGATCGAGATCCTCTTCGCCTTCCCCACCCTGCTCCTCGCGCTGCTCCTCATCGCCACGCTCGGCCCCTCGCCGCTCAGCCTCGTGCTCGCCGTCGGGGTGGGCACCGCGCCGGGGTACGCACGGATCGTGCGCGGTCAGCTCCTCACCGCCCGCACCTCCGGGTACGTCGAGGCGGCCACGGCGCTCGGACACGGGCGCCGGCGGATCATCGGCCGCCACATCCTGCCGAACGCGCTGCGCCCCCTCGTCGGGATCTTCACGATGTCGATCGGCCAGTCGATCGTGTGGGCCTCGAGCCTCGCCTTCCTCGGCCTCGGCGTCGCCCCGCCGTCACCGGAATGGGGTGCGCTGCTCGATGCCGGGCGGACCTACCTCACCGCAGCCGGATGGCTCGTCATCATCCCCGGGCTCGTCATCGCGCTGCTCGCCCTCGCCGCCACCACCCTCGGCACCTCCATCCGGAACCGCCTCGAGACAGGAGACTGACATGACCTCCGAGATCCTCGCACCCGCCCGCTCGGGCCACGCCGCCCTCCCGACGCCTCCCGTTGCGGACGCGCTCCCGGCGGGCCCGCCTCCCCCGGCCGCCACCGAGCCGCGGCTGCAGGTGAGGAACCTCCACGTCGGATTCCGCCGCGACGGCGGGCTCCGGGAGATCGTCCACGGGCTGTCCTTCGACCTCCACCCCGGCCACTGCGTCGCGATCGTCGGCGAATCGGGGTCGGGGAAGAGCGTCACCGCCCGGACGCTCGTCGGCCTGCCCGGCCGCGGCGCCGAGGTCCGCGCCGACGCCCTGCGGCTCGGCTCCGACGACCTGCTCACCCGGGGCGAACGGGACTGGCGCCGGATCCGCGGCGCGCAGATCGGCTTCGTCCTCCAGGACGCTCTCGTGTCGCTCGATCCGCTGCGACCCGTGGGGTCCGAGATCGCCGAGGCGCTCCGGCTCCACGGCACCGGCCCGCGGTCCGCGCGCCGTCGTCGCGTCGTCGAGCTCCTCGCCGCCGCCGGTGTGCCCGAGCCGGAGGTCCGCGCCCGGCAGCGTCCCGGGGAGCTGTCCGGCGGACTCCGGCAGCGCGCGCTCATCGCCTCCGCGATCGCGCTCGGCCCGCAGGTGCTCATCGCCGACGAACCCACCACCGCCCTCGACGTCACCGTCCAGGCGCAGGTCCTCGGCGTGTTCGAGCAGATGAAGGCCGCCGGTCGGTCGCTCGTCCTCATCAGCCACGACCTGTCGGTCGTCGCCCACCTCGCCGACGAGGTGCTCGTCATGCGCGGCGGACATGTCGTCGAGCAGGGGCCGGTTGCCCAGGTGCTCGCCGACCCGGCGCACCCGTACACCCGGGCCCTCATCCGCGCGGTGCCGAGCGCCGCCACCCGCGGCCGGCGGCTGAGCGGCCCGGAGGCCGCCCCGCCTGCCGTCGCAGTACGCGGCACCGGGAGTGCGGGCGGCGCATCCGGTGCACCTGACGCCCGCCCGGCCGCCCCGGTGCCGGCCGTTCCGGAGCTCTCCGCGGCACTCCCTGCGATCGCCGCGGAACGGGCGACGGAGGTCGTGCTCGAGGTGCGCGACCTCGTCCGGGTGTTCCCCCGCCGCGGGGGGACGTCCCAGCGGGCCGTCGACGGCGTGTCGTTCCGCCTCCGACGCGGCGAGGTCCTCGGCATCGTCGGCGAATCGGGCTCCGGCAAGTCGACGACCGCCCGCATCGCCCTCGGGCTCGAGACCGCGGACTCCGGCGAGGTCATCCTCCTCGGGCACCCGTGGTCGGCGCTGTCCGAACGGCACCGCCGGGCCCTGCGCACCCGGATCTCCGTGGTGCACCAGGATCCGCTGAGCTCCTTCGACCCCCGCTTCACGGTCGAGCGCGTCATCCGCGACGCGCTGCCGGGCGGCCGAGGCGACGTGCACCGTCTCCTCGCGCTCGTCGGACTCGGTCCCGAGGTCGCCGGCCGGAACCCGGCGACGATGTCCGGCGGGCAGCGGCAGCGCGTCGCGATCGCCCGGGCGCTCGCCCCGGAACCGGACGTCCTCGTGCTCGACGAGGCGGTGTCCGCCCTCGACGTGTCCGTCCAGGCGCAGATCCTCGACCTGCTCGCCGACCTGCGGCGGGATCTGGGGACGAGCGTCCTCTTCATCTCCCACGACCTCGGCGTCATCAGCCATCTGAGCGACCGGGTGCTCGTGATGAAGGACGGGCGGGTCGTGGAGTCCGGCAGCCCGAGCGCGATCTTCGATGCCCCCGCCCACCCCTACACCCGCACGCTCGTCGACTCGCTCACCACGCTCGACCGGGCGGCGGCCACCGCCACCGCCCGCTCCCCCGCCGGAGATGCCCGACGATCCGCCGGTGCCCGCCTCCGACCACGCCCGACCCTGACCACGAGAACGAACCCGACACCTGAACCGAGGAGATCACCATGACCCGCCCGCTGCTCTTCAACGCTTTCCTCATGAACACCCCGTCCCACATCCAGCACGGCCAATGGCGCCACCCGGACGCCGGGCAGGTCGAGTACCAGGGCCTCAACCTGTGGCTCGACCTCGCACGGACCCTCGAGCGCGGCCTGTTCGATGCGATGTTCTTCGCCGACGTATCCGGCCTCTACGGCCCGGCCGGCGGCTCCTACGTCGACAACGTCCACGAGGGGCTGCAGATCCCGAGCAACGATCCGACCGTGCTGCTCGGAGCGCTCGCCGCGGTGACCGACCGCATCGGGCTGGCGACGACCTCGAACGTCATGCAGAATCCCCCGTTCAACTTCGCGCGCCAGATCTCCACCCTCGACCACCTGTCGAAGGGCCGCATCGCGTGGAACATCGTGACCTCGACACAGGAGAACGCGGCGCGGAACTTCGGCCTGCCGGGCCTCGTCGAGCACGACGCGCGCTACGACTGGGCCGACGAGTACGTCGACGTCGTCTACAAACTGTGGGAGGGGTCCTGGGACGAGGGCGCCCTGCTCAAGGACCGGGAGGGCGGACGCTTCGCCGACCCCGCCCGGATCCACAAGATCCACCACATCGGCGAGCGCTACCGGGTCGAAGGCCCGCACCTCCCGGCGCCGAGCCCGCAGCGGACCCCGCTGCTGTTCCAGGCCGGCGGCTCGCCGCGCGGCATCGCGTTCGCCGCCCGCCACGCAGAGGCCGTCTTCATCGCCACCCCGAACCCCGAGGTCGCCCGCGAGCACATCGACGGCGCCCGGCAGCAGGTCGTCGCCAACGGCCGCCGTGCGGACGACATCCGGTTCTTCCAGGGGATGAGCTTCGTCATCGGGAGCACCGAGGCCGAGGCGCAGGCGAAGAACCGCGACCTGCTCGACTATGCCTCCGACACCGGGTACGCGACGCACGCCTCGCTCGGCATCCTGCCCGACGGCACCCGGCTGCCCGCCGACACCCCGCTCAAGGACATCCCGAACAACGGCGGCCGCGGACACATCGACTGGCTGCGGGCCGCGACGCCGGGACGCGAGCCGGTGCTCGGGGACCTCGCCCGGAACCGGATGATCGGACAGTCGCTCGTCGGGACGCCCGAGCAGATCGCCGACCGGCTCGCGGAATGGCAGCGGGCCGGGGTCGACGGGATCAACGTCGTCAACTGGCGCCTCCCGGAGTCGTACACCGAGTTCATCGATCATCTGCTCCCGACCCTCCAGGAGCGCGGGCTCGCGAAGACCGAGTACGGCCCGGAGACCACTCTGCGCGGGCGGATCTTCGGCCACGACCGGCTGCCCGACCGGCACCCGGCGGCCCGCTACCGCGGAGCCTTCGGCGACCGGTCGGCCGCGGCAGCCGAGGCGAACACGGGGGCCGCAGAAGCGGATCCGGCGCGCACCCCGGCCCTGTCGGGCTCGCGCTCCTGAGCTCCCGCGAGGTCCCGGCCGGCTGCGCCTCGGGTTCGGCGCCTCGGGTCCCGGCCGGCCGCTCCCCGGGTGCAGCTCCCCGGGCGCGGCTCCGCGCCTCGGGTGCCGTCCCTCGGGTGCGGCGCCCCGGTTCCCGGCCGGCCGTCCCGGGACCCGCATCGCTCCCTACGCCCGGTCGACGAGGAGGTCGATGTCGACCCCGGCGGGCAGTGCGCCGTACTCGCGCCCGCGATCGGCCCCGAGGCGGGCGGCGACGAAGCTCGTCGCCACCGCCTCGGGCGCGGATCCGAGGAGGATCGCGGCCTGGAGGAGCAGCGCCATCTGCTCGACGAGCACCCGGCCGCCGCCCTGCACCCCGGCGAGGGCCGCGGCGTCGCCGCCGGACACCGCGGTGAGCGCCGACTGCAGCGCGCCGGCGAGCGCCTCGTAGGCGCGGTCGTACTCCGGCAGGCGGCCGAGGCCGGTCTCGAGGAAGCCGAGGAACGCCTTCGCCGAGTGCGGCTCCCGGGCGAGCGCGCGGAGCACGTCGAGGACGATGACGTTGCCGGACCCCTCCCAGACCGCCATCACCGGCTGCTCCCGGTAGCGCCGGGCGAGCGGGAACGCCTCGGTGTAGCCGTTGCCACCCAGGCACTCGAGCGCCTCGTAGGCGTGCTCCGGGCCGCGCTTGCACACCCAGTACTTCGCGACCGCGGTGGCGAGCCGTCGGAAGTCCGCGCGCTCGGATCCCGCCGACCGCCCCGGATCCGCCCCCGCCGCGGCGTCGTCCGCGTCGTGCGCCCCGGCGATATGGAGCGCCGTCCAGGTCGCAGCCTCGGCCTCGAGCTGGAGGTCGGCGAGGACCGCGCGCATGAGCGGCTGATCGATGAGGGTCGCGCCGAACGCCGCGCGGTGCCGGGCGTGCCAGGCCGCCTCCGCGACGCCCTGCCGCATGCCGGCCGCGGAGCCGAGGATGCAGTCGAGCCGGGTGCGCGACACCATCTCGATGATCGTGCGCACCCCGCGCCCGGGCTCGCCGAGCAGGCGGCCCCGGGTGCCGTCGAACTCGACCTCGGAGGACGCGTTGGACCGGTTGCCGAGCTTGTCCTTGAGGCGCTGGATGCGGAAGGGGTTGAGCTCGCCGCCGGGCAGCACGCGGGGCACGACGAAGCAGCTGAGCCCCTCGGGCAGCTGGGCGAGGACGAGGAACGCGTCGGACTGGGGCGCGGAGCAGAACCACTTGTGCCCGGTGATGAGGTGGTCGTCCCCGTCCGGGACCGCGGTGGTGGTGTTCGCGCGGACATCGGACCCGCCCTGCTTCTCCGTCATCGCCATCCCGAAAGTCACCGCGGACTTCTCCGCCGGGTCGATGCGGCGCGGGTCGTAGGCGGCGGCCGTCGCCCGGGGCACCCAGAACTCCGCGAGCGCGGGGTCGGCGCGCAGCGAGGGAACGACGGCGTGCGTCATGGACACCGGGCACGCGTGGCCCGGCTCCACCTGGGAGAACAGCATGAAGCGGGCGGCGCGCTCCGCCTCGGCCCCGGCTCCGCCCTGCGTCCAGGCGAGCGCGTGGGTGCCCGCCTGCAGGGACTCGTCGATGATCCGGTGGTAGGCGGGGTGGAACTCGATGTCATCGACCCGGTGGCCCCAGCGGTCGTGGGTGTGGAGCCGGGGCGTGTGCTCGTTCGCCAGGCGTGCGTCGTCCTGGAACCCGGCGCTGCCGACGACGCGTCCGATCCGGCCGAGTTCCTCCGTGTCCGCCTGCAGCGCGTACCGGGCCACCGCCTCCTGCAGCGCGGTGTCGAGGGCGAACTCGTCGACGTCCGTGCGGGGCGCGGACTGGTTGAGGACGGTGTGTGTGACGGTCATGGCGCTCCTAGGGCTCGGCGGGAGTGGCGGGTGATCGCGCGGACGAGGTGGTCGACGGCCGGCGGCTCGGGGCTCGGCAGCGCGTCGTCGAGGACGTCGATGAGGTTCTCGGAGATCGTGCCGACGAGCGCCCGCGCGGCGATCACCGCGTCCGGCCCGGCGATCGGCGTTCGGCCCGCGCCGGCACTCGTCCGGGACAGCCCGGCGGCGATGAGCTCGGCATAGGACCGGCGCAGCCGCAGGCGCTCGCGCTGCACCGCCTCCGGAACGGGCTCGATGAGCAGGGCATGGGCGAGGCGGCGGCCGGCCACGGCGCGCTCGATGAACACGCGGACCACCGCGCCGGCGCACTCCTCCGGGGTGCGGGCGTCCGCGATCCCCCGGGCGACGGCCTCGAGCTCGTGCTCGGCGGCCTCGGCGAACACCGCGGCGAGGAGCGAATCGCGGTTGCGGAAGTAGGAGTAGACGAGCCCGGTGCTGCACCCGGCCCGGCGGGCGACCTCGGCGACGCTCGCCGCACCGAATCCGCCCTCGGCCACGAGATGGCGTGCGGCTCGCCGGATCCGGGCACGACGTGCGGCGGCGTTGGCCCGCGTCCGCGTCGTCTCCCGGTACACCCGGCCCCCTTCCGGCAAGAACTGAATCGTGGTTCAATATTTGCAGTGTGGCACCGATCACAAGGAGAAGCAATGAAGCTCAGCACACTGCTCGACGCCTCCGTCCGCTGCGATCCGGACAAGGAGGCCCTCGTCTACGGCTCGGAGCGGGTGGCCTATCGGGACCTGCGCGACCGCGCCCTGCGGGCGGCGAGCGTGCTCCGCGCCAACGGGATCGAGGCCGGGGACACCATCGGGATCATGACCTTCAACGTGCCGGGGTTCGTCTACGCCGCCTTCGGCGCCTGGTACCTCGGCGCCACCGTGGTGCCGGTGAATCACAAGATGCAGCCGCCCGAGGTCGCGTACACGATCGGGCACTCGAAGGCGAAGCTCGGCATCGTCAGCGCGGAGCTCGCCGAGATCGCCCGCACCGGGGCGCCGGACATCCCCTGGCTCGCGACTGAGTCCGAGGAGCCGGAGAGCTTCGACGCGCAGCTCGCCGCCGCGACCCCTGCGGACCCGGCGGAGCTCGCGGACTTCGACGACGAGGCGGTCGCCCAGGTCCTCTACACCTCGGGCACGACGAGCGCCCCCAAGGGCTGCATCCATCCGCACCGGAACATCGCCCAGGTCGCCATGCTCATCGCGCTCAACATGGGTTACCGGGCCGATGACCGCTTCCTCATCTGCATGCCGATCTGGCACTCGGCACCGCTCAACATCAGCCTCATGCCGATGATGCTCGTCGGCGGCACGGTCGTCCTCCAGCGCGAGTACCACCCGGTGGAGTCGATGAAGATCCTCGCCGCGGAGCGGATCACCACCTTCTTCGGACCGACGATCGCCTATGTCGCCCCGATCCTCACCGCGAAGAAGCTCGGCATCGACTTCTCCTCCTACGACTTCTCCACCGTCCGCCGCTGGACCTACGGCGGCGCACCGATCGATCGGGAGACGGCGAAGATGCTCATCGACACCTACGGCACCGATCAGTTCTACAACCTCTTCGGGATGAGCGAGATGGGTCCCACCGGGTGCCTGCTCCCGCCCGAGGACCAGGTGCGCAAGGCCGGGTCGGTGGGCCGGGCGGCGATGGTCGGCAACGAGATGCGGGTGGTCAAGGCCGACGGCACCGAGGCGGGCCCGGGAGAGACCGGGGAGATCTGGTTCTCCGGGGACTGCCGGATGCGCGGCTACCTCGACAACCCCGCGGCGACGGAGGCGGCGTTCGAGGGCGACTGGTACCGCTCGGGCGATGTCGCCCGGATCGACGAGGACGGCTACCTCTACATCGTCGACCGGATGAAGGACGTCATCATCGTCGGCGGCGAGAACGTCTATTCGCTCGAGGTCGAGGAGGCGATCATCGCGCACCCGGACGTCGTCGACGTCGCGGTCGTCGGCCGACCGGATCCGGAGTGGGGCGAGCAGGTGGTGGCGGTCGTGACGACCGCGGACGGCGCGGAGCTCGACGTCGAGACGCTGCGCGACCACCTGTCCGACAAGCTCGCCCGGTACAAGCTCCCGCGCGAGGTCATCGTCACCGAGGCGCTGCCGCGCAATCCGTCCGGCAAGCTCCTCAAGCACCGCCTCCGTGACGAGGTCGCCCACCCCTCCGACGCCTGAGCAGTCAGACGCCTGAGCCGTCAGGCGCCTGAGCCGGACTCCGCCGCGCTCGACGCGCATGCAGCAGGCGGCCGTCGGCCCGTGGAATCGACTGCGATTCCACGGGCCGACGGCCGCCTGGGCGATCCTCGGGGCGTCCGGTGCGTTCCTCACCTGCCCCGGACGTGCGCCTCAGTACTCGATGACGACGCGGCCCTCGATCTTGCCGTGCTCCATCTCGTCGAAGACGGCGTTGATGTCCTCGAGCGGGCGCTTGCTGTACGTCGGCTTGATCTTGCCGGCGGCGTAGAAGGCGAGCGCCTCGTCCATGTCCTGGCGGGTGCCGACGATCGAGCCGCGGATCGTCAGTCCCTTGAGGACGATGTCGAAGATCGGCGCCGGGAACTCGCCCGGGGGCAGCCCGTTGAACACGATCGTGCCGCCGCGCCGCGTCATGTCGATCGCCTGGCGGAACGCCGCCGGGTGGACGGCGGTGACGAGCACGCCGTGCGCTCCCCCGGTCTTCTCCTGGATCTCCTCCGCGGGGTCGACCGCGAAGGCGTTGACGGTGAGCTCCGCGCCGTGCTTCTCCGCGAGGGCGAGCTTGTCGTCGGCGACGTCGACCGCGACGACCCGCATGCCCATCGCGACCGCGTACTGCACCGCGATGTGGCCCAGGCCGCCGATGCCGGAGATCACGACCCACTGGCCGGGGCGCACCTCGGTCCGCTTGAGCCCCTTGTAGACGGTGACTCCCGCGCACAGCACCGGGGCCACCTCGTACGGGTCGGCGCCCTCGGGGATCTTCGCGGCGAAGTCGGCGTCGACGAGCATGTACTCCCCGAACGAGCCGTCGACGGAGTAGCCGCCGTTGGTCTGCTGCTCGCACAGGGTCTCCCAGCCGGTGCGGCAGTACTCGCACTGCCCGCAGCCCGAGGCGAGCCAGGCGTTGCCGACCATGTCGCCGACCGCCACGGACGTCACGCCCTCGCCGACCTCCTCGACGACTCCCACGCCCTCGTGGCCGGGGATGAAGGGCGGTTCGGGCTTGACCGGCCAGTCGCCGTGGAGGGCGTGGAGGTCGGTGTGGCAGACGCCGCTGGCGATGAGCTTGACGAGGGCCTGGCCGCGGCCGGGCGTGGGCTTCTCGACGTTCTCATCGACGGTGATGGAATCGCCGAACTGTTCGACCACTGCTGCTTTCATGATGATCATCCTTCTCGTGTCGGTTCTGTCGGGGATGGGTCGGGACGCTGCCGGGGATTCATCGGAGACGGGTCCCCGGGTGATGCGTCGGTGGGTCGGGTGGTGCGTCCCGGGCGTCGGTGACCGGGACGGGGGAACGGTGGGCCGGCCGAGGGATGCCCTCGGGTCGACGAGGGACAGAGGCCCGGTCGCACCTCGGCCGAGGGGGGGCCGGGGGCGCCCGGTGGGGCGTCGGATCCGCTGCCGGGCCGGCGGACCCGGCCGGGACGTTCGACGTCCCGGCCGGGCGCGGCTCAGAAGAACCCGAGCGCGTTCTCGGAGTAGCTCACCAGCAGGTTCTTCGTCTGCTGGTAGTGATCGAGCATCATCAGGTGGTTCTCACGTCCGATGCCCGAGCTCTTGTACCCGCCGAATGCCGCGTGCGCGGGGTAGTTGTGGTAGTTGTTCACCCACACGCGACCGGCCTGGATCTCGCGGCCCGCCCGGTAGGCGGTGTTCGCCTCACGGCTCCACACGCCGGCGCCGAGGCCGTAGAGGGTGTCGTTGGCGACGGCCATCGCCTCGGCGTAGTCCTCGAACGAGGTGAGCGCGAGGACCGGGCCGAAGATCTCCTCCTGGAAGATCCGCATCGAGTTGTCGCCCTGGAACACCGTCGGGGAGACGTAGAACCCGTCGGCGAGGTCGCCGTCGAGGTGGGCCTGCTCGCCGCCGATGAGGACCTTCGCACCCTCCTGCTTGCCGATGTCGAGGTAGGACTTGATCTTCTCGAGCTGGTCGTTCGAGGCCTGCGCTCCCACCTGGGTGTCGGTGTCGAGCGGGTTGCCCTGCTTGACCGACTTCACGCGCTCGATGCCGGCGGCGACGAAGTCGTCGAAGATCGACTTCTGGACGAGGGCGCGCGACGGGCACGTGCAGACCTCGCCCTGGTTGAGGCCGAACATCGCGAAGCCCTCGAGGGCCTTGTCGTAGAACGCGTCCTTCTCCCGCGCCACGTCGGCGAAGAAGATGTTCGGGCTCTTGCCGCCGAGCTCGAGGGTCACCGGGATGAGGTTCTGCGAGGCGTACTGCATGATGAGGCGGCCGGTCGTCGTCTCGCCGGTGAAGGCGATCTTGCGGATCCGCTTGTTCGAGGCGAGCGGCTTGCCGCACTCGACGCCGAAGCCGTTGACGATGTTGAGCACGCCCGGGGGCAGCAGATCGCCGATGAGCTCGACGAGCACGAGGATCGATGCCGGGGTCTGCTCGGCGGGCTTGAGCACCACCGCATTGCCGGCTGCGAGCGCCGGGGCGAGCTTCCACACCGCCATGAGGATCGGGAAGTTCCACGGGATGATCTGGCCGACGACGCCGAGCGGCTCGTGGAAGTGGTAGGCCACGGTGTCGTCGTCGATCTGGGACAGCGTGCCCTCCTGGGCGCGGATCGCCCCGGCGAAGTACCGGAAGTGATCGACGGCGAGCGGCAGGTCCGCATTGAGCGGCTCCCGGATCGCCTTGCCGTTGTCCCAGGTCTCGGCGACCGCGAGCATCTGGAGGTTCTCCTCGATCCGGTCGGCGATCCGGTTGAGGATGACGCCGCGCTCGGCCGGGGACGTCTCCCCCCAGGCGGGCGCCGCCTTGTGCGCGGCATCGAGGGCGACCTCGATGTCCTCCGCGGTGGACTGCGCCACTTCGCAGAACGGCTTGCCGTTGACGGGGCTGATGTTCTCGAAATAGTTCCCCTTGACCGGGGCGACCCATTCCCCGCCGATCCAGTTGTCGTAGCGGGACTTGAACGTGACCTTCGAGCCCTCGGTTCCGGGCTGTGCGTAAACGACCATGCCAACTCCTTCGTCGTCATCGTGTCCGTCCCCGGCACCGTTGCCGGGAGATGCGTCCACGCTAATGCGCCGGAGGTTGCCTCAAGGTTGCAACGAGGCGAGGACGGGTCACGGTCCGGCCGGCGAGGCTGCTCGGGACCCGGCGGAGCGCGGTCCGCTCATCCTCCGCCGAGGAGCTCCTCGAGATGCGCGACGACGAGGCTGCGCTTGGGCGACCGGGCGGGCAGGATCCGCAGCCCCAGGCGCCACGCCTCCTCGTCGTGCCGGGCCTCGGGGCGCTGGAGGTAGTCGAAGAGCTCGTCGGCGGTGGCGCTCTCGAGCACCGCGGTCCGCACCACGGCCGCGAGCCGGACGCGCTCCTCGCCGACGGCCGCGGACTCCGAGGCCGGCAGCAGCTCACCCCGGTAGTCGGCGAGGGCGGCGCCGATGTCCCCGCGCGCGAGCGCGGCGGTGACGCGTGTGAAGTCGGCTGTGACCCCGGGCGGCAGGCGATAGGGACGGGAAGGCAGCTCGGTGTCGGGGCACCACCGGTCGAACACCTTGCGCAGGCGGGTGATCTCCGCGCGGAGCGTGACCCCGGTGAGCGGGTCGCCGTCGGCCGAGAGCAGGTGCGCGAGGTCCGCGCTCGTCACGCCCTCCGGGTGCAGTGCGAGCAGGGCGAGGATCTCGGCGTGCCGCAGGCGCAGGCGCACCGAGCCGCCGGGGACCTCGAGCAGGGGCACCGTGCCGCCGACGAGCCGGACGACCGCCCGCGGCAGCGGTTCGGAGCGGTGTGCATCCGGGGAGTCGTGTGCGGCTGCGGGGCCGTGTGCGGCGGCGGGGCCGGTGGCGGCCGGGACGCCCTGTGTGTCCGCAGGGTCGGCAGTGGTCGGGAAGCCGAGGGTGGTCATGGCGCCGGAGGTGAGCGCGGTCCCGCCGGTGAGCCCGATTCCGGCGGTGGTCGTGGCGTCAGCGGCAATCGCCGATCCGGCGACGATCGTGGATCCGGCCGCTGCACGGACGCCACCGCCGCCGATGCCGCGGGGCACGGACAGCGAGCCGGGCGCGGTGGCAGGGATCGCCTCGGGCCCGGCACCGGGTTTGGGGTGGCCGCCGGGTCCGGGGTGACCGCCGGTCGCGGCACCGAGCTCGGGGACGAATCCGCTCTCCTGAGTCGTGTCCGCCTCCCGGTGGAGCAGCATCCGCATCTCCGCCTGTGCCGCGGCGACCGCCGCCTCGACGAGCGGCTGGCTGTGGCGGGCGACCGCCTTCTCGTCCCCGGTGAGATCGACGACGCCGAGGATCCGCCGGGTGCGGGGATCGCGGATCGGCACCGCGGTGCAGCTCCACGGGTGGACGGAGCGCGCGAAGTGCTCGGGCCCGGTGATCTGGACCGATGACCCGGTGGCGAGCGCGGTCCCCGGGGCCGAGGTCCCGATCGACTCCTCCGACCAGTCCATCCCCGGCTCGAACCCCATGCCCGCGGCCCGGCGAAGTGCGTCGTCGTCCCCGAGGATCCAGAGCATCCGGCCGTGGGCATCGGCGATCGCGACGAGCAGACCGGTGCCCGCGGCGGGCGCGGCGTGCAGCTGCTCGAACACCGGGAGGACGTGCCGGAGCGGGTGGGCACTGCGCGCCTCGGCGAGGGCGGAGGCGTCGAAGGCGTGGACCGGCCGACTCCGCTCGGGGTCGCGCCGGTGGTCGAGGGACCGCTGCCACGAGGAGCGCACGATCTCGCGCAGGCCGCTCACCGCGGTCAGTCGACCGGTGTCGAGCTGCTCATGGGCACTGAGCACATTCGACGGGTTCGCCATCGTCGGGCACCTCGCAGGGGATCCGCGGCGCGCATCGACGCGCCGGTCCGGCGGACGACGGTGTCCGCGGGTGCCACCAGTGTAGGCGCGAACCCGGCGCCCGACCAGGTTCGGCGGCGATCCCGCTGGTCGCCGGACTGCACAGCACGGCAGGCCACCCTGTACTCTGTGAGAACTCGGACCGCTTGCTGAAAGGCTCCTGAGATGTCTCCTTCGACCGTCGGCCTCGCCCTCCTTCTCCTCGGCATCTTCGCGATCGTCGGCACGCTGATCCGTGTCAGGAGCCGCAGGACCCAGAAGCTCTTCCTCCCGGTGTCGATCATCGCCGGGTTCATCGCGCTCATCCTCGGGCCCGAGGTGCTCGGCCGGCTCGCCGGTCTCGTCGGCCTCGACGCGCTCACCGAGGGCGGTCTGTTCGGCGCCGACGTGATGAGCGTGTGGTCCGAGCTCCCCGGCCTCCTCATCTCGGTCGTCTTCGCCACGATGTTCCTCGGCGAGGCCATCCCCTCCCCCAAGCGCGCGGTCACCCTGCTCGGCCCGCAGCTGTCCCTCGGCGTGACCTTCGGCGCCGGTCAGTACGTCGTCGGCATCCTCGTCGCAGTGCTCCTCCTCGTCCCTCTCTTCGACATCAGCCCGATGTTCGGCGCGCTGATCGAGATCGGCTTCGAGGGCGGGCACGGCACCGCGGCCGGCATGGCCCCGGTGATGGCGGAGCTCGGCTTCGAGGAGGGCGGCGACCTCGCGCTCGCGATGGCCACCGTCGGCATCGTCAGCGGCATCCTCATCGGCGTCATCGCGGTCAACTGGGCGGCCCGCACCGGGCACTCGCAGTTCCTCGACTCGAAGGCCGAGCTGCCCGAGGACGAGCAGCGCGGCGTCTACGCCGGCGACGACCAGCCCTCGGGCGGCAAGCTCACCGTGCGGGCCTCCTCGCTCGAATCCCTCACCCTCCACATCGGCATCGTCGGGCTCGCCATCGTCATCGGCCAGCTCCTCCTCATGGGCATGCAGGCGATCGAGCGCGCACTGTGGGCCGACTTCGTCGAGATCTTCGCCTACGTCCCGCTGTTCCCCCTCGCCATGCTCGGTGGAGTGATCATCCAGCTCGTCATCGACCGGACCGGACGCGGCGACCTGCTCGACCGCGGGACCATGGAGCGGATCCAGGGCGCCTCGCTCGACCTCCTCATCATCGCGGCGCTCGCCACGCTGTCCCTCGATGCGATCGCGAACAACTTCGGTCCCTTCGCGATCCTCGCCGTCGTCGGCATCGCGTGGAACGTGTTCGTCCTCTTCGTGCTCGCCCCGCGCTACATCTCCCGCTTCTGGTTCGAGCGCGGCATCGGCGACTTCGGCCAGTCGATGGGCGTCACCGCGACCGGCCTTCTCCTCATGCGGATGGCCGACCCGAACCGGAAGAGCCCGGCCTACGAATCGTTCGGCTACAAGCAGCTCGTGTTCGAGCCGTTCTTCGGCGGCGGCATCATCACCGCGGCCGCGATCCCGCTCATCGTGCAGTTCGGACCGTTCCCGTTCCTCATCGGCATGAGCATCCTGCTCATCGCCGCGATCCTCTCCGGACTGCTGTACTTCGGCAGGAACCCCCGCTTCGGCGACTTCGAGACCAAAGCCGACTGACCGGAGCCCGGTTCGATCCTGTGCCCGGCACGGCCCTGCACCCCCGACTCGGCCTACCCGTCCACCCGGCACGGCCCTGCACCTCCGACTCGGCCTACCCGTCCACCCAGCACGGCCCTGCACCTCCGAGACTCGGCACGGCCCTGCACCCCCGAGACCCTGCACGGCCCTGCACCCCCGACACCCGGCACGATTTACCCGTCCACCCGAGACGCACCTCCGGCACCCGGCACCCCCTGATGCCTCCGCACCCATCGACTGGTCACTTGTGGTCGGATACTCGCGAGTACTCGGCCGAATGTGACCACTCGAGTTGCCCCACCGGGAACGTGCGTCCAGGGCCTCAAGGGGTATGTCCCGAGGCTTCTGTATGTGTCTCAGAGCCTTCCGGGTGCATGCCTCCAGCGCCTCCGGCACCTCTGATGCCCCCGTACCCGTCGAGTGGTCACTTGTGTTCGGATACTCGCGAGTACTCAACCGAACTTGAACACTCGACGCGTGGTGTCGCTCACCTGACAGGAAGAGGCAACCTTCGGATGGGTAAGTTCAGTCGTCCTCGGTGGTGCGAAGTCCGCGGCCGACGGACAGGAGCTCGATCTCGGGGCGCTCGGCCACCAGCCGCTCGACCGAGTCGAGGACCCGCACCACGTGCTCCCTGTCCGCTCCCACGGCCGAGGCGCCGATCGCCGCGCGGCGATGCAGGTCGAGGTGGTCGACCTCGCCGACGCTGACCTGGAACCTGCGTCGCACCTCGGCGATGATGGGCCGCACGACCGAGCGCTTGGCCTTGAGCGAGTGCACGTCCCCGAGGCGCAGGTCGACCTCGATCCATCCCATCCACATGGTTCCAGGGTGGCAGACGCGGCCTCCTGAATGCGCTGCGGGCCCGGAACCGCAGTTCCGGGCCCGCAGCGGTCTCACCTCATGGGGTGATCACCGAAGGGTGCGGGGCGACGATCAGTCGTCGTCCTCGTCCTCCTTCTTCTCGACCACGAGGGTCTCGGTGGTGAGCACGAGGGCCGCGATCGAGGCCGCATTGCGCAGCGCCGAACGGGTGACCTTGACCGGGTCGATGATGCCGGCGCCGATGAGGTCGCCGTACTCGCCGGTCGCGGCGTTGTAGCCCTGGCCGGACTCGAGCTCCGCGACCTTCGAGGCCACGACGTAGCCGTCCTGGCCCGCGTTCTCGGCGATCCAGCGGAGCGGCTCGACGACGGCCTTGCGGAGGATGGCGACACCGGTGGCGGCGTCATCGCTCAGGCCGAGGTCGTTGCCCTCGAGCGCCTTGACGGCGTGGACGAGAGCGGAGCCGCCGCCTGCGACGACGCCTTCCTCGATGGCCGCACGGGTGGCGGACACGGCGTCCTCCACACGGTGCTTGCGCTCCTTGAGCTCCACCTCGGTGGCGGCGCCGACCTTGATGACCGCAACACCGCCGGCGAGCTTCGCCAGGCGCTCCTGCAGCTTCTCCCGATCCCAGTCGGAATCGGTGTTGGCGACCTCGCCGCGGATCTGCGCGACCCGGCCGGCGACGTCCTCATCGGATCCGGCACCGTCGATGACAGTGGTGGCGTCCTTGGTGATCGTCACGGTGCGGGCACTGCCGAGCTGCTCCAGGGTCACCTGGTCGAGCTTCATGCCCATGTCCGCGGTGATGACCTGGCCGCCGGTGAGGACGGCGAGGTCCTCGAGGATCGCCTTGCGGCGGTCGCCGAAGCCCGGGGCCTTGACCGCGGCGACGTTGAGGATGCCGCGGATCTTGTTGACGACCAGGGTCGACAGCGCCTCACCCTCGATGTCCTCGGCGATGATGAACAGCGGCTTGCCGGCCTGCTGCACCTTCTCGAGCACCGGGAGCAGATCCTGGATGTTCGAGATCTTACCCTGGTTGATGAGGATGTAGGGATCGCTGAGGACGGCTTCCTGGCGGTCGGCGTCGGTCACGAAGTACGGAGACAGGTAGCCCTTGTCGAACTGCATGCCTTCGGTGAACTCGAGCTCGACCGAGGAGGCCTGGCTCTCGTCGATGGTGATGACGCCGTCCTTGCCGACCTTGTCGAAGGCCTCGGCGATGAGCTCGCCGATCTCGTTCGACTGGGCGGACAGGGCTGCGACGTGGGCGATCTCCTGGGAGTCGGCCACCTCGCGGGCGATCTTCTTCAGCTGCTCCTCGACGACCTCGACGGCCTTCTCGATGCCGGTCTTGAGCTGACCGGGAGCAGCGCCTGCGGCCACGTTGCGCAGACCCTCGTGGACGAGGGCCTGGGCGAGCACGGTCGCGGTGGTGGTTCCGTCGCCGGCGACGTCGTTCGTCTTGGTGGCGACCTCCTTGGCGAGCTGGGCGCCGAGGTTCTCGTAGGGGTCGTCGAGCTCGACCTCGCGGGCGATGGTCACACCATCGTTGGTGATGGTGGGCGCACCCCACTGCTTGTCGAGCACGACGTTGCGGCCGCGCGGGCCGAGCGTCACCTTGACGGTGTTGGCGAGGACGTCCACGCCGCGCTCGAGCGCCTTGCGCGCCTCATCGTCGAACTGCAGAGTCTTGGGCATACGTCACTTCCTTGAGATTGCGTGTGGAATCCGGTGAACGGAGTGGAATCCGGTCGGAAGCGGTTCAGCCGATGACGGCGAGCACGTCGCGCGCCGACAGGACGAGGTACTCCTCGCCCTGGTACTTGACCTCGGTCCCGCCGTACTTGGAGTAGATGACCTTGTCGCCGACGTTGACGTCGAGCGGCACGCGGTTGCCGTTGTCGGCGACGCGACCGGGGCCCACGGCGACGACCTCGCCCTCCTGGGGCTTCTCCTTGGCGGTGTCGGGGATGACCAGACCGGAAGCGGTGGTCTGCTCAGCCTCGACCTGACGGATGACGAGCCGATCGTCGAGCGGCTTGATGGAGACCGACATGTTCGGCACTCTCCTTCGTAAGTAGTCGTTTCGAAATCCCGGGGTCGGGGCCGTTCCGGACGGCCGCGCAGGTGCGCGGACGCCCCGTTCGGATCCTGCCGGTCGCTCGTCGTCGCGGGTGCCGAGCAGCCGGATTCCGGCCCGGGGTCCTGTTAGCACTCACTGGTGTGCTGTGCTAATTCGACTCTAGATCCGGGCTTGGCACTCGGTCAACTCGAGTGCCAGAAACCGCCTCGGCCCATAGCGAACACGGCCGAGGTCCGGTGCGGCTGGGCAGACGGTCAGGCGGGGAAGCAGGCTGGCAGCGGCGAGGCGCACTGCCGACGGGACGCGGACCCCTGCCGGCTGGGGTGACCGGCGGGTAAGCATGCCGCTGGCGGGATGCGGACCCCTGGCGGCTCGGGGGCCCGAGGTCGGGGCCCGGGGCGAGCGTAGCGGGCCGGGAGCTCCACGGTCGGGCGACAGGTGCGGACGCACCCTGGCCCGAGGCCACGCGGGCCCCGAGTTCCGTCATCAGGTGACAGCCGCGGATGCGCGCCTGGCCCGAGGTTGCGTGCGGCGGCAGCTCCACGACCCGGCCACAGCGGCGGACCTACACCTGACCCGAGGTTGCGCGGGCCGGCAGCTCCACGACCCGGCCACAGCGGCGGACGTGCTCCAGACCCGAGGGTGCTCGAGCCGGGTGGAGGTCGCAACGTGGGAGCACATCGAAAGTGCAACGCATACTGCGATTGCACGCACGGACTGCGCATTCTGCGCCCGCCACTGCAGTTTTCGTCGCATGTCCACGGCACCCCTGAAGGCTGCGTCGGCAATCGCAGTTTCCGTCGCATGCTCACGGCACCCCTGAAGGCTGCGCCCGCCACCGCAGTTTCCGTCGCATGTCCACGGCACCGCCGAAGGTTTCGCCCGCCATCGCAGTTTCCGCTGCAGGGCAAGCGACGTGCTGACTGCTGGCGCATAGCCGGGAGCGATCCAGCTCCGGGGTGCACGTGATCTGGAACAGTCCGTCCCCGAAGTGCGGGCATACCGGAAGCCCGCGCCGACGAGCAGATTCCTGACAAACCGTTTGTCGCCCCGAGGTGCGGGCACCTGACAAGCCGCCGAACCAAGGCCAACCGAAGCGGCCCGAACCAAAGCCCTCCGACCCGAGGCCAGTCGACCCGATCCGAACCGAAGCTCACCGACCCCAACCCGGTCAGTGCACACGCCCGGGTTGCGGACGCCCGCCCTGCATTCTTGACGCCCGTCCTAAAATCGCCCTAGCGATCATTCACCGTGTCGTGAATCGCACGGTGAATCGCTCCGTGAACCGCACCAGTATCCCGGTCCGCGCGTCACCCGCCGGACCCACCGCTGAACACCGTCGTTTGGAGGCCCCATGTTCACCACGTCCGCCGAGATCTACGAGCACTCGTTCCGGATCCACGCCACCCGCACCGCCGTCCGCGAGGACGACCGCGAGTTCACCTATCGCGACATCTGGGCCTGGTCGGACGCGACGATCGATCTGCTCCGTGAGCTCGGCGTGCAGGAGGGCGACGTGGTCGCGATGTACGCCGGCAACCGCGCCGAGTGGATCGTCTACGATTCGGCCACCGCACGCCTCGGCGCGGTGAAGACCCCTGCGAACTACATGTCCGCGCTCGACACCGTGATCTACCAGCTCGAGTTCGCCGGCGCCTCGGTCGTCATCACCGACTATGAGCTCGGCAGCGCGCTCGCTGCACGCCTAGCAGAAGCACCCGGATCCGCCTCCCCGGACGCCGATGGCACCGCACCCGGTTCCGCCACCTCCTCCCCCGCCCGGCCCACGATCATCCAGCTCTCCGACCCGGAGGGTCGCATGATCCCCGGCGCCGTGCCGTTCCCCGAGGTCCCCGGCCCGGACCACGCGCTGCGCACGGGCGAGAACCCCGGCGACCCGGAGGCGCGCTCGCATCTCAACTTCACCGGCGGCACCACCGGTCGGCCCAAGGCGGTCGCCCACACGCGGCGCTCGGCGGCGTCCGCGTCGTACATCCAGATGATCGAGGCCGAGATCTCCGTCGGCGAGCAGATGCTCGTCATGTCGCCCCTCGCACACGCGGCCGGGGCCCTCGCGCTCGCTGGTATCGGCCGCGGGGCGACGGTGCGCATCCTCACCGCCTTCGATGCCGAGCGCGTCGTCGAGCTCCTCATCGACGAGGGCATCACCTGGACCTTCATGGTGCCGACGATGATCTATCGCGTCCTCGACATCATCGACGCGCTCGACGAGCTCCCCGAGCTGCGGCTCCGCACGATCGTCTACGGCGCCGCGCCGATGTCACCCACCCGGCTCGAGCACGGCATGCGGATCTTCGGCCAGGTCTTCATCCAGCTCTTCGGCCAGACCGAGGCGCCCCAGTTCTGCACCCGGCTGTCCAAGCTCGACCACGACCTCGAGCGCCCGCACCTGCTCGCCTCATGCGGCAATCCGTCGCTGTTCACCGACGTCAAGGTCACCGACGACCGGGGCGAGGAGCTGCCGATCGGCGAGTTCGGCGAGATCACGGTGAAGACGCCCTTCGCCCTCACCGAGTACGTCGGCAACCCCGGGGCTACCGCGGAGAAGTTCTGGGGCGAGTGGGTCCGCACCGGCGACATGGGCGTGATGGACGCCAAGGGCTACGTCTACCTCAAGGACCGCCGCAACGACATGATCATCTCCGGCGGGTTCAACGTCTACTCCCGCGAGGTCGAGGACGTGCTCGCCGGACATCCGCAGGTGTCGCAGGCCGCGGTGATCGGGGTCCCGCACCCCGACTGGGGCGAGGCGGTGCACGCCGTCGTCGTGCGCCGCGCGCCCGAGGCCCCGGGCGCCGACGCCGCGGACGGCACCGCTGCCGAGGTCGCCCCGGGAACCGCTCCCGCCGCCGATTACGCCGCGGGAACCGCTCCCGCCGCCGGCTCTCCCGCCGCCGAGGTGGCCCCTGCTGCCGCGGCAGGCGCAGGTGCCGGGGAATCCGCGACACCGGGCACCGGTGAGCTCACCGCGGAGGCCCTCATCGACCACTGCCGCGGGAAGGTCGCGAACTACGCCCGGCCGAAGACCGTGGAGTTCGTCGACGAGCTTCCGCAGACCCCGTTCGGCAAGATCGACAAGAAGGTGCTCCGCGCTCCGCACTGGGAGGGCCGCGACCGCGCGATCGGCTGAGTCCGGCAGGGCGCCGCTCAGCTCGCCTCCTCCTCGAGGTCCTCGAGGGAGAGGTCGCCGCGGCGCACCGCGGACAGGATCCTGCGGGTGCGGAGGAGACGCGGCAGGGTGATGATCGCGAGACCGCCGAGCATGTTGAGCGGGATGACGACGACGAACCAGCCGAGGAAGTCGAGCACCGTGATGTCCGCCCCGGCGAGCATCGCTCCGAAGATGATCATCGCGTTGAGCGCCCCGTGGAGCATGCCGAAGCCGATGACGAGGAATCCGGAGATCATGCAGAGCAGCGCGACGACGACATCGTTCGAGGTGCCCTGCTGCATGCGGGTCGACAGCGTGATCGTGGCGCCCGCGAGCAGCGCGAGCCCGATCGTCGTGCCGACGGAGCCGGTGTCGAGGTAGCCGTTCGCGGTGTCGATGATCGTCCCGTGGTAGTCCGGCAGCGCGAGCACGGTGAGCCAGGCGAACACGAGCCCGCCGGCGAGGTTGCACACGAGCGTCACCGACCACAGCCGGAGCAGCTGCACCCACGTCCCCTGCCCGGCGACGATCGCGTTGATGGGGAGGAGGAACTCCTCGGTGAAGAGCTCGGAGTGTGCCATCTTGAGGGCGAGGAGACCCACACCGAACGCCATGCCGGCGAGGATGTCGGAGTCGGTGGCCTGCTTGACGAGGATCATCGCGAGGATCCCGAGGCCGATGTCGATGCCGCCGAACAGTCCGGTGACGATGAGCTCGACCCAGGTGCGATTGAGCCGCTCGGTCCCCTCGGTCACCGTGAAGGCCGCTTCGCCGAGCAGCTCCTCCTCGATGTCGAGGTCGGTGTCGCCCATCCGCTCGCGCTGCTTCTTCTCATCCACCATGGGAGAAGACTACGGGTCCGCCACGTCGGTGGACGCGGCGGACCCGTGAGGTCCGGGAGCGGCGGTCAGGCCGCCGGCGGGATCAGGCGCAGGCCCACTGGCTCCAGCCGGCCTTCTCCTGGAGGATCTTGGCGCGCTTGAACTGCTCCTGCGGGCTCGCATCGATCGGGTTGCCCTTGCCGCCCACCGACTGCCAGGTGGCGAGCTTGAACTGGAACAGGCCGAAGTGGGCGCGGTTCTGCTGATTGACCGCCCGCGGGTTGAACTCCGATTCGCACTTGACGATTGTGTACCAACGGGTGCCGGGACCGCCGAGCATGTCGATGATCTCCTGCTTGCTCATCGTGCCGCCGGAGTCGCCGGAGTCGGAGCCGCCGGATCCCGAATCGGAGCCCGAGTCGCCCGACGAACCGGAATCGGAGCCGCCGCCGGTGGAGGAGTCGTCTTCGGGTGCGGCCGGGCGCGGTGCGCGGGTGCCCTTGACGACGACCTCGTCGACCGGCTCCGAGACGACCTTCTCCGACACCTTCTCCTTCTTGACCTCGGCGCCGTCGACCGTGCGGATGTCGTACACGACCTCCCGCACGCCGTCCTTGCCCTCGGTTTCGACCTTCGTCTCACCGCGATCCATCGACGCGGACTCCTTGACGGTGGTCTTCTTCTCGATCTTCTCCTCGACGGTCGTGGTCTCGTTCTTCACCCGCAGCACGTCGACAACCTGGCCATCGGACACCGGAGCGGTGAGCGGAGCGGACACGATGTCCTCGTCCGCCACCTCGATACCGGCCTCGGACAGCACCTCGGACACCGTCGCGGCGGCGGCGTTGACGACCTTCTGCTCACCATCGGCCTTCACGGTCACCCCCTTCGGGGTCACCACCTCGATCGCCGCACCGTCCTCGGTGAGCGTCTCGTCGAGCGGCACCGACACCTCGGCGCCCTCGGCCTCGACGCCGAGGTCCGCAAGGGCCTGGCCGACAGTGTTCGCCGTCGTCCACTCCTCGACCGGCACGCCGTCGACGGTGAGATCGAGATCCTTCGCGGTGTTCACCACGATCGTCATGTCCCGCTCGACGCGCGTCTCCGCGCCGGGCTGCACGGCATCGCGCTCATCGACCTCGAGACCCTGCGCCTCGAGCACATCGCCCACCGAGGAGCCGAACGTCCGAACCTGCTCGGACTGCCCGTCGACGGAGAGGTTCACCGACTTGTTGAGCGCCACGAACGCACCCGTACCGCCGACGAGCGCGGTGATGATCACCGCCTGGCCGGCGATCTGAACCTTGCGATTGCGCAGGATGTCCATGTATCTCCTCGAAGTGCTGCCGGCGAGGGTCGCTCACCGGGTCGCGCTTGTCATGTCTCTGCAGGTCCTCGGCCGAGGTTCCCGCGGGTCGTGCGTGCGATGGTCGGTCCGTCGTGCTCCTCGGTGCGGGGCTCAGCGGATGCCGAGCTTGCGGGTGCAGGTCGGCCACGCGCCCCAGCCCTGGGAGGCCTGCACCTTCTTCGCGATGTCGATCTGCTGCTCGCGGGTCGCCTGGTGGGCGTTGGGGGCGTACTTGTGGCCGCCGAAGGCCTTCCACGTCGGCGCCGAGAACTGCAGGCCGCCGTAGTAGCCGTTGCCGGTGTTGATCGACCAGTTGCCGCCGGACTCGCACTTCGCGAGCCGATCCCACACGCTGCCGTCGTCGACGCTCGGAGCCTTCTCGCCGGAGTTGCCGCCGCCGGATTCCTTCTTCTCCGAGGACTCCTTCTTCTCCGAGGACTCCTTCTTCGAGTCGGAGTCCTTCTTCGAGTCGTCCTTCTTCTCGGAGCCGCCGGTCGTATCCCGGTCCGGAGCGGGAGCGGCGGGACGCGGTGCGCGGGTGCCCTTGACGACGACTGCGTCGACGGGCTCCGAGACGACCTTCTCCGACACCTTCTCCTTCTTGACCTCGGCGCCGTCGACCGTGCGGATGTCGTACACGACCTCCCGCACGCCGTCCTTGCCCGCGGTCTCGACCTTCGTCTCACCGCGATCCATCGACGCGGACTCCTTGACGGTCGTCTTCTTCTCGATCTTCTCCTCGACCGTCGTCGTCTCCGACTTCACGCGGAGCACATCGAGCACCTGTCCGTCGGTGACCGGAGCGGTGAGCGGAGCGGACACGATGTCCTCGCCCGCCACCTCGACGCCGGCCTCGGACAGCACCTCGGACACGGTGGCAGCGGTCGCCTCGACGATCATCTGCTCGCCGTCGGCCACCACAGTCACGCCCTTGGGGGTGACGACGTCGACGATCGCGCCGTCCTCGGTGAGGGCCTCGTCGAGCGGCAGGGAGACCTCGGCACCCTCGGCGTCCACGCCGAGGTCGGCGAGCGCCTGGCCGACGGTGTTCGCGGTGGTCCATTCGTCGAGGGCGATCCCGTCGACGGTGAGATCGAGATCCTTGGCGGTGTTGACGACGATGTTCATGTCCCGCTCGATACGGGTGTCCGCGCCGGGCTGCACGGCATCGCGCTCGTCGACCTCGAGGCCCTGCGCGGTGAGCACGTCGCCCACGGTCGACCCGAAGGTGCGCACCTGCTCGGACTGCCCGTCGACGGTGAGGTTCACCGACTTGTTGAGCGCGACGAACGATCCGGCGCCGCCGACGAGCGCGGTGATGACCACGGCCTGGCCGGCGATCTGGACCTTGCGATTGCGCAGAATCGAGTGCACGCGGGTTCCTCCGAGGGAGTATGGGGGCAGGAAGAAGACTGCACCAAGCGTAACCGGTTCGTTATCAAAATGGCAATCCTGTTACATGCGCGAGACAACGCCCGAGGTCAGGGCCGCAGCACCGGTCGCTCACCGGGTCACGGCGCAGGTCACGAAAGGGTGTCGTCGCCTGCTCCCGGCGTCACAGCTCCCAGGTGCCGAAGGCCTGCTCGGCGTTCGCGCTCACCTGCTCACACACCTCGGCGAGGGGTTCCTCGCGCACCTCGGCGAGCTTTCGCAGGGTCACCGCAGTGAGGTATGGCCCACCAGGGCGGCCGCGGTGCGGGTGCGGGGTGAGGAACGGTGCATCGGTCTCGCTCAGCAGCAGGCGGGGCGGGACCACGGCGGCCGCGTGGCGCAGGTCGGCGGCATTCTTGAACGTGATGTTCCCCGCGAAGGACATGAAGAAGCCGCGCTCGGCGCAGGCCCGGGCGAACTCCGCGTCCCCGGAGAAGCAGTGGAACACCGTGACATCCGGCGCCCCCTCCTCGTCGAGGATCCGGAGCACGTCGGCGTGGGCGTTCCGGTCGTGGATCTGGAGCGCGAGCCCCTGCCGCTTGGCGATCTCGATGTGGGCGCGGAACGACTCCTGCTGCGCGGCGATGCCGTCGTCCTCGGTGCGGAAGTAGTCGAGTCCGGTCTCCCCCACGACGCGGATCCTCTCCCCCGCGGCGAGCTGCTCGATCTCGGTGAGCGACTCCTCGAGGAGGCCCACCGCGGCCAGCCGCGGCGCCTCGTTCGGGTGGATCGCCACCCCGCCGAGCATCCAGTCCCGGCCGGCGGCGGCCTCGGCGGCGACGACCTCGGCGGTCCAGCGCGCCGAGCGCATGTCGCACCCGATCTGCACGATCCGGGTGACCCCCGCCTGCTGGGCGGTGTCGTGGAAGAACGCGAGCGGCGGGAACTCCTCGTCAGCTCCCGGCTCGACCTCCGGCGCGGGCTCGCCCGACTTGATCGGACCGCGGGCACCGGTGCAGATGTCGAGGTGGGTATGGGTGTCGACGCCCGGAACCGGGAGCGGTTCGGGCACCTCAGGGTAGTCTCCTGCGGCGCGCGAGGCCATCAGTCCTCCTGGAACTTGGGGAACACCGGGACGGGCGCGGGCAGCGGAGTGCCGGCGACGAGCGGGGTGTCGAGGGCGGCGAAGTCGCGCGCGTCCGCGGGCACCGCGAGCAGGTCGAGGAGGCGGGCGGTGGACTCCGGCATCACCGGCTGGACGAGCAGGGTGATGATGCGCACGACCTCGATCGTCACCCACAGCACCGTGGCCATCCGCGTCTCGTCGGTCTTCCGGAGCTTCCACGGCTCCTGCGCGCTGAAGTACTTGTTCGCCGCCGCGAGCACCTTCCAGCACGCCTCGAGGTAGAGGTGGAGGCTCTGTGTGCCGACGTGCTCGGCGGCCTGCGCGTAGGCGCCGCGGGCGGCGGCGAGGAGCGCCTCGTCGTCGGCGGTGAGCTCGCCCGGGGTCGGGACGGCGCCGCCGCAGTTCTTCGCCACCATCGACAGCGAGCGCTGGGCGAGGTTGCCGTACTCATTGGCGAGGTCGGTGTTCTTGCGGGTGACGATGCCCTCGTGGGAATACGAACCGTCCTGGCCGTAGGAGAACTCGCGGAGCACGAAGAAGCGGACGGTGTCGAGCCCGTAGCCCTCGACGAGCGCATAGGGATCGACGACGTTGCCCACCGACTTCGACATCTTCTCGCCCTTGTTGAAGAGGAAGCCGTGGGCGTGGACGCGGCGGGGCAGCTCGATCCCGGCGCTCATGAGGAAGGCCGGCCAGTAGATCGCGTGGAAGCGGGCGATGTCCTTGCCGATGATGTGGACGTCGGCGGGCCACCAGCGCTCGAAGGCGGCCGGGTCGTGCGGGAACCCGGCCCCGGTGAGGTAGTTGGTGAGCGCGTCGACCCACACGTACATCACGTGCTTCTCGTCCCCGGGGACCGGGATCCCCCAGTCGAAGGTCGTCCGCGAGATCGAGAGGTCCTTGAGACCGGAGGCGACGAACGAGGCGACCTCGTTGCGGCGCACGTCCGGGCCGACGAACTCGGGGTGCTCGCGGTAGAGCTCGAGCAGCGGCTCCTGGTACTTCGAGAGGCGGAAGAAGTAGGACTCCTCCTCCGTCCACGTCACCTCGGCGCCGGAGGACTGGGCGACGCGGATGCCGTCGACGACCTCGGTCTCGTCCTCGGCGAAGTACGCCTCGTCCCGCACCGAGTACCACCCGGAGTAGGAGTCGAGGTAGATGTCGCCGTTGGCCTCCATCCGCCGCCACAGCTCCTGGCAGGTGGCCCGGTGGTCGGCGTCGGTGGTGCGGATGAAGCGGTCGTAGGACACGCCGAGCATGTCGTCGAGCGCCCGGAAGGCCGCGGAGTTCGTGTCGGCGAGCTCCTGGGTGCTCACCCCGAGCTTCTGCGCCGTCTGCTGCATCTTGAGGCCGTGCTCGTCGGTGCCCGTCATGAAGAAGACGTCCTCGCCGGCGAGCCGGTGGAATCGCGCGATGGTGTCTGCGGCGATGTACTCGTAGGCGTGCCCGATGTGCGGGGCGCCGTTCGGGTACGCGATGGCGGTGGTGATGTAGAAGCTCATGGACACCCAGTCTACTGATCGCACCGGGGCGCTCGGGCCCGCGTCCGCGGTGCTCGGCCCGGTCCCCGCGGGCCGCCGATCCGCAGTGCGCACACCGCTGATCCGCGCCCCGCTCAGTCCTCGGCGTGGAGGTACTCCTCGTACATCGCGCGGGTGGAGATCCTATGGCGCTCGGCGACCTCGGCCGCGGCCTTCTTCGCCCGCATCCCGCCGTCGACGAGGCGTCGCATCTCGGCGAGGTGGTCGGCGGGCTCGGCGGCATCCCCCGGGTGTCCGGCGACGACGAGGGTGAGTTCGCCGCGCAGCCCCTCCGCCGCGCGGTCGCGGAGCTCGGAGGCGGTCCCGCGGAGCACCTCCTCGTAGGTCTTCGTGAGCTCGCGCGAGATCGTCATCGGCCGGTCGGGGCCGAAGGCGGCGACGATGTCGTCGAGCGCCGCGGCGATCCGGTGGGGGCTCTCGAAGAAGACGAGCGTGCGCTCCTCGCGGGCGAGCGCGGCGAGAGCGCGGGATCGCTCCCCGGCCTTCCGGGGAAGGAATCCCTCGAAGGCGAAGCGGTCCGAGGGGAGGCCGGACAGCGCGAGCGCGGTGAGCACGGCGGACGGGCCGGGCGCCGAGGTGACGGGCAGGTCGCGGTCGGCGACCGCGCGCACCACCCGGTAGCCGGGGTCGGACACCGCGGGCATCCCCGCGTCGGTGAGGAGCACGACCCGCTTGCCCGCAGCGACGGCGTCGGCGATGTCGGCGGCCTTCGCGTCCTCGTTGTGGTCGAAGAGGCTGATGATCGCCGAGGTGTGGGCGAGCCCCAGCCGATCGGCCAGCCCGAGGAAGCGCCGGGTGTCCTCGGCGGCGATGAGGTCGGCGGCCCCGATCTCGTGCCGCAGCCGCTCCGAGGCGTCGCCGAGGTTCCCGATCGGGGTCCCGACGAGCACGAGGCACCCGTCCCCGGTGCGGGGGGCGGGCGCCTCGGGCGCGGGATCGGCAGGGGTCACGGTGCGAACCGGATGCGGCAGGGCGGGTGCGGGGTCAGTAGCCGGCGGTCGAGCCCCAGATGGCGAGCCCGAACATCCCGACGAAGAACAGGATGTAGAGGACCCAGAACAGCACCCACAGGCCGAGCACGACGTAGCCGACGATGAGCCCCCACAGCGCCATCTGCTCGCCGGCCTCGCCGGTCCGCTTGATCTGGCTCTTGCCGAGGTGACCGAAGATGATGCCGAGGATCGAGGTCATGCCGCCGGTGGCGATGCCGACGAGCGACATGATGAGCGACAGGAGCGCCATGGTGTTCGTCGGCCGCGTCTGCACGTAGCCGCCGGGGGCGCCGTAGCTCTGCGGTGCGGCGTAGCCGGACTGCGCGGCGTAGGGGTCGCCGCCGTAGGACGCGCTCTGGCCGTAGCCGGCGTCGCCGTACTGGGCGCCCGCCGGAGCGGACCCGTACGCCGGGGCGGCGTAGGCGTCGTAGGCCGCAGCGCCGCCGGGATAGCCGGCGGAACCGCCGCTCGTGCCGTAGGGATCGGGCTGGTAGCCGTTGCTGGACATGTGGGGACTCTCTTCTCTCTCGACCGTCTGGGATCAACGGTAGGCCGTCGCGGACGGCCCCGGCAATCGGAGGATGTCACGGTTCGGCAATATCCGCGTCGAACCTGTCGCACAGCAGACCGGGCGCAGGGCGAACGGGGCGGACGGAAGGCGAGCAACCGGCGGACGGGCCGGCAGGACGCTCAGAGCCGCCCGGTCATCCCGAGGAACACCCCGAGTCCGATCGCGAGGAGGAACAGCAGGATGCACAGGGCGGCGACGGCGTAGCCGATGATGATGCCGGTGAGGGCCATGCCGCCGCCCTCCCGACCGGTCCGCTTGATCTGCGACCGGGCGATGTGCCCGGTGACGACCGCGCCGACGGCTGCGAGGAAGGCGAGCGGGATGAGGATGCCGAGGAACAGTCCGAGGAATCCGAATGCCCCGGCCCCGATCCCGAGGAGCATCGAGGTCAGGGCGAGCGGGTGCGCCGGGGACGGGGCGGGTGCCCCGCCCATCGGCGCCATGGTCGGCGATGCCGCGTAGGGGTGCGGGTGCGGGTACTGCGGCGCGGGGTGGCCGGGCGCCTGCTGCCCTCCGGGATACCCGCCCTGCGGGGCTCTGGGATACCCCGGCTGCGGGACACCGTGTCCGTCCGGCGATCCTCCGGCGGAGGGGATGTTCGGGTCGTGCGCCATGGCTGCGTCAGCTGCTTCCGGTCGGGGTCGAGGGTTCCCAGCCTATGCGCCGGTCGCGGCATCGACCACCCCCCGGGCGAGAGGACCCGAGCCCCGCTCGCGGCTGTCTACACTGATCCGTGTGAGCTTCTCGACCCTCGGATCCCGACTGCTGCCCGTGCGCTCCCCGCACGCGCTGCTCGGCTGGCTCATCCCGGCGCTGCTCGCGGTCCTCGGCGGGGCGCTCCGGTTCCACCGGCTCGAGTTCCCCTCCCGCCTCGTGTTCGACGAGACCTACTACGTCAAGGACGCCTATTCGCTCACCCGGTTCGGCTACGAGCGGGACTGGCCCGACGAGCCCAATGCGGCCTTCGAGGCCGGGGACGCAGACATCATCCTCGACTCCCCCGCGTACGTCGTCCACCCGCCGCTGGGCAAGTGGATCCTCGGCTCCGGCATCGAGCTGTTCGGCGCGGACTCCTCGTTCGGCTGGCGGTTCGGCGCCGCCCTCATCGGGGCGCTGTCGATCTTCCTCCTCGCCCGCATCGCGATCCGCCTGTTCTCCTCGCTGTGGATCGGCTCGATCGCCGGCCTGCTCCTCGCGGTGGACGGCGAGCACTTCGTCCACTCCCGCACCGGTCTGCTCGACATCTTCCTCATGTTCTTCATCCTGCTCGCCTTCGGATTCCTCGTCCTCGATCGCGAGTGGGCCGACCGGAGGCTCGTCGAGCGGATGACCCGGGCACCGGACTCTCCCGGGTCCGGCGGTCCCCGGCCGCGCGCCGAGGTGCCGGCGGCCCCCGCTGCGGGGTCCGGTGCTGCCTACGCGCAGCCGGCCTCGGTCGCCACCCGCCCACAGTCGGCCTCGGTCGCCGAGCGGCTCCGGCCGCAGCCGCTGCGCTTCGTCTCCGAAGTCCTCGACTCCGCGACGCGCGGCGGCGCGGCGACCCGCCGACTGCTCGTCTCCCCCGAGTTCGGGCCCTCCCTGGGCCTGCGGCCGTGGCGGCTGGCCGCCGGGATCAGCCTCGGCCTGGCGATGGGCGTCAAGTGGTCCGGGCTCTACGCCCTCGCGGTGTTCGGGATCCTCGCGGTCCTGTGGGACGTCGGCGCCCGGCGCCGCGCCGGCGTGCGTCGTCCGTGGACGGCCGCCCTCGTCAAGGACTCCGTCCCCGCCTTCCTCTCCCTCGTGCCCGTCGCCCTCGTCGTCTACGTCGTGTGCTGGCTGGGCTGGATCCTCAATCCCGGCGGCTGGGACCGGTCCTGGGCGGCGGACAACCGCGGCTGGTGGTCGTTCCTGCCCGACTGGCTCGCGAGCCTCGGGCACTACCACTACACCGCCTACACCTTCCACGTCGGGCTCGACTCCGAGCACCCGTACATGTCGAACCCGTGGGGCTGGATCGTCCAATGGCGCCCGACCTCCTTCTTCTACGAATCCTTCGAGCAGGGGGAAGCCGGCTGCGTCGCCGAGCGCTGCTCGCAGGCGATCACCTCGCTCGGCAACCCGGTGATCTGGGGACTCGCACCCGTCGCGATCGTCCTCGTGCTCGGCGCCTGGCTGCTCCGCCGCGACCGGCGGGCCGGTGCGATCCTCGCGGGACTCCTCGCCACCTGGGTCCCGTGGTTCTTCTACCAGGACCGGACGATCTTCACCTTCTACACCATCGTCATGGTGCCCTTCGTCGTCCTCGCCCTCGCCTACTGCCTGGGTCTGCTGTGGGGCGAACCGGACGCCGGGCGCGACCGCACCGATCGCGTGCTCCTCGGCAGGCGCCTCGCGGTGGGCCTCGTCGTCGCGTGCGCGATCCTCGCGTTCGCCTGGTTCTACCCCGTCTACACCGGGCAGATGCTGCCGTACGAGGACTGGCGTGCACGAATGTGGAACCCGACGTGGGTGTAGTACGCTGAAAGCCTTGTGACTCAACAGCTGAACTCGATGCGGACGGTTGCGATCATCCCCGCCCGCGGCGGATCCAAGGGCATCCCGCTCAAGAACCTCCAGAAGGTCGCCGGCACCACCCTGCTCGCGCGGGCGGTCGAAGCCGCCTCGCAGGCGACCCGGGTCGACCTCGTCGTCGTCTCCACCGATCACGACGGCATCGCCGCGGAGGCCGAGCGCGCCGGAGCGACCGTCGTCCGCCGTCCCGACGAGATCTCCGGGGACCTGGCGAGCAGCGAGGAGGCCCTCCTCTACACCATCGACCAGCTCCCCGAGGACTACGCCATCACCGCGTTCCTCCAGTGCACCTCGCCGTTCATCGACCCGCAGTCGATCGACAGCGCGATCGAGCGGGTCGCCTCCGACGAGGCCGACGTCGTGTTCTCCGCGGTCGAGGACCACAGCTTCCTGTGGACGCTCGACGACGCCGCCCGGGCGCAGGCCGTCGGCCACGACGCCGCCTTCCGACCGCGCCGCCAGGACCGCAAGATCCACTACAACGAGACCGGCGCCTTCTACATCATGCGCACGGCCGGGCTGCAGGAGCACCGCCACCGGTTCTTCGGCCGGATCGAGATCGAGGAAGTTCCTCTCGAGCAGGCCCGCGAGATCGACACCATGGCCGACCTCACCCTCGTCCGCGCGATCGCCGCGGCCGGCGGCAGCCCCACGGTCCTCGACGTCGACGCCCTCGTCACCGATTTCGACGGCGTCCACACCGACGATGCGGGATACGTCAACGAGCACGGGGACGAGATGGTCCGCGTGCACCGCGGCGACGGGATGGGCGTGAGCCGACTCGTCAAGCACGGCGTGCCGTTCCTCATCCTGTCGAAGGAGCGCAACCCCGTCGTCACCCGCAGGGCGGAGAAACTTCACGTCGAGGTCGCCCAGGGGATCGACAATAAGGCCGATGTGCTCCTCTCGTGGATGCGGGAGAAGGACCTCGATCCGGAGCGCGTCGCCTACGTCGGCAACGACATCAACGACCTCGAGGCGTTCTCCGTCGTCGGCTGGCCCGTCGCGGTGGCCGACGCACATCCCGAGGTGCTCCTCGCCGCGCGGCTGGTATTGTCGCACCGCGGAGGGCACGGGGCGGTCCGCGAAGTGTGCGACCTCATCCCGGCGGAATGAACGACTGCATGATCCAGCACGAGCACCACCGAGCCCGTACACCTACCAGAAAGAAGGTCTCATGTCTGTGAACGAGATCAAGCCGGTAGCCATCGGCGACATCCTCGTCGGCCCCGGCCAGCCGGTCTACATGATCGGCGAGATCGGCATCAACCACAACGGTGACGTCGAGATCGCCAAGCAGCTCATGGACGTCGCTGCGAAGGCGGGCGCCCAGGCGGTCAAGTTCCAGAAGCGGAACCCCGATGTCGCGGTCCCGGAGGACCAGAAGTCCAAGCCGCGCGACACCCCGTGGGGCGAGATGACCTACCTCGAGTACAAGTTCCGCGTCGAATTCGAGGACGAGGAGTACACCGAGATCGACCGCTACGCGCGCGAGATCGGCATCCAGTGGTTCGCCTCGCCGTGGGACATCGACTCGGTGAAGTTCCTCGATCGCTTCGATGCCGTGACCTACAAGATCGCGTCCGCCTCGGTCACCGACATCCCGCTCCTCGAAGCCGTCAAGGCCACCGGGAAGCCGGTGATCCTGTCGACCGGGATGTCGACCCTCGAGCAGATCGACAAGGCCGTGGCGACCCTCGGCACCGAGAACCTCGTGATGATGCACGCCACCTCGACCTACCCGCTGCCGCCGGAGGAGGTCAACCTGCTGGCCATCCCGGCCCTGCGCGAGCGCTACAACGTGCCGGTCGGCTACTCGGGACACGAGATCGGCACCGCGATCTCGATCGCTGCGGTGGCACTCGGCGCCGTCACGGTCGAGCGCCACATCACCCTCGACACCGACATGTGGGGTTCGGACCAGAAGGCGTCGATGGAGCCCGACGAGTTCATCCAGCTCGTCGCCGACATCCGCACCGTCGAGACCGCCCTGGGCGATGGCAAGAAGCGCGTCATGCCCGGCGAGGAGTCGAAGATCGAATCGCTCCGCGTGGTCAAGTGATCACCCGCCGCTGACGGCCTCGACCGCCGCCCCTGACCTCACCGGTCGGGGGCGGCCGTCATTCACCGGCGGGGTGCGAGCACCGCGTCGAACGGCTCGGGGAAGTGCCGGTGGACGTCCGCGACGTCCCTGCTCCCGAGGTAGTGGAGCAGGACGGCGCGGCGCCGCACCTCCGGATCGCCGAGGTCGACCATCGAGCGCAGGGTGTTGATCCCGGGCGGGAGCAGCCCCGCTCCCGCGGTCCGGCGCACGGCGAGGCTCATGCACACCTGGTCGAAGAAGTGTCCGAGGCGCGGCACGGTCTCGAGCAGCCCCGCCGCCCGGATCTGGTCCCCGATCTCGACCATGAGCGCGGCGAAGCCGTCGCGCTCGGCGCGGCGGACGAGCACCGCGCCGTTGTTGAGGAAGGGCATGTCGGAGGACTCCCCGCGGAGGAACCAGTCGTCGTAGGAGTACGCCGCGAGCGCCTCCGGACTCACCGGCCGGGCGCCGGCGACCGCGCACAGTCGGTTCCAGGTGTCCGCGTCGAAGGCGTGATTGCCCGCGTAGGTCGCTGCCACCGGGGCGCTGAGATCGAGGTCGGGGCGACCGGTGAGGATCATGTCGGAGTCGAGGTAGAGCTGTGAGCCGGCCCGGCCGACGCCGTAGCCGGCGAGCCGGTCGTGGAACCGCTCGAGCTCCGGCGGCCCCGGGCGGCGCTGCGCGTGCACGACCTCCCAGCCGTTCGCGGTGAGCCGGCTGCGCTGCGGCGGATCGAGCGGCTGGGTGTGCACCGCGTACCGCCGCACGCGGGGCAGATGGACCCGGGCCGAGGCCCCGAGCACGCACAGCTGGTCGACGAACCCGATCGGGGTGCCGGAGAGGGTGCGCGGCGCGTACTCGCGCTTCGCCCCGTAGTCGACCTCGTTGAAGGTCACCACGATGTCGAAGCCGGGAGCGCGCCGGAACGGGTTCCAGCCGCTCATCCGGACCGCTCCTCCCCCGGACCGCCGCGGTGGTCCGGATCCTCCGTGCGGGTCTCGTCCCTTGCGCGTCCGGGCCGCGCCGCACCGAGCGTGCGCCCCACCCGCCGAAGCCGCCACCGGGCCGCGTGCACCGTGCGTCTGCCGAGCGCGGCGGCCTCCTCGCCGTAGCCCCGCGAACGCAGCGCGGAGAGCTCAGCGCGGGTCGAGTCGTGGGCGGAGCGGGAGTCGGCGAGCTCCGTCCCGACGGTTCGCAGGCGCTCCTCCGCGGAATCGGCGCTCGCCCGCGCCTCGTCGCGCTCGCGCTCGACCCGGCCGATCCGCTCCTCGAGCTCGCGCAGCTGCCGGCGCAATGTCCTCTCGGTCGCCCGGGTGGTGCGATCCGCGGACACCCGGTCCTCCTCGGCTCCGCCGGCGGAGCGGACGTGGAAGCTCTCGACGTCGGTGTGCTCGGCCGCCACCGGCCGGAACGGGAGGGGATCCGCCGTCCCGCCGTCGAGGACGGAATGGATGCGTGCGAGGTTGCCCAGGGTCGTCTCCCACATCCGATCCTGCTGGGCGTCGATGTCGGAGCGGAGAGCCGCGCGCTCCTCCCAGGCTCCCTCGACCGCCGCGACGATCCGGTCGGCGAGGTCGGGGGCCTGCGGGTCGAGGACGAGCTCGGGGTGGCCGATGTCGGCGGCGAAGAAGCCGAGCTTCGCGTGGAGATCGAGCGACAGCGGCACGCTGCCGACCCCGAACGGGATCATCTGCGCGTGGCCGCGCGCGCCGAGCACGAAGGGGATCCGGGAGAACAGCTCGATGCCCTCGCGGTAGTCGATGTCGTACCCGTACAGCGGGCGGGTGCGATCGGCCGGCAGCCGCGCGGCGAGTGCATCGGAGAACTGCCGGTCGTCGGGATGGAAGGGCGTGTTCCACACGTCCCAGCCGTCCTCGTGCAGGCGGAGCACCGCGTCGAGGGTCGCCGCGTGGATCGCCTCGGCGTCGAATCCGGCGTCCTGCTGGCGCCGGTGCACGAGCATCTGCACCGCGAGCGCCCGGGTCTCCGGCGGCCGCACCCCCTCGAGGTCCCGGTAGATGCGGGATTCGAGGGTCGTCGGACACGGCTGGTAGGCGATGCCCTCCGCGCCGCCGGGCAGCAGGCGCCCCATGCTCTCGATCGACCCGGTGTTGCGCAGTCCGAAGAAGACGGCGCGCTCCTTCACCGCGCTCGCGTGCTCGATGAGGAGGTCGTCGAAGTCGGGCTGTCCGGGGAACCGGTTGTTCCCGACGGCGAACACGACGATCGGCACCCGCAGCCGGTCGAGCGCCTCGCGGGAGATGTTCCACTGCCAACCGGAGTTCCGGTTGGGGTTGGTGTCCTGGAGGAACAGCCCCCCACCGCCGACCACCACGGCATCGGCGCAGGCGTTGATGTGGTCGACGAGATCGAGCCCGACCTCCTTGCGCAGCGGAGCCGAGCCGACGAACCGGAACGCCTCGCCCTCCCCGTATCCGTGGAACAGATCCCGGATCACCGGGTAGAGGACCTTGTCCCCGTAGTTGCCCCAGGTCGGGATGTCGAAATGGAACAGGCGCACGCGTTTCATACCTCTCATCCTGCCCTACGTGTGAGAGTCTGGACAGCGATACCCGCACCGGGACCCCGTTCGCGAGCGCCGCTCCATCCGCCTGCGACCACCGCCCTGGCCGCGCACGCACGCCGGCGGTCGGATCCCGGAACCGCCCGCAACCGAGACCGAGGACAGCAGAGGACGATGTCGCAGCCAGCAGTGAGCGTCGTGATCCCCGCGAAGGACGCCGAAGCCTATCTCGCCGAGGCCCTGGAGAGCCTGACCACGCAGGGCCTGCCGGCCGCTGAGATCGAGGTGCTCGTCATCGACGACGGCTCGACCGACGACACCGTCGCGATCGCGGAGTCGTGGACGTCACGGCTGCCCCGGCTCCGGGTGCTCCGCAACCCCGGTCCGCACGGACCCTCGGCCGCCCGGAACGTCGGCATCGCCGCCGCCGAGGGGCGCGCCATCACCTTCCTCGACAGCGACGACTGGTTCGGCCCCGGGCACCTCGCAAGGATGATAGAGGTGCTGAACCGCCTTGGTGTCGACTTTGTTCGTTCGGACATTGTTCAAGTCGAAGGTAAGCGTCGTCAGTTGAGTTCAGCTCCAGTTGCACGGCGCGGAGTACGTCTTCACACTCGCGATTTCGTTGTCGATCGCGCCGAACGCACCATGGTCGACTTTCCGAACGCCTCGTGCGGCGTCTACGCGAGCCGATTGCGCGAGGCAGGCCTCCTCTATTTTCCGGCCCAGTTCATCACTGCCGAAGATCGCTACTGGAACTGGAGAATCTTCATTGCAGAGTTGACGTTCGCTGTAGTCGATTCTCAGGGATACTTCTACCGCAGAGGCGTCAGCGGTTCACTCACAGCGGTCTACGACGAAAGACAACTCGGGTTCGCGCACGTGTTCGACACTCTCATTCGGGAAATTAGGTCCGAGCCGGAGAATGAACGATATCTCACAAAGGCAGTTCACAACCTGATTTCGCTCTATCACTGGCACTTGAAGCGGGAGGAGATGATTCCTCCCAAACTATTAGCTGCGATGTCGCAATCAGTTGTGGCTACCGCGGCCAGCGTAGACCCCGAGGTCATCGAGAGGGTGTGGTCGACGTTCACCGAGGCGCGGCAGCAGGACCTCGCCCGCGTCCGGCGGCGGATCGCCGCGGAGAGGAAGGTCCCGGCATGAAGCAGCTCTTCTTCGTCTCCTCCCCGTTCCAGCTCGTCACGCTCGTCGCCGCGATCGAGGCGGATCTCATCGCCGAGGCCGAGGAGCGGATCGTCGTCATCGCCGACAACCGCATCGCCTACGAGGTCGGCGAGGGGTTCTACCGCTCGGAGATGTCCCAGCTCCTGCTCGCCCGCTTCGATCGCTGGGTGCTGCTCAACGACGCGCTCAAGCCGTACAGCTGCAGCCAGTGGAGCCCGCGCGAGAGCGACCTCATCATCCTCGAGCGCACCTTCCGCGCCCTGTGGGACCTCGGCGACGGCCCGCTCGAGCTCTACGTCGAGTCGATCCAGGCCCCTCCGGCGACGTCCTTCTCCCGGATCTTCCGCACTGCGCTCATCACCGTCTACGCCGACGGGCTCATGGTCTACGGGCCCACCCGCACGGCTCCCGGGACGACGATCCGCCAGCGGATCGGCCGTCTCCTCTATCTCGACCTCATCCCCGGACTGCGGCCCGCGCTGCTCGAGGAGATCGGCGCGCCGGCGTCCTCGATCGACGCGCAGCGCTTCGCCGACGTCCTCCGCTCGCTCGCCGGGCAGCTCTCTCCCGCGGACGAGGCACCGGCCCCGGGGACCGACGCCCCGGCCGGTCCGCCCGCCCTCATCGTCGGTCAGTACCTCAGCGACATCGGTCTCATCACCGTCGAAGAGGAGTCCGACCTCTACTTCCGGATGGTCGAGCTCGCACGCGACCGCGGGTTCGGGTCGGTGCTCTTCAAACGGCACCCGGCCGCGTCCTACGCCGCGGAGAGCGCCGTGCGCGCCCGCTGCGAGGAGATCGGCATCGCCTTCGAGATCCTCGACACCCCGGAGCTCGTCGAGATCACCGCTCTGCGCCGCGAGCCCGGCCTCGTGATCGGATGCTTCTCGACCGCCCTCATGACGCTGCGCACCGCGTTCGGCGTCCCAGTCGTGTCGCTCGGCACCGCGGAGCTCCTCGAGGCCGTCGCGCCGTACGAGAACAGCAATCGCGTGCCCCTCGTCCTCACCCACCGTCTCCTCGACCCCGCGAACGCGGACACCCCGGCTCGGCCCGAGGAGCTGCGGAGCCTGCTCGACGCGGTCGCCTACTGCATGCAGCCGGAGCTGCGCGCCGACCTCCGCGACCGGGCGGTCGAGTTCCTCACCCCGACCCCGCTCGACACGATCCGCACCTACTTCAAGCGCCGTCGGCTCACCGCACTCGATCTGCCCGGCCGACTGCCGCCGCGGGCTCCCGCCCGCGGTCTCCGGGCCCGGGCTCGCGGCGTCGCGCGTCGTCTCGCCTCCGCCTCCGCGGATGTGCGGCACGGACTCCGCGAGCGAGCGGCCTCGCCGCGGAAGGATCGCGGCGGGCCCCGGCGCTGATGCCGTCTCAGCCGGCCTCCGGGCTCTCTGCGGCGGCCGCCTCGGACCGAGCGGCCCGCCGGTCCCGGACCATCTCCGCAAGCAGCACGAGCCCGCCGATGACCACGGAGAGCGCGGACCAGCAGATGTACCGGTAGTCCGCCGCCGGAGCCGTGGGGAAGAATCCCACGAGGTAGAGGATGCCGGAGAGGAAGATCATCCCGGCGGTCGGCGACGGTCGCCATCGGCTGAGCGCGATCGCGCAACCGGCGACTCCGAGCACCAGCCAGAACCAGCCGCGGAACAGCCATGCGCCCCAGCCCTCCGCGCCACCCATGACGTAGGCCGCGAGGCCGCGATCGAGCTCGGGTGCGGCCGGCGGGACCCCGTGCTCGGCGTCCTCCGCCGTGATGACGAACTCGAGATCCGAGGTCGACAGCAGCTCCCCGGTCGTCATGAGCCGGTACCGGATGTACTCCGGGAGATGCCGAGGGATCTGCTCGAACCACAGGGCGGAGACCTCGTCGACGTGCTCGATCGCGGTGAACCCCCGGCCGTTCGCACCGGCACCGTAGCAGTCCCAGTACGCGTCCCAGATCACGCCCTTCTCGCGGCACTCGGCGCGGGCGACGGCGAGCTTGCCGATGAGCTCGGGCGGGGCCTTCTCGCTCGCCGCGATCGACTCGGGCGGCACGGCGAAGATCAGGTCGTCGAGCATGACCTGGGTGAATTGGCTGTTCGACGTCGCCCCGGTGGCCGCGCTCACCGCACTCCCGATGCCGAGCACCGCGCCGCCGAGCACCGCGAGCGCAGCGGCACCGGTCGCAGCTGCGCGGCGGAGGGTGACAGCGCCGCGGAGCCGCACGCGGAGCACCGAGGCCAGGAGCAGCAGCGGGAGCACCGCGAGCACCGCGTTCTTCCGGACGAGGGTGGCGTACACGAGGGCTGCGAACGCCGTCCCGAGCAGCACCCGGCAGCTGCTCCCTCCCCTGCACATGCGCGCGAGGAGCAGGCACCCCACGGCGAGGCCGAGGGCGAGCGCCATCTGGGTGTCCTTCCACACCGTCCCGAGGATGTTCACCGAGTTCGGCAGCACGAGGACGAGCAGCCCGCCGAGCGACACGATGCGGCTCCCCGATGCCGCGAGCAGGAACCACGACAGCAGAACGGCGACGAGCCAGGCCACGGCGATCTGCGCGACCGCCATCGCGCCGATCGAGCCGGTGAGTGCGATGAGCGCCCTCCAGATCACGCTCATGACGACCGGGTGCCAGTCGTTGAAGGGGACGCTGCCGCGCGCCTGAGCGAGCTGGAAGTAGCTGTCCTTCGTCATCCCGCCGGGGTACACCGCCACCGCGAGGACGGCGGCCAGAACGCCGGCGATCGCCGCCACGCACCCGAGCCAGACCCACTGCCCGCGTTCGAACGGAACGGGGCGGTCGATGGCGACGCGCTGGAGGAAGGCGGTCACCGGACCGCCGCGATCACCGGTCCCGGCGCCCGGGTCAGGGCGCCTTCAGCGGATTCTTCATCGTCCTCGCATGCTCCCCGACCGATCGGGCCGGCGGTCGGGTCGATCACCGGGAGCGGCACCCGATCCGATCCGCCCCGCCGGTCGGTACGATTGTGGTGTCCATCAGTATGCCAGGGAGATCCGACGTGCCCAGACCGCAGCTCAGCATCATCATCCCCGCAAAGGACGGCGCACCGTATCTCGCGACGATGTTCCGATCGCTCCACCAGCAGTCGCTCGACCTCGACCGGACCCAGGTGATCTTCGTCGACGACGGGTCCGTCGATGAGACGCCCGAGCTCCTCGCGGAGTTCGGGCCCGCCTTCCCGGACTTCACCGTCATCACCAACCCGACGGCCGTCGGCCTGGCGAACGGCCGGAACATGGGCCTCGACATCGCGACCGGGGAGCACATCGCGTTCCTCGACGGCGACGACTGGCTGGCCCCCGATCATCTGTCGCGCACGCTCGCGGCGATCCGTCACCTCGACGTCGATTTCGTCCGCTGCGATCACGTGCAGGTCCAGGGCGGCTCCCGCGAGCTGCGGCGCGCCCCGATGGCGATCCGCAACCGGGCGCTCGATCCCCGCGTCGGCATCCTCCCGGTCCACGATTCGACGATGGTCGACTACCCGTTCGCCTGGGCGGGGATGTTCCACCGGCGGCTCGCCGACTCCGGGATGCTCCGGTTCCCCGCCGACTTCATGACCGCCGAGGATCGCTCCTGGATCTGGAACCTCCATCTCAACGCCGGCTCGTTCGCAGTCGTCGACGTCCCCGGGATCTGCTACCGGCGCGGCCTCACCACCTCGCTCAGCCAGGTGCTCGACCACCGCCAGCTCCTGTTCATCGAGGCGTTCGAGCAGATCTTCGCCCTCGTCGACCGGGATCCCGAATCCGAGCGATTCATGCCCAAGGCGGTGCGCAACTGGCTCGCAATCCTCCATCATCAGGCCGAGCGCTTCGCACAGTCGGATCCGGAGCTCACCCGGCGGATCGCCGAAGGCGCGCGCAGGGTGTCGGCCGAGCTGCCGTGGCCGATCCTCAAGGAGCAGTTCCTCGGCTCCCGCCGGCCCCGACGCCTCGCCGTCTTCCAGTTCATGCCCCACCGCACGGAGCTCGTCAAGGAGTTCATCCGATGAAACAGATCTTCCTCGCCTCGACGTTCTTCGAACTCGTGTGCCTGGCCGCAGGCATCGACTCCGGCGCCTACGACACCCGCGTCCTCCCCGCAGTGCTCCGCACCCCCGGGGAGGAGCCCGCCCGGGATCCGCTCGACATCTCCGAGCGGATCCTTCTCGCATCGAACAACGCGCTCGTCATCGAGCAGGCCACCGGGCTCACCGACACCCCGGGCGCCGAGACTCTGCTCGAACGCTTCGACCGCGTGCTCGTCCTCAACGACCTCATCGCCCCGCAGCACCCGTCGTCGTGGTCCCCGGCGGAGCGCGATCTCCCCATGCTCCAGCGGCTGATCCGGAAGGAATGGGATCTCGGAGCGGAAGAGGTCGAGCTCGTCCTCGAATCGCCCCAGGTCAATCCCGCGATCGCCCTGAGCCGGGTGTTCTCCGACGCGTTCATCCGCGTGCACGCCGACGGGCTCATGAGCTACGGTCCCACGCGCAGCCGCATCCCGCTCGGCATGGGGCAGAGGCTCACCGAGCTCCACTGCCTGCCGCTCGTCGAGGGTCTCCGCCCCCTGCTGCTCCGCGAGTACGGGATCCACCCCGGCTTCGTGCCCGGCAGCGCCTTCACCGCGGTCGTCGACGAGCTCGCCGCGGCTCTCGACGACGAGGTCGCAGCCCTTGTCGGCGACCTCGACGGGGCCGACACCGCGTTCGCCGTCGGACAGTACCTCTCCGCGCTCGGGCTCATCACCTTCGAGGAGGAGGAGGCGCTCCACCTCGAGATGATCGAGAAGGCGGCCCGGTCGGGCTGCACCGCCGTGGTGTTCAAGCCGCATCCTGCCGCACCCCACTCCGCACGCGCCGTCCTCGAGGCCGCAGCCGCCTCCCACGGCATCGCACTCACCGTGATCGATTCGCCGATCATCACCGAGGTGCTCCTCCACCGGCTGCAACCGCGCCTGATGATCGGGGTGTTCTCCACCGCGCTGGCCACCGCCCGCGCGATCTACGGCATCGAGACCGCGACCGTCGGCACCGAGCTCCTGCTCGACCGGATCGCGCCGTACCAGAACTCCAACCGGGTGCCGCTCACCATCATCGACCGGCTCGACCGGACCGGCGCCGCCGAGCTCAGCGCGGCGCAGGCCGCCGAGCTCCAATCGCTCGTCGAGGCGGTCGCGTACTGCATGCAGCCGATCATCGCGCAGGATCTCCGCCCGGTCGCCCAGAACGTCCTCGCGCTCACCGCCGGCACCCCGGAGATGCGGTACTTCAAGAAGCGCCGGCTGATGAAGCTCGGCCTGCCCGGCGGTCTGCGCCCCACGCGCAATCCCAAGACCATCGCCCGGCGCCTCGGCGGGGTCGGACTGCGTCTGGGGAGGCAGCGGCTCCGCTCACGCCTGCCGGGCTCGCGCGAGCGCTCCTGATGGCGGCGCTCGCCTGGGTCGAGTCCCCTCTCCAGCTGCTCTCCGCCCTCGAGGCCGCCCACCCCGGTGAGCAGCTCGAGATCCAGGTGCGCGGCGATGCCCCGGGGATCGCCGAGTTCCTCGACCGGTTCGATCGAGCGTGGCTGCCCGCGGGCACGACGCTGCGCACCGGACTGCACGGCCCCACCGCGCCGCTGGCGTCCTCCGGCACGGGAGCCGCCGCCCCGGTCGACCGCCTGCTGCTCGGGGATCCCTGCTCGGGGCGGTTCCAGGCCGCCCTCGCGCGCCGCCGGTTCCCGCTCCCGCCACGGGTCACCCTTATCGACGACGGCCTCGCCACCGAGCACGCGGTCCGCCTCCTCACCGCGGCCCGGCCCGCGCCCCTGCAGCGGGCGCGCCAGCGCCTCTCCCCCGCCCGGCGCGCCCTCGCGCTCACCGCCGCCCTCCGCCTCCGCGGGCTCCTCCGGGCCGGGCGGCTGACGTGGACCACCGCCCTTTCCGTGGCCCCGGACCTCGGATCCCGGTTCGCCGCGGCCGGCGGGACGCTCGACCGGCACACCTTCGACCGGCTCCGGGCCCTCGACCTCACGACCCCCGACCTGCCCGGGACGATCGTCCTCGGGTCCTCGCTCGCCGCGGACGGACTCATCGACCCCGCCGCCTACCTCGACTGGGTGGGATCCGTCGCGGCGGACACCACGTGCGCCTACCTGCCGCACCGCCGGGAGCGAGCGGCCGACCTCGCGGCGATCGCCGCGCTGCCCGGGATCACCGTCCATCCGGCGGGCCTGCCGGTCGAGCTCCGCCTCGCCGCCGCCCCGCGGGGCGCCCGCCTCCTCAGCCTGCCGACCACGGCCGCCGCGAACCTCGCCCTGACCATGGACTCTCCCGACATCCGGGTGAGCCCGATCCCGCAGGACTGGTGGACCGGAAGCGCCCCCGACGCGCTCCGCCGGGACCTCAATCGGTCCGCCGCACCCCGCGGATACACTGACCGAATGAGTCGTTTCAGCGTCGTGGCCGTGTCCGACAGCGAGTCCTACCTCAAGTGGGCCGCCCGCACGATGGATGCGCTCGGACCCGGGTTCGATGCCCAGCTGTGGCTCATGGAGAGCCCGATCCTCCCGACCGGGGAGCAGATCCGCAATGCGCTCATCGGCTCCTCATGGGAGGGCCGGGAGATCCCGGTGATCGCCCGCCGCGAGCTCGAGGACGAGCTCGCTCGGATCGTCCCCGACGTCGTCCTCGCCGCCGCCACCGGCCCGGTGGTCCAGCAGATCTATGCCTCCGCGGCGCGTCTGCCCCGGCGCCCCGGCCTCGTGTCCGGACTCCCCGGCGTCGGCCTGCCCGCGACGAGCAAGGGCATGCGCTACCGGCGCATCGGGGACATGTTCATCACCCACTCGCACCACGAGCGCGCCGAGTACGAGTTCGTCACGCAGAAGGTGCGCGTGCCCGTCGAGGTCGTCGTCGCCCGGCTGCCCCTCCTGTCCTCCGTCGAGCCGCCCGACCCGCAGTTCGACCCGGCCGACGCCCCGGACCGGATCGTGTTCGCCACCCAGGCCAAGGTGCCCGTCGAGCGCGCCGACCGGATCCGGATCCTCCTCGCGCTCGCCGAGTACCGACGCCGGCACCCGGAGTCCGAGGTCATCGTCAAGGTGCGCTCGCGCCCGGGTGAGCAGGAGACCCACCACGAGGAGTTCACCTACCTCGCGCTCATCGACGAGCTCGTCGCCGACGGTCGCCTCGCCGAGGGCGAGCTCACCACCGCGGTCGGCGCGATGTCGCTCTTCCTCACTCCCGGCTCCGCGCTCGTCACCGTGTCGTCCACCGCAGCCCTCGAGGCGATCGACCGCGGACTGCCGACCCTGATCCTCGACGATTTCGGGGTGAGCGAGAAGATGCTCAACCTCGCCTTCGAGGACTCCGGGATCATCGGCTCGCTCGCGGACATGGTGGACGGGCGGATCGGGTTCCCCACCCGGGACTGGCTCAGGCAGAACTACTTCCAGGAGCCGAACACCGAGCTCGTCGACGCGGTGACCCTGCTCGCGGTGCGCTCCCGCGAGGAGCAGCTCCCCGATCTCCGACGCGCCGCCCGGGTGCAGGACCTGCGCCGCGTGCGCGCCGAGCTCCGGACGATGGCGCCCGCACCGGTGGTCACCGCCTACCGGGCGGTGGCGAACCGTGCGCGGGCCGCCGGACGGTGGCTCAAGGAGTCCTGAGCGGACTCGGCCGCCGGGTGCGCCACGCGGCGAGCACGAGGACGAGGGCTGCGGTGACGGCGAGCGCCGGCCAGTACGTGTACCGGAAGTGGTTGGCCGGAACGATCGGGATGTAGCCCAGGATGTAGCACAGCGCCGAGGTCGAGAGCATCGCGATCTCCGCCCGGAGCATCCGGAGCCGGGGCAGCAGCGCCAGGCACACGACGGCGCCGACGAACCAGAACCACGGCTTGAAGAGCATGGGGAAGGTACCGAGCGCGAAGTCCTCGACGTAGGGGCGGATGATGTACTCGCCGTTCCGCGAGCCCTCGCCCAGCCCGACGGTCGAGGCGTCCCCGTCCCACTCCATCGGCCAGTACTCGAACCGCGAGCTGAAGAAGTAGTGGGAGAACACCGCCATCCGGTACTCGAGATAGCGCACGGGGTGGGTCGGCACGGTCTGCAACCACAGGCTCGTGAGCTCCTCGCGATGCTCGATCGGGGCGAAGCCCTTGCCCCCGATCCCGCGCCCATAGCAGTTCCAGTAGGCGTCCCAGATCTCGCCCATCTCGATGCACACGTCGCGCGCGCCGCTGATCCGCTCCTTGAGCTCGTCCGGGGCGTCGGCGGCGCGGAGCTCGGACTCCGGCACGGAGAACATCACGTCGTCGAGCATGATCTGCGAAATCTGCCCCGTCGACTGCACGTCCTTGGTGGCGACGAGCACCCGGTCGATGCCGACAGTCCCGGCGCCGAGCACGGCGAGCACAGCGAGCGAAGCGCCGGCGAGTGCGAGCAGGCGCCGGGCGGCGAACCGCGGCAGCGGGCTGGAGTCGTCGGACTCCGCGCTGTCGGTGCTCGCGCCGGACGTCGACCCGGCAGCATCCGGCACCGCGGCGGGCCGGTACCCGTGGGACCGGAACACCGCACGGAGGAGGAGCCAGGCGATGTACACCGCGATCGGCATGATCGCGAACACCGCGTTCTTCCGCGCCCCGATCGCGAACAGGAGCAGGAGGCCGGAGGGGACGAGGAGGAGCAGGCTCAGCCGCCGCTCGGGCCGGATGAGGAACAGGAGGACGACGGCCAGCAGGAGCGCCACCGCCATCTGCGTGTCCTTCCACAGCATCCCGATCTGGCTCAGCGCCCACGGGAGCAGCGGGAGCGCGACTCCCAGCAGGGACAGCGCACGGCGGCCGGTCCGCCGGTGGAGGAGAGCGGCGAGGAGCCAGGCGGCGAGGAACAGCAAACCCACCTGGACGACGAGCAGGGAGCCGATCTCCCCGGTGAGGTCGATGAGAGTCTCCCACACCGCGGAGACAAGCGGTGGATGCCAATCCGAGTACGGTTCCTCGCCGAGCGCCTGACGGGCCTGGGAGGCGATGTCGACGTTCGCCCGCCCCGGGTAGTAGACGCGGACGACAGCGAGGGCGAGGAGGCCGCTGAGCACCGCGGTGAGCGCGTCCCAGATCCAGGGCCGGCTCAGCGCACCGCGCAGCAGCCCGGTCTCCTCGAGGCGCGTCGGAGAGCCCGTCACCGGGCGTCCCTGCGCCCGGGCGCCGGGGCCGGCTGCTCGGGTGCGGCGTCCCGGTGGGGGCTGTCGAGCGTCGGGGGGACGATGATGTCGAGCTCGATCGTCTCCGCCTTGGGGTGCTTCTTGAACACCCAGGTGCGGTAGGCGTAGAACCGGAACACCATCGCCAGGCCGATCCCGATGACGTTCGTCGAGATGTTATAGCTGATCGGATCGCGCAGGCCCAGCAGGTACCAGGTGACGCCGAGCGGGAGCACCGCGATGACCATGCCGATCGCGTTGACGACGAAGAACAGGGTGATGCCGCGCAGGTTGGAGCCCACCTGCCGGTCGCTGTAGGTCCACAGGCGGTTGCCGAGCCAGGCGACGACGACCGAGGCGATGGTGGAGATGATCTTCGCCTTGAGCGGGCTGTCCGACATGAGCGCCGGGATGCCGAACGGCCCGAACCCGTAGACGAGCAGGTTCGACAGTCCGACGTCGACGATGTAGCCGAGCCCGCCGACCATGAGGAAGCGGAAGACCTCGGCTGCGAGCGAGCGCCAGCGGGCGGGCAGGCGATGCATCATCCGGCGGTCGTCGGTCCCTGCGCCGGCTGCTGACCTGCCCGAGCGGCGGTGCGGTGCGGGATCTCCCGGGCGTACTCCGTCCGCGCGGCGGGGTCGTCGAGCGTGGGGCCGACGACGTCGCTCTCGGTGAAGGTTCCCGGCAGCGGCGAGCGCACCGGGACGGGCGCGGGGTTGGTCTCCACCGCGGGGTCGAGGGACAGGTAGCGCAGGCGGGCGGACTCGCGGCGGGCGCGGCGCAGGCCGTCGAGCACGAGGCCCACGGACCCCATGAGGAAGGCGAGGCCCATGAGCGCGGCGGCGAGGACCGCCGTGGGGAAGCGCGGCACGAGCCCGGTCTGCGCGTACTCGACGACGAGCGGGATCGCGAGGATCACGGAGAGCAGGGCGAAGATCAGCGTGAGGATCCCGTAGAACAGGGTGGGGCGCTCGTGCCGGACGAGCGAGCCGATGAGTCCGAGGATCCGGAACCCGTCGCCGAACGTCGAGAGTTTCGACTCGCTGCCCTCCGGCCGGTCCCGGAAACCGATCGGGTACTCCGCGCACGGCAGGCGCAGCGCCATCATGTGGACGGTGAGCTCGGTCTCGATCTCGAACTGCTTGCTGATCGCGGGGAACGACTTGACGAACCGCCGCGAGAACACGCGGTAGCCCGACAGCATGTCCGAGACCTCGGACTTGAACAGCCACCCGGTGAGGCGGTTGAACATCCGGTTCCCGGCCTCGTGCCCGGGACGGTAGGAGGACGTGTCCTGGGTGTCCTGCCGGACGCCGAGCACATGGTCGTAGGGGCCGGAGAGGAGGAGCTCGATCATGCCGGGGAGGTCGGCGGCCTCATAGGTGTCGTCGCCGTCGATGGTGACGTAGAGGTCCGCGTCGATGTCCGCGAACGCCCGCCGGATGACATTGCCCTTGCCCTTGAAGCGCTCCTGGCGGACGATGGCGCCGGCCCGTGCGGCGAGCTCGGAGGTGCGGTCGGTGCTGTTGTTGTCGTAGACGTACACGGTCATGCCCGGGACCGCCGCCTTGAGGTCGGTGACGACCTTCTCGACGGTGATCTCCTCGTTGTGGCACGGCACGATCGCCGCGATCCGCAGCGCGCCGGTGTCGGTCATCGACGGCATTGATCCCCGATCCTCGGTGTTCCCGCGGCCGGCCCGGGTGCGGGCGGGACGGCAGATGGTCTGATGACGCCAAGTCTAGGGCCTGGGACGGCCCCGATCCGTCCGCGGCGGCGCGTGTCAGGCGCGCGGACGCGGCGCGGGGCCGGTACCGGGAACCTCCGGCACCGGCCCCGCATCCGGTCGGTCAGCGGTGGGTGATGTGGGCGCGGCCGCCGCGCCACTCGATGAACCCGCCCTGGAAGTCCTGCCGGGTGACCCCGTTCCGCTGGTACTCCGCGGAGGTCGGGTAGCCCAGTCGGCCGTTCTCGTAGCCCTGCTTACCCCAGGCCGTGCGGATGCCGCCCCACGTGGGGTGGGCGCCGGTGGCCGGGGACCAATGGATATCTCCACCCTGAAATGACTGGTAAGCGCCTCCGTTCTTCAGACCGCCCTGCTCCCATGAGCGCGGGTAGCCGAGCTTTCCGTTCTCCCAGCCGGTGGAGCGCCAGGCGTTGCGGATCCCGCCCCACGTGGGGTTGGCACCGGTCGCGCTCGACCAGTGGATGGAGCCCCCCTGGAAGTTCTGGTAGGAACCGCCGTGCTTCAGGCCCTTCCGCTCATCGGTGGTCGGGTATCCGAGTCGACCGTTCTCCCAATCGCGCTTGCTCCACGCGGTACGGATCGCGTACTGCGTCGCGTGCGCGCCTGTGGCTCTGGTCCAATGGATGGTTCCGCGCTGGAACTGCTGGTAAGCACCGCCTTCCTTGAGCCCGCCATACTCTCGAGTATTGGGCGCGCCGAGGCGCTCCATGCCGTTGTTCGCCCGGTAGTAGTTGCCGATCGCGCCGGCGACGGGGAACAGCACCATGTTCGCGGCCTCCTTCTTGCCGTTGGTGCGGAAGCGGCTGAGCTGGGAGTACAGGCCGTTGCCGGGGCAGTCGGTCGTCGACACGTCACGATGGCCGAACACCCGGTTGAGCGAGACCTTGCGGCCGCTCGGGTAGCGGGTGCTGCCGCCGGAGGTCATGGTGACCTTGGTAGTCGGGTCGTAGCCCCAGAGCGCGGCCTGCCAGCCGACGATCCGGTCGATCGCGCCGAGTGCGCTCCATGGGGTGGCACTCGAGTAGGTGCCCATCACCGCGACGCCGAACGCCGAGGTGTTGAAGCCGCCGGCGTGCGCGCCGACGATCGCGCGGTCGACGCCGCCGGCGCGGCCCTCGTAGATCGTGCCGAAGCGGTCGACGAGCATATTGTAGCCGACGTCGCACCAACCGCGGCTCTGCGTGTGGTAGGACAGGATGCCGCGCAGGATGCCCGGCACCTGCGACTTGCTGTAGCTCGAGGCGCCGGCGGTGTGGTGGATCGTCACCGCGCGGTTGACCGAGGTGGTGTCCGACTCGCACCGTTTGAGCGACTCGTTCGCACCCCACTCCTTGCGGCTGACGAAGGAACCCAGGCCCGTGGTCGAGGCGACGGTCTGTGCGGACGCGCCGCCGGCGGCGCCGGACGGTGCGGCGGTGTAGTTCGAGCCGTTGATCCGCGGCTTCTCCGCCTCCTCGGCCGGGGCGGACGGCTCGCCGGGCGTGCCCTCGTCCGAATCGCCGCGCGGGAGCTCGGGCTCCGACGGCGTGGGGGCCGGCTGGGTCGGCTCCTCGACGGAGTCGGCGATCTCCTGGTCCGCGGTCGTGGGCTCGGCGGAGAACACGTCGACGCGCATGTCGTCGGTGTCGGCGGCGGGCTCCTCGGAGCGGATCTGGATCTGCTCGGCGTCGGTGACCGCGAGCGGCTCCGTGCCATCGACGGCACCCGCGGCCTCGGCGCTGCCCGGTTCGGGACCGGCGCCGTCCTCGACCGGGACCGCGTGCCAGCTCTGCCATTCGCCGTCCTGCTTGACGCGGTACTCGGCGGACGGGTTCTCCCCGTCCCAGGTGACGCCGACGACGGCCGTCGCGTCGACATCGATGGTGACGGTCCGGTCCGGAGCGGTCAGCTCGGTGGTTCGGTGCACCTCGGCGCTCGAGTTGTCGAAGCGCGGGGCGGCGCCATCGGAGAACACCGATGCGCCGGGCTCCACGGGCCGGAGGTCGAAGCCGGCAGTCCCGGGAGCTGCGAGCGCCGGTCCGGCGAGCAGCACGCCGGCAGCGGCGAGTGCGGTGGAGGTCGTCAGAAGATGTCCGAGCGACATGGGAAGGGTCCTTCCGAACGCACCACTGCGGGTGCGGAGATCGATTCGGATGATCACGGACCATTGAAACCTGGATCACCTGACGGATCGCCCGCAGTCCCGATGCGGGGAGTCATCGTTACCCGATCGTGACGCTACTGGCGAGGAATTGCAGAACTGCGATGGTAAATGCTCAACCGAGCAGGGCCGCGATCAGCGCAGCCCGAGCAGCCGTTCGTCGAGAGTGTCCGCAACGGTCCGGCCGTAGAGGCCGGTGATGTGGTTCGCGTCCCGGTAGACGAGGACCGAGCCGACGAGCGCCGGGCAGAAGTCCTCGGTGCAGAAGCTGTCATGGAGGCCGACGAGCCGCACCTCGGGCACCCGCTCGGCGGCGGCGCGCATCGCAGCACCCAGCCGCTCCCCCTCGTACGTCCCGTCGCGAGGGAACCCGCATTCCTCCGGATCATCCGGATGCGCGGCGATGCAGTCGGGGAGGCGTTCGTCGGTGGGCGGGAGCGGCGTCGGCTCGAGAGCGAGGACCTCGATCCCGGCATCGACCAGCGGCTGCCAGACGTCGACGTAGCCCTGGGTGCCGGGCACCTCCTCGGTGCTGTCCGGCGCGATGTCGGCGGCGTTGTAGTTCGTCGTGAAGACCTTGTCCGGGTCCATGGCGAGGACTCGCTCGAGCGTCCGCGCGTTCGGGGTCGTGCACTCGAGCTCGCCGCCGACCTCGTAGCCGCGCGGCTCGGCGTTGAACGGACACGAGTCGTGAAGGAACACCGTGACCTTCCAGTCCGTGCCTTCTGCGAGATCCCGCACCGCCGGCATCCACATCGCCGCGTGCGAGTCCCCGACGACGACGAGCGAGCGGGAGCCCTCGGGGTTCCCGATGACGCATTCGGCCGTGGACGTCGCGGTGGCCCCGTTCGGGACGTCGGCGCACTCGGGGAACTCCGGCTTGTCATCGCGAGCCTCGACGGGCGGCGGCGCGATGATGCCGGCGAACCCGTCGGCGTACTGCGCGTAGTCGGTCTCCCCCATCGAGCCGGCACCGGCCGACTCCGGCAGGGTCTGCACGAGCGTCTCGATGTCCCCGGCGTCCTCCTCCGACTGGAGGGCGAGCACGCCCTGGGGGACCACGGCGACGACCGCGGCGAGCGCCATCGCGGCGACGGCGGCCTCGGCGGTGAGCCAGCGGTGGCGCTGCAGGGTCCAGCTCCGCCGGACGGGCTCCTCGACGAACCGGTGGCTCGCGACCGCGAGGACGAGCGAGATCGCGGCGAGCCCGATCCCGTCGACGAATCCCGGGTGCGCGCCGGCGACGGCGACGTAGAAGACGATGACCGGAAAGTGCCACAGGTACAGGGAGTACGACCAGGCGCCGAGGCGCTGCACCGGGCGCGAGTCGACGAGCGGGGTGAGCGAACCCGGTCCCGTCGTGCGGCCGGCGGCGATGACGGCCGCGCAGCCGAGGGTGGGGAGGAGCGCCGCGAGCCCGGGGAACGGGGTCGCGCCGGTGTAGAGGATGCAGGCCGCAGCGATCGCCCCGAGGCCGACGAGCGCCAGGACGCTGCGGAGGAGCGGAGCCCGGCGCGGGTCGCCGAGCACGCAGGCGAGCAGGCCGCCGATGCCGAGCTCCCACACCCGGGTCCAGGTGACGAAGTAGGCCGCCGGGTCGGCGGCGTTCACCTCGAGGACGCTGATGACGAACGAGGCGAGGACGACGACGCCGAACACCGCGAAGGCCACCGTGCGGTAGCGTCGCGGGTCGACGAGCACCTCGACCGGTCGGGCGCCGCGCGTCGCGGGCGACCGGCCGGCGCGCGCCGCATGCCGGGCCGCCGCCTGTCCGCCGGTCCGGCTGCCGGTGCGCGGCCGGGCGAGGACGAAGGCGAGGAGCGCGAGCAGCGGCCAGAAGAGGTAGAACTGCTCCTCGACCGACAGCGACCAGAAGTGCTGGAACGGGGTGTCGGCGACGTCCTGCTGGAGATAGTCCACCGAGTTCCCGGCGAGCACGAGGTTCTGCACGTAGAACGCCGAGGCGATCCCCTGGATCGCGGTGTCCGTCCACTGCGTGGCGGGCAGGAAGAACGGGGCGGCGACGGCGGTGACGAGGATCGCGACGGTGGCCGCGGGAAGGATCCGCCGAGCGCGGTTGGTCCAGAACTCGAGGAGCGAGAGCCGCCCGCGGACCTCGATCTCGCGGAGGATGTGCGAGGTGATGAGGTAGCCGGAGATCACGAAGAACACGTCGACGCCCACGAACCCGCCCGGCAGCCAGGCGGGATTGAGGTGGTAGAGGACGACGGCGCTCACGGCGACGGCGCGCAGGAGCTGGATCTCGGGACGGAAGCGGCGGGTCATGGTGGCGGGCGGACGGTCTTCCTCGGTGGTGACGGGGTCGTGGATCGCAGCGGGCGGGTCGCCGTGCCGGAGCATGAGGCGGCCCCGGGACGACGGTGCGACTGCCCGATTCTACGGCACTCGTAATGTGACCTTGGCGACTTCCGCGCCGAAATGCGTCGTTTCGTGTCATTCGCCGCCGTCCGCTCCCCCGCGCTGGTCGAGCATGGAAGGCGGCTCGGTGCGAGCCGTCGTCATCCGCGCGCGCCCGCACCCCCGAGGACACCATCCCCCTGCACATCCGAGGAGTACCCGTGATCGAACTGCGCGGTCTGCGCAAGGAGTTCGCCGGCACCGTGGCGCTCGAGAACATCGACCTGTCCGTGCCCGCCGGCGAGATCCACGGCATCGTCGGCCGGTCCGGCGCCGGGAAGTCGACCCTCATCCGGTGCCTCACCGGCCTGGAGCGGCCCACCGCCGGCACGGTCACCATCGACGGCGTCGAGATCAGCGGCCGCCGCGGCGAAGAGCTCCGCCGCGCCCGCCGGAACATCGGCATGGTGTTCCAGCACGCGAACCTCCTCGATTCGCGCACCGCGCTCGGCAACGTCGAGCACCCGCTCGAGATCGCCGGGACGGGCAAGCGCGAGCGCCGCGCCCGCGCCCAGGAGCTCCTCGAGGTCGTCGGCCTGGCCGACCGGGCGGGCAACCACCCCGCCCAGCTCTCCGGCGGTCAGCAGCAGCGCGTCGGGATCGCCCGCGCGCTCGCCGCCGATCCCCGCATCCTGCTGTGCGACGAGCCGACCTCGGCGCTCGACTCCGGCACCACCCGGCAGATCCTCGAGCTCATCCGCTCGCTCCGCGAGCGCCTGGGGATCACCGTTCTCATCATCACCCACGAGATGTCGGTGGTGCGCGAGGTCTGCGATTCGGTGACCCTGCTGGAGAACGGCCGGATCGCCCGCACCGGCACCCTCCTCGACGTCATCCGGGACACCGACTCCCCCCTCGGGCGCGAGCTCCTCCCGCTGCCTCCGGGCGGCGCGGGCGAGGGCACCGCGATCGAGGTGCTCCTCACCGACGTGCCGCTGCGCCGGCTGCTCGACATCGTCGACCGGCATTCGGCCGACGCGCACATCGACTCCGGTGCCATCGAGACGATCACCGGCTCCCCGGTGAGCCGGCTCCGCTTCACCGTGGGCGACCCCGGCGCCGCCCGCGCTCTCGTCGCCGACCTCGACGCCGCCGGCATCCACGCGGAGGTGACCCGATGAACACGCCCACCTGGTTCGACAACCCCGCCATCACCGTCGAGCTCCTGCCCTCGCTCGGCGAGACGATCGCGATGACCGCGTGGTCGACCGCGATCGCGATCCTCATCGGCCTGCCCCTGGGCATCTGGCTGTTCGTCACCACGAAGCACTCGCTCGCCCCGAACGCCGTCCTCCATCAGGTGCTGTCGACGATCGTCAACATCGGGCGCTCGATCCCCTTCATCATCCTCATCATCGCGCTCATCCCGTTCACCCGGTTCGTCGTCGGCACCGCGCTCGGCTGGCAGGCCGCGGTCGTCGCGCTCACCATCAGCGCGATCCCGTTCTACGCCCGGCTCGTCGAGATCTCGCTCCACGAGGTCGCCGGCGGCAAGGTCGAGGCCGCGCAGATGATGGGCGCCTCGCGCGGGCAGATCATCCGCCAGGTGCTCGTCCCCGAGGCGCTCCCGGGACTCATCAGCGGCGCCACGGTGACCGCCGTCGCTCTCGTCAACTACACCGCGATGGCCGGTGCGGTGGGCGGCGGCGGCCTGGGCGACCTCGCGATCTCCTACGGCTACAACCGCTACCAGGCCGACGTCATGCTCGCCTGCGTCGTCCTGCTCGTCGCCTTCGTCGGGCTGATCCAGCTCGCAGGCGACCGCCTGGCGCGCCTCGTCGACCACCGCTGAGGGGTCGCGCCCGCGCCCCGCGGCGCTCTGCCCCTCGCCCGCGGCACCGCACCGCGAGCCACCGCACCGCCAGCCCGCCCACCACCGACCATCCGTTCCACCGATCCGATCCGCCCTTCCTCATCCAAGGAGAACCATGAAGCTCACCCTCGCAGCGCTCGCCGCGACCTCCGTCCTCGCCCTCACCGGCTGCGGCCTCACCGGCGGCTCCGACGAGGTCGGCACCGAGTCCGGCGGCGTCACCACGCTCACCATCGGCACCTCGGTCACCCCGCACGGCGACATCTGGCGCTTCATCGACGAGAACCTCGCCGCCGACGCCGGCCTCGACCTTGAGATCAAGGAGTTCACCGACTACTCGCTGCCCAACCGCGCGCTCGTCGACGGGGAGCTCGACGCGAACTACTTCCAGCACCTGCCGTACCTCGACTCCGAGCGCGAGGGACAGGGCTACGACCTGTACCACTTCGAGCAGGGCCTCCACATCGAGCCCTTCGCCCTCTACTCGGAGAAGCACGGCTCCGTCGAGGACCTGCCCGACGGCGCCTCGATCGGCATCAACAACGACCCGGCCAACCAGGGCCGCGCCCTCAAGCTCCTCGCCGACAACGGGCTCATCAGCCTGGCCGACGGAGTCGACCCGATCACCGCGACGATCCACGACGTGGCGGAGAACCCCAAGAACCTCGAGTTCATCGAGGCCGAGGCCGCCCAGCTCGCGCGCACCCTCGCCGACACCGACGCCTCGGTGATCAACGGCAACAACGCCCTCAACGCGGGCCTGTCGTCCAAGGAGGACGGCCTGCTCGTCGAGACCCCGGAGGACAACCCGTACCAGAACATCCTCGTCGTGCGCGCCGGGGACGAGGAGAACGAGGCGATCCAGAAGCTCAACGAGATCGCCCACGACGACTCCGTGCGGACGTTCATCGAGGAGACCTGGCCCCAGGGTGAGGTCATCCCGGCGTTCTGATCCGGACCGCACCCGCGCTGCGCACACAGGGCCGTGACCGTCGATGGTCGCGGCCCTGTGTGCGCCGGTCCGCCTGTGTACGGGAGGGTAGCCGGTGCCGAACGCATCGGACCTGTTCCGGTCGGTTCCGGTCGGTTCTGGACGGGTCCGGTCGGTTCAGACTGGTTCAGACTGATTCGAATCGTCACCTCCCCTGAAGGGATTTTCCGAACCTCCGGAGGGCCTGCTCACCAGTACGGTGCGCAGGCCCTCCGGCGTTCATCTGCTGTGTACGGCGGGCAACTCGGCGAGCGCGATTCCGCGTCTCCGGGCACACCTCCAAATTGTCGAACAGGCCCCGCGGCGCAGGACTCCGAGGCAGATAGTTCAGCGCGAAGGGCACGGGACGAGGACCTCGGCGCTACGACCTCGGAGCAGACACCATCCATTCGGGTACGCGGGCGGCACCATGAGGTTCTCGTTCGAAATTGTATTCGTACAACACTTGCTTTTGACGATGCTCGATATTAGAATGGAATCGAACATGGCGGCGGTACCGGATGCTGACGAATCTCCAAATGTGGATCACCACTTCTGGAACCGCATCACACAGACACGGGAGGTGGTCGACATGGCGACGGTGCTCTGCCCGGTCGAGCTCGTCGATGAGAGCGGTGTCTGCGACTGGTCCGCACACGAGCCCTCAGACGGCCGCGCGGTGGTCCCCCCGGGCAGCACGCCCACCACCTTCACTGCGTCCACTTCACATCCCGACGACGTTCGCCTCCTCGGTGGAACCAGCGACCGCCCTTCCGTGCGCCCTGACGAGTCCGAGCACCCTTCCGTGCTCGAGCACCCCACCGCGAACCCGGCGCCCGCACTGCTCAAGCGAGCAGATCTCGATCGCGTCCGCACCGTCTTCCCCGAGCTGCTGGGCATGATCGATTCACTGCGCTCGCTCGAAGGGGAGATCCGCGATGGCGGACGCGCCGCATCTGCGGAGGACACCATGTCGGCACTCTCCGCGATCGAGGCGATGAATCGCGTGACGGAGTCCATCCAGGCCTCGCTCCTCTCGCGCTTCCACCGGGAAGGCGTGCCGGAGAAGTACGGCGCACGCTCCGCCCGGGCGTTGCTGCAGGAGCGCCTCAAGCTGTCGACGCGGGAAGCCAACCGTCGGGATGCCCTCGCGCGGAACGTCGGCGAGCGGGTGGGACTCGACGGCGGTCTCATGGAGCCCGAGTACCCGCTGCTCGCCGAGGCCCTGCGGTCGAGCGCCGTCTCCACCGACCAGGTCGAGGCGATCACCCGGTCGGTGACGAAGCTCCCGCCCACTCTCCGCAGCCTGCACCGGGCGGCCGCGGAGAAGATCCTGCTCGAGTCGTCCCGGGACCTCCAGGTCAAAGACATCCCGGTGCTCGGCCGCCGCATCGTCGATCATGTCGACCCGGACGGCCGCTGCCCGCGTGACGAGACGGATCCGGAGGCCTATCACGTCACGGTGGCGCCGCTCGCCAACGGCGACTGGCGGCTGACCGGTCTGCTCGACGCAGTCTCCGGCACGATGCTGCGCTCCCTCCTCGACGAGCGCTGGTCCACGGCGAGCACCGACGGGAGCGGGACGTGCACTGCCAACGGTGGGGCTGGCACCGACGGGGGCGCGACGTGCACTGGCGAGCGCGGTGCGAGCACCAACGGAACTGGGACATCCATTGGCGAGGGCGGGGCGAGCACCGAAGCGGGACGGGCGAACCGTCCGGGCTGGTGTGATCGCGCGACCAGCTCCACCGATCCGCGCACCGGCTTCGCCCCGTCGACGGCCGGGCGGATCGGTTCACCGAAACCGATGGCGACCGATCAGGCAACTCCCCTGCTGCCGGACACGCGTCCACCCGGGGTGCGACGGCACGATCGGTTCAGCCATCTCATGACACGCTGCGCCCGGGACCGGGTCGCGCACGATGGGGCGTACGCCGTCGTTGTCACCGCGACAGCCGAGCAGCTCGCGGCCGGCAGAGCCGAGGTCGAGACGCAGTACGGCACGCCGATCCGGCTCGAGGACCTCCTCCGACTGTCCGCCGCCGGCAAATTCTTCTACCACTCGATGGGTTCACGTGCTCGCCCCGCTCGGGTTCGCACCGAGAGTCGGTTCGCGAGCGCCACGCAGGTCGCGCTACTCACCGCTCGGGACCGCGGATGCACCTTCCCCGACTGCGACGCCCCACCCGGATGGTGCGATTCGCACCATATGATCCCGCATGCACGGGGCGGGCCGACCGCCCTGTCGAACCTCACGCAGGTGTGCACCTTCCACCATCACTGGCACGAACGATACGGCTGGGAGTCGGTCATGGCCCGCGGTCTGCCCGCGTGGATCCCGCCGCCGGACATCGATCCGCTGCAGCACCCGATCCACCACTCGAAGTTCCGCGCTCAGTTGGACGATGTCCAACTGCCGCTGTTCGACGCCGACGCCGGCCCGGGGTGACCTTTTCAAGCGCCTTGGCCGGTGTGACCGTATTGGGTGCTTTGTCCGGTGTGACCGTATTCGGCGCCGATCCGGGGTGACGATTTCGAGCGCCTTGTCCGGGGTGAGAGCGCTCGGTCCGGGGAACGCCCTGGATCTTGATCTCGAGTTGAGCCCTTCGGGTATCCGGTCCGGGGCACGCCCCAGAATCCTGATCTCGATCCGTCGCTCAGTCGTCGGAGTCGTCTCCGAGCATCTCGTTCTCGCCACCGTCGTCGGTGTCGTCCTCATTGCCGGAGCCGGGATCGTCCTCGTCACCGGAGCCGGGATCGTCCTCATCGTCCGAGTCCCACGGCATCGAATCGCCTGGGGGTTCGTCACCCGGTTCGGTGACGCCGGTACGTCCCGAAACTACGAACCAGACGATTGCGGCGGCGACGAGCGCCACGATGACCGCGACCGCCAGACCGCTGCACCCGAGGATGCACCCGAGAGGAGAGCGCCGCCGACCGTTCATGGGCACGATCGTTTCCCGCCTCACGCCACTGCCGTTCCCTGCCTCAGAACGCTGCTGATCCCTGCCTCAGAGCACTGCTGCTCCCCGCCTCAGAACAGCCCGGTGATCCGTCCGTCGTCGTCCACATCGATCCGCAGCGCCGCAGGGCTGCGCGGCAGACCCGGCATCGTCATGATCTCGCCGCAGATGACGACGACGAATCCCGCTCCGGCCGACAGCCGGACATCGCGGACGGTGAGGATGTGCCCGGTCGGTGCGCCGAGCCGCGCAGCCTCGGTCGAGAAGGAGTACTGGGTCTTCGCGATGCACACGGGAAGACCCCCGAATCCCTCCTCGGCGAACATGTCGAGCTTCCGCTGCACGGCGGCCGGGATGTCGATGCCGGCGGCACCGTAGGTGCGAACCGCGATCGACTCGATCTTCTCCGCGAGCGAACCGTCGAGGTCGTAGGCGTACCGGGGCTCGGCCGGAGCGCCTTCCGAGTCGGCCGCATCGACGGCGCCCATGACGGCTCGCGCCAGGTCGACCGCGCCCGCGCCGCCGTCGGCCCAGTGCGTCGCCGGCACTGCCGCGACCCCCTCGGCGGCGAGCAGCTCGATGAGCCGGTCGATCTCGGCATCGGTGTCGCTGGGGAAGCGGTTGATGCTCACCACGGTGGGTACGCCGAACACCTCGCGCAGGTTCTTCACGTGCTGACGGAGGTTCGGCATGCCCGCCTCCAGCGCGGTCAGATCCTCGCGCTCGAGGTCGGCGCGCGCCACCCCTCCGTGGTACTTGAGAGCGCGCACGGTCGCCACGAGCACAGCCGCGTCCGGCCACGAGTCCATCGCCCGCATGGTGATGTCGAGGAACTTCTCCGCGCCGAGGTCCGCGCCGAACCCGGCCTCGGTGACCGCCCAGTGGCCGAACCGGCGAGCGGCGGCCGTGGCGAGCACGCTGTTGCAGCCATGGGCGATGTTCGCGAAGGGTCCGCCGTGGATGAAGGCGGGCGTGTGCTCGATCGTCTGCACGAGGTTGGGCCGCAGCGCGTTGCGCAGCAGAGCGGTCATCGCCCCGGCCGCGCCGAGGTCGTCGACGGTGACGGCCTTCTTCGCACGGGTCCGGGCGACGACGATGCGGCCCAGGCGCTCCTTGAGGTCGTCGAGCGAGGTCGCCAGGCAGAAGATCGCCATGACCTCGCTCGCGACGACGATGTCGAAGGCATCCTCACGCGGGATCCCGCCGTTGTAACCGCCGAGCCCGATCGCGACCTGGCGCAGCGAGCGGTCGTTGAGATCGACCACCCGGCGGATGAGGATCCGGCGCGGGTCGATGTCGAGCTCATTGCCGAAGTGCATGTGGTTGTCGAGCATGGTGCACGCAAGATTGTTCGCGAGCGCGATCGCGGCGAAATCACCCGTGAAGTGGAGGTTGATGTCCTCCATCGGCAGCACCTGCGCCCAGCCGCCGCCGGCCGCCCCGCCCTTCATCCCGAACACCGGGCCGAGGCTCGGTTCGCGCAGCGCGAGCACTGCGGGCGCCTTGCCCTCGACCGCCGGCCAGTTCTCCTCGCGCGCAAGGTGTCCGAACGCATCGGCAAGCCCGATGCTCGTCGTCGTCTTGCCCTCACCGGCAGGCGTCGGGCTCATCGCGGTGACGAGGACGAGCCTGCCGGGTGCGGCGACCGCCTCGGCCCCGGTCGCGAGCACGCCCAGCGGCAGCTTCGCCGCGTGGTGACCATGGGGCACGATGTCCTCATAGCTCAGCCCGATCGACGCGGCGATCTCACCGATCGGCTTGAGCTCGGCGCGGGACGCGATCTCGATATCAGTCGACATGAGCCCAGTATGCCCGGACCACCCCATCGAACACAGATGAGCGATGCGCTCGTTTCGCAGAGTGCTTCCCGGCCAGCCCGGCCACAGCGCTCCGGCGACGGGCACAGTCTCGGACGCCTCCCCTCCACCCGGCTCGACCGCGGGCACCGACGGCGGCACGGCACGTCTCAGCTCACGCGGGGCGCCTCGGACGGAGCGCGGTTCAGGCCCAGCCGAATCGGTCCTGGTAGACGTGGTCGCACACGCTGGCCTCCGGCTCCCAGGGCTCGGGCGCAGGCAGCGGCTCTCCCGATTCGGTGTCGACGAGCCAGCAGTCGCCGGCGCGGATCCGCACCCGTTGCTCCTCCTGGTCGTAGTCGAAGACGGAGATCTTCGCGCCCAGCGTGAACACGTGGGCGTGCACGTGGGCGGCGACCGACATCGCCGAGGATCCCAGGCCGTGGATGAAGATTGCGCGCCCAGCCCGGCGCAGCGCGCCCTGCTCGAGGTAGAACTTCTCCCACGCCACCGGGTCGATCTCGCGGAGGTCGTCGATGTCGGGCACGTGGTAGCTCGGGGTGAGGAGCTGGTGGCGGAGGACCTCCTGGTCGGCGAAGTGCGCGTAAGGGTAGATGTTCTCGCCGAGGATCGGCTCGCTCGGATCGGTGAGACCGGCGTCACGCGCCTTGCGGATCATCTTCCCCATCGCGCAGGGGCGCCGCTCGGGGAAGATCGCCTTCTCCTCGAGCACGTCGTGCTGGTACTGCGCCTGCACCTCGGGCCGGCGCACGCTCGTCGCCTCGAGCGTGGTCTGCGGGGTGAGGGTCTGCGAGGTGTTCACAGTGAGCGAGTATACGAGCGGCGATGACCGGCAGCAGTCGCCGAGGTGAATGGCGCGCGAGCCTGCCCGAGGCCGAACGGCACCGCCGCTGACCGGACTCTTCCCCGGATTCCGGACCGGCACCGGCGTCACTCTGGCCCAGCGCCCCGACCACGGCTGAGGCCCGGCACCCTTTCCGCGGTGCCGTCGCCTCGGTAGGCTCGCACATGGCACGCATGCGCTCGCGCACCCGTGAGCACCCACCCTCACCAGCAGGAGGAACACATGGAATTCCGGTATCTCGGCAACAGCGGTCTCAAGATCTCGGAGATCACCTACGGCAACTGGCTCACCCACGGCTCCCAGGTGGAGAACGACATCGCCACGCAGTGCGTGCACGCCGCGCTCGACGCCGGCATCACCACCTTCGACACCGCCGACGTCTACGCCAACACCCGCGCCGAGCAGGTGCTCGGCGACGCGCTCGCCGGGCAGCGGCGCGAGTCCCTGGAGATCTTCACCAAGGTCTACTGGCCCACCGGGCCGCGCGGCCACAACGACTCCGGCCTGTCGCGCAAGCACATCCTCGAGTCGATCAACGGCTCGCTCAGGCGGCTGGGCACCGACTACGTCGACCTCTACCAGGCGCACCGCTTCGACTACGAGACCCCGCTCGAGGAGACCATGCAGGCCTTCGCCGACGTGGTCCGGCAGGGCAAGGCCCTCTACATCGGGGTGAGCGAGTGGACGGCGGACCAGATCCGCGCCGGCCACGCGCTGGCGAAGGACCTCGGCGTGCAGCTGATCTCCTCGCAGCCGCAGTACAACATGCTGTGGCGCGTCATCGAGGCCGAGGTCATCCCCGCCTGCGAGGAGCTCGGCATCTCCCAGATCGTGTGGTCGCCGATCGCGCAGGGCGTGCTCACCGGCAAGTACGCCGCCGGCGCGGAGCTGCCCGCCGGATCACGGGCGACCGACGAGAAGGGCGGCGGCGCGGAGACGATCAAGCGCTACCTCACCGACGAGGTGCTCGCCGGGGTCGAGGAGCTCAAGCCGATCGCCAGCGACCTCGGTCTGTCGATGGCGCAGCTCGCCGTCGCCTGGGTGCTGGCGAACGACAACGTCGCCAGCGCTCTCGTGGGCGCATCGAAGCCCGAGCAGGTTATCGACAACGTCGGTGCCGCCGGGGTGAAGCTCGAGCCCGAGGTGCTCTCCCGTATCGACGAGGTCGTCGGACACCTCGCGGTCACCGATCCGAAGAAGACGGTCTCCCCCGACACCCGCCCGAGCTGAGAGGCGGCGCCTTCTCGCTCTCTTCCCGGGATGCGGGTTCTGGGCGATCGGGTTGTCCTCGGGCTCGAGTGGTCAGCGGGTTCGGGTGGTCAGCGGGTTCGGGTGGTCGGGCGGGTTCGAGTCGTCAGCCGGGTCGGGCGGTCCGCCACGCTCGAGCAGTCAGCCGAGCTCGAGTCGTCAGCTGAAGCCGTGCAGCCGGGCAGGTTCGAGCGGTCACCCACGGTCGAGTCGTCAGTCGGGCTCGAAAAGCGAGCCACGCTCGAGTCGTCAGCCGGGCCAGGGTTGTCTGCTGGGCTCGAAAGGCAAGCCAGGTTCGAGTGATCAGCCGGGCTCGGGCTGTCAGTCAGGCCCGAATCGTCAGCCAAGCTTCGAGTAGTCAGCCAGGTTCGAGAGGCCAGCCAGGATCGAGGGGTCGGCCGAAGCCGTGCAGCTCGAGAGGCCAAACGGGTCGGATGGTCAGCCACGGCCGTACAGCCGGGCGGGGTCGAGACGCCAAACGGATCGAGTGGTCAGTTGACGTCGCGAGTGGTCAGTTTCGGTCGATTTCTGCTCGGATTTCGACCGAAGCTGACCACTCGACGTCCTTCTCGACCAGAAGTGACCACTCGACCGGACCCCCGACCGGGCATGCGAACCAGAACTGACCGCTCGACGCCAGGGCGATGTGTCGGAACCGGTACAACTCCGCCACGCGGGATGCACGGTTGAGGACTTGACTGGTGTGCAGCATCAGAACGCACCCTGAAGGAGTTCCTGTGCAGCGCTTCCAGCACTCCGCATCCCCCGGCGACATCCCCCGCGATCTCTACGGGATCCCCGTCATCCCCCGGTCCTCGGCCGTGCCCACCCCGGCGAGCGTCGCACCCCGGCGCACTCGCCAGGATGCACCCGGACGACGCGGGGTCAGGACCTTCCTCATCGTGAGCCTCCTCGGCGGCCTCGTCCTCACAACTTCCGCCGTGGCATCAGCATTCGGGATCATCTGACTCGCACCGCCACGAGCCCCTTCACCCGAGGTGACGCGCGAGTAGACTTGATCCATGGCTGAAGAATCCGCGTCATCGAAGACGTCGACCACGAATGCTCCCACGAAGTCGTCGAAGGCGAAGCGCTCGTCGTCAGCGAAAGCCGGATCCGGAGGCGTACCAGCGAAGGGTTCGGCCGCTGCGACCACAGCGAAGAAGAACGCTGGGAAGAAGTCCGCGAAGACGGCACCTGCGAAGAAGTCCGGCACCAAGGAGTCCACCGCAAAGGCGGCCACGTCGATGAAGGCCGGCTCATCGGCGAAGGCGGGCTCGTCGTCGAAGACGAAGACGTCGTCCTCGAAGACGTCGGCGAAGAAGGACGCTACGAAGGCCGGAGCGAAGAAGTCGAGCCCGAAGACCGCTGACGCGAAGAAGACGAGCGCAAAGGCCACGGCTGCGAAGAAGGACACTGCGAAGGCACAGGCCGCGAAGAAGTCCGACGCCAAGAAGACGGCTGAGGCGGCCACGGATCTATCGTCCGCGAAGAAGTCCACCTCATCTGCGAAGGCGCCATCTGCGAAGACGACGACTGCGCAGGCGTCGGGCGGGGCGAAGACAGCAGCCGCGCAGAAGTCGGGGACGACGACGCCAGCGAAGGCGAGCGACGCGAAGACTGCGGCGTCGAAGGCGGCCGACGCCACGACGACTCCGTCTCAGACATCCGCGCCGGCGGCAGAGAAGACCGCTGAGAAGACGGCGGAGAAGTCACCCGCCGCGGAGAAGACCGACACCCCGCAGTCGTCCCCCGCGAAGACCTCCGCACCGGAGTCGACAGCTGCGCCGTCGACCACCTCAGCGCAGTCGGTGAAGACGGAAGAAACGTCGCCGTCCTCATCGGCGGCCTCGCCGCAGTCATCGACCGCGGCGGCCCCGGCATCCCGGACTTCCCCGGTCATCGACCGGACCTTCGTCGAGACCTATGCACCGCGCTACGAGGTCACCGACCTCGAGAAGCGCGTCCTGACCAAGGACGGCCCCAAGGCCCGCAAGAAGGGGAAGACGAAGCGCAAGAGCTTCCTCCGGGTCGGCGAGTGGAAGGGCCTCGCGGTCCTCAACCGCCTCGAGCTCCACCCCAAGGACGACGTCGCGTTCATCACCGAGATCGCGATCGATTCGGACACCCCGGACCGGTTCCGCGTGGATATCCTCCGCACCCTCGACGGAGTGGGGGTGCCGCTCGCGAGCTCGCTGCTCTCCGCGGTGTACCCCGATCGCTTCGCGATCCTCGACGCCCGCGCGGTGAGCGCACTGCACGCCGCCGGCCACCTGAGCTCGGAGAACCCCGCCAGGATCGAGTACCGCGACTACCTCGCCGTCATCACCGAACTGGCCGACAGCACCGGGTGCTCTCCGCAGGAGATCTACCGCGCGCTCTACGCCTGGTCCGACGCGAAGTAGGCTGCCCGTTCCACGAGCTCCTGCTCCCTCGGCAGGGTTCTGGCGCGCCCGGTCGATCACCGGCGGGCGGACCAGTCACCGGTACCGCCCCGCTGCTCGCCCAGCCTCGTGCGCAGATGCGGGATGACGCGATCCCGGGTGAGCGGGGCGAACTGCCGCTCATCCGTGTCCGCCGGCAGGTCGTCCCACGGGAACCAGCCGGCCGCGTCGATCTCCTCGGCCACCTGCGGCGATCCGACGTCGAGCCCGCGCGGAACCCCCGCATGGAGGAACACCGTTCCGGTCACGGTGAAGCCCGATTCGTTCGCCGCCCGCGCGGTCCAGGTGCCGAGCTCCTCGAGGTCCGCGTGCTCGATGACGAGTCCGAGCTCCTCGGCGATCTCGCGGATGATCGTGTCGGTCCCGGACTCTCCCGGTTCCGGCTTGCCGCCGGGCAGCATGAACGACGTCGTTCCCGCCTTCCGCACCATCAGGAGGTGCTTTCCGTCCGGATGCACGACGACGAGCGCGAACACGACGATATTCACGTCATTCACTTCGCCATTCACCTCGCGCACCGCCCCGGATGATCCCCGGCGTCGTCCGGCTCGCACCCCGAGCCGGACGACGCCGGGGCCGCCCTCGGTCGCCCTCCGGTCAACCCCGTCACCTCGGCCACCGGCCCGAAGCTCCGCGCATGTGCGAGCCGAGCACGTGAGTGTCGACGATCCCCACCGCTTCGAAGAGCGCGTACATCGTCGTCGGGCCGACGAATCCGAAACCGCGCTTCTTGAGCGCCTTCGACAGCGCGACCGATTCGGGGCTCGAGGTCGGCACCTCGGCGAGAGCCCGGGGCTCGGGGGTGGTCTCCGGGGCGAAGCCCTCGATGAACGCGACGAGCCCGCCGTCCTCCCGCAGGTCGACCGCGGCGCGGGCGTTGCGAATGCACGCCTCGATCTTCCCGCGGTGACGGATGATGCCGGGGTCGGCGAGCAGCCGGTCGACGTCGGACCCGTCGAAGGCCGCGACCGCATCGACATCGAAGTCCGCGAAGACCTCCCGGAACCGCGGCCGCTTCCGGAGGATGGTGAGCCACGACAGACCCGCTTGGAAGCCCTCAAGGCTGAGGCGCTCGAACATCCCCGATTCCGTGGTGACCGGCAGGCCCCATTCGGTGTCGTAGTAGTCGAGGAGGAGCGGGTGCCCGTAGGCCCACGGGGTGCGCGCCCGGCCGTCCTCGCCGACGACCGGTCCGCCGCCGCTCTCCGGCACTCCGGCCATCCCACCTGCCGGCGCTCCGGCTGCCGGAGCGACTGCCGTCGAACGCGCCGAAGCACCCTCTTCCCCACCTGCCGTCGCCCCGGCGGCCAGCCCGTCAGTACCCGTCGGGTCGTCCGCCGCACCGGCCCCGAGGTCCTGCTCCCCGGCCACGAGGTCCTGCTCCGCACTCATGCGGACGAGTCTACGGGCGCGCACGCGAAGGCGCCCGCCGGCGGATGCCGACGGGCGCCTCGGGTGCGGGGAGACCCCGCGTGCGTCACTTCTGCTTGTAGAACAGCTGCTTGTTGCAGAACTCGTCCATCGCGAGCGGGCCAAGCTCACGTCCCACGCCGGAGCGCTTGACGCCGCCGAACGGCAGGAACTCGCGCGACTGCTCGGGGCTGTTGATGAACACCATGCCCGCGTCGATCTGCGAGCCCACCTTCGCCGCCTTGTCCGCGTCAGAGGAGAACACGGCCGAACCGAGCCCGAACGGGGTGTCGTTCGCGAGCTCGACGGCCTCCTCCTCGGTGGAGACCTTGAACACCATGAACGCCGGACCGAACAGCTCCTCGTGGTAACCGCGCTTGCCCGGCTTGACGTCGGTGAGCACGACGGGCTTCACGAAGGCGCCCGGGGTGTCGTAGTCGCCCTCGCCGGCGTGGATCGTCGCGCCGTCGGCGACGGTCGCGTTGACCTGCTCCATGAACCGCTCCTTGGCCGCCAGGCTGGACAGCGGGGAGAGCTTCGAGCCTTCGGCCGCCGGATCCTCCGGCGTGGCCTCCTTCGCCGCAGCGGTGAGCTTGGCGAGGAACTCGTCGTACATGTCCTCCATGACGATCATGCGCTTGGGCGAGTTGCAGGCCTGCCCGGTGTTGCCCATCCGGGTGCCGAAGAACGTCTTGACCGTCGCATCGAGATCCGGGGTGTCGAGCAGGATGTACGGATCGGAGCCGCCGAGCTCGAGCACGACCTTCTTGAGGTTCTTGCCCGCGGCCGCGGCGACCGCAGAGCCGGCGCGCTCGGAGCCGGTGAGCGACACGCCCTGGTTGCGCGGGTCGGGCAGGATGACGTCGGAGACCTGCTCGTTGGTCGCGTACACGTTGATGTACGCGTCCTTCGGCAGCCCGGCGTCCTGGAAGATCTGCTCCATGACCTCGGCCGACTTGGGGCACTGCGGAGCATGCTTGAGGATGATCGTGTTGCCCAGCGCCAGGTTCGGCGCTGCGAAGCGGGCGACCTGGTAGTACGGGAAGTTCCACGGCATGATGCCGAGCAGCGAGCCGACCGGACGGCGGAGAATGTAGGCCTCGGCATTCTTCGGGCCGCGCAGCTGCTCCTCCTCGATGAAGGCCTTCGCGTTGTCGGCGAAGTAGTTGTAAATCAGACCGCAGAGCGCGATCTCGCCCTGGCCCTCCGGCACCGCCTTGCCCATCTCGAGCTGGATGATCTTCGCGAGCTCCTCGGAGCGCTCGTTGTAGATCTCCGCAACCCGCGACAGCACAGCGGTGCGCTCCTCGATCGGCGTGTCCCGCCACGACTTGTACTGCTGGTGCGAGCGCTCGAGCGCATCGGTGATCTGCTCGTCGGTGGCAGTGGGATACTCCTCGACCACTTCACCGGTAGCGGGATTGACGACCTGGTACTGCGACATGTGGACGCTCCTCTTCGTTGAAGGTACTGGTCCCACGGTATGCCCGCGATTCCGGGCCTGGCAACCAGAACGGCCCTCGGGACCGCCAGGTGAGACAGGTCACACCCGAGCCTGGCGAAAGACTGTGATCCGGCGGCGAGGGGACCGTGAGTAGACTGCGAGGGACCGGCATCCGCCGCCGTCGACGCACCCCCGGACGAAGGAGTTCCCATGGCCGCCGCCGAGGCGCTCGCCCGCACCTACTACACAACCGTCGACGCCGGGGACCCGGCCGCCACCGCGGCGCTGTTCGCCCCCGAGGGCACATACGACCGGCCGGGCTACGACACGCTCGTCGGCGAGCAGATCAGCGAGTTCTACCACGGCGCCCGGGTCATCGAGTCCGGCGCTCACACCCTCGACGAGATCATCACCGACGGGAACCGGGCTGCCGTGCGCGGGCGGTTCGACGGGGTGCTCAAGTCCGGCGCCGAGGCGCACGAGGGCTTCGCCGACTTCTTCGTCTTCGACGACGCCGGGCTCATCACCCAGCGCACGAGCTACTTCTTCCGCGCCGCCGTCTGAGCGTGCGCGGTCTGAGCGTGCGCGTGGGCTGAGCGGGTGCGCGGAGCGTCCCACGGCGACCGCCGACGACTCAGCCGAGTTCGCCCCGCAGACGGAGGACCCCGTCCTGGACCGCGTCCCGGCGGCGGATCGCCTCGGGCGCGGCCTGCTCGCCGTAGGCCTCCTCGACCTGCGCGATGACCGGTTCCATCCTCTCGTCCGACATGTCCGGATCGGCGGGATCGATCGCCGCGAACGAGGGGCCGATGTGCTCCATGAATCCGCGGAACCCTCGCGCGCCGCCTCCCATGTGCATGCCCTCGAACGGCCCCACTGCGGCCCAGCGCAGTCCGAGCGAGTTCCGCACCACCGCGTCGACATCCGCCGGTGACACGACGCCGCGCTGGACGAGGGCGACCGCCTCCTGCAGGACCGCGTTCTGCAGCCGGTTGCCGACGAAGCCCGCGGCCTCGGCCCGGAGCACCACCGGCTCCTGTCCGCAGCGGCGGTAGATCCCGACCGCGCGCTCGACCGACTCCGGCGCCGTCCGCTCCCCCGGCACGACCTCGACGAGCGGCATGACGTGCGGCGGGTTGAAGGGGTGGCCGATGAAGACGCGAGCGGCGTCCTCGTCGGTCATCCGGGCGGCGATGGTGCTCGCGGTGATCGCCGAGGAAGACGAGACCAGGAGCGCGTCGACCGGCGCGTACTGGGCGAGGTCGGCGAACATCTGGACCTTGACGCCCGGGTCCTCCGGGCCGCTCTCCTGGACGAGGCGCACCCCGTCGACCGCCTCGTCGAGCGAACGGGCCACGGTGAGCAGCGCCTCGGCCTCGGGCACCTCGGCCACGAGCGCGGCGCAGACCTCGACGAGATCGGGCCGCGGATCGAAGATCCGCACCGGTGCCCCGTGCGCTGCGAACCGCCGCGCCCACGACAGCCCGATGGTGCCGGCACCCACCACGGCCACCGGGGCGAGACGCTGCGGTTCGGCAGTGCCGGAAGCGGTGTCCTGGGTGTCGGCTTCGGGGCCGGCGGCCGCGCGGGAGTCCGCTGCGGGGTCGGCGGCCTGGGAGGAGCGTGCGGGGTCGGCGGCCTGGGCGGATCGTGCGGTCCGATCCGTCCCGGTCGATGCCCCGGCCTGCTCGTCCGCTTCCGGTGCCGCGTCCGTGCGCGGCACGCTCACCGTGCTGAGATCGAGTTCCGAATCGCTCATGCGAGAAGGCTACTCCCCCGCGGAGGGCACCGCCGAGGTCGATGGCGGCTGTCGACCAACGCCTGTTGCGCGCTGACGGTGGCTGCACCGAGGCGGCGCGACCCACGGTGCGGGACTGCGCGACCACGGTGTGAGACCGCTGGGCACCTGTGCAGAGACAGCGGGCGCGAACGGTATCTGCGCACGGGCTCAAGTGGCAGAATGAGCGCATGAGCTCAGTTGATTCGAAGATCCTCGCGATCGCCGAGGACGAACTTGCCGCAGCCCAGGAATCCGCGCGGATCACCATGCGCGCGCTCCACTCCGCGCAGGAAGCGGCCGAGGCCTCGCTCCTGCTCGACGAGGTGTGGAACGTCGGCCGCGCCGGCACCACGCAGCTCGAGCCCGGGCTGATCGTCGCACTCGCCCACGCGGGCAACTACGTGGCCGGCGCATTCGACTCCGAGGACGACTCGCTCATCGGCGTCACGATCGGGTTCTTCGGCGAGCCGCTCGGCAAGATGATGCACTCGCACATCGCCGGGGTCCGCCATGAGCAGGTGGGCCGCGGCACCGGCGCGGCGATGAAGCTCCACCAGCGACTGTGGTGCCTCAACCGCGGCATCCGCCAGATGACCTGGACCTTCGACCCGCTCATCGCTCGGAACGCCTACTTCAACTTCAACCGCCTGGGCGTCAACGCCCTCGAATACTTCGAGGACTTCTACGGGCAGATGCGCGACGGCGTCAACGAAGGGCAGGCCTCCGACCGGCTTCTCGTGTCCTGGCGCCTCGACCTCCCGGCCAAGCGGACGCTACTCGGCGAGGACGCCCTCGGCCGCGCGGTCCATGCCCTCGACCTCGGCGAGCACGGTGAGCCGGTGCTGAGCGAGGTGCCCCGGAGCACCGAGGTCGCCGCCGTGCGGATCCCGGCGGACATGGAGACTCTGCGCGGTGACGACGCCGAGCTCGCCACCCGGTGGCGGATGGCCCAGCGCGATGCGATGGCCGGGCTGCTCGCCGACGGGTGGGAGGTCAACGGCTTCCTCAAGCAGGGCGTCTATCTCTTCACCCACCCCGACGACGGCGACTTCGCCGAGGACGAGATCAGCACCGCCGAGGAGGCCGGCCCCCGCGACTGAGCCGGGCCCGAGGCGGTTGGGAGCTGACGTGGGGCTCCCCGGCTGGCTGAGGGCGGGGCAGTGGACGTCCCTCCCTACCGGCCGGCACCGCCCCCGGGAGCGGACGCGCGGACGCCCCGGCCGATGCCGCCGGTCGTCCCGGAGTTGACTCACACGCAGAATCTGCCGCTGCGCGCGGATCCTGTACAGGATCTGCGTGCAGCTGCAGTTCTCGTTGACATCTCACCTGTAAAGCGCATCGAGAGGTCGGTTCGGGTCGCTCGGCGCCGACAGGCAGGCCTCGGCCCGAACTGGCGCGAAGATCCGTACACCGCGCGGCCGCGCGCCGAGCGGGGAACCGCTCTGTGCAACGGAAACTGCGGTGGCGGCCGGAGCCTTCACAGTTTCCGCCCGCCACCGCAGTTTCCGTCGCACTCTCCGTCACGACCGGGTTGAGGCTCTCGCCGGGCCGCCAGACCGTCGACCTCGGGCGAGCAGAACCACCGAACCGTCGAATTCAGGCGGGCAGCCGCCGACCTCAGACGAGCACACCCACCGGGCCGCCCACTCCACGCAGAACCGTCTACTCCACGAGGGTGACGAGGTCCGTGCGGAGGGTGGCCGGATCGACGTCCGGGCCGGGCTCGGTGACGTAGACCTCCCAGAAGGGCAGCCGCACCTCCGCTCCGCGGCTCCGGAGCTCCCCGAGGAACGCCTCCCACGCCTGCCCCAATCCGTCGTACCCGCCGAAGTGCGAGAGCACTGCGGTGCGCCCGCCAGGAATCCGCGACTGCTCGACCACGAGCCCGCCGTCGAGCTCTGCGGGCTCGCCGAGATCGGCATCGATCGGCACCCCGACCTCGATGTCGACGGTGTCATCCGGCTGCCGGTGATGGAGCGCGAAGGCCGGCCCGGCCGGAGAGATCCCCCGCAGTCCGAGCACCGCGAACAGCCCGGAGAACGCCGCATCGAAGAGCGTGCGGAGCTCGGCCATCGGGTACCGCTCGGCGCGGATCACCGCAGTGGTGACCTCCGCGGCGTCGATGATCGCGAGCTCGCGGCGGGGCTCATCCACGGAGCCTCCGGTCATGTCGATCACTCCGGCCCGGCGCCGCGTGCTGCAATGCCGCACGCCGAGGTTCCGGTCGCCGAGGTGCTCCGATGCACCGCCGCAGCGTCACGCACCTTCGCCCCTCCGCACTCCGGCCCGGCGCCGCGCACCATCGTGTTCATTCGCTCCACTGCGAGCGCAGGAGCTTCTTGTCGAGCTTGCCCACCGAGGTGCGCGGCAGCTCGTCGACGATGATGACCTGGTCGGGCAGCTGCCACTTGGCGAAGCGCTCGCCGAGCACCTCGGCGATGTCCTCGCGGGTGACGTCCCGGCCGTCGCGCGGGACGACGTAGGCGACCGGGCGCTCCTGGTACTTCTCGTCCGGCACGCCGATGACCGCGGCCTCGAGCACGTTCGGGTGGTCGAGGATCCCGTTCTCCATGTCGATCGAGGAGATCCACTCGCCGCCGGACTTGATGACGTCCTTGAGCCGGTCGGTGAGCTTGAGGTAGCCGGCCGGGGTGATGACGCCGACGTCGCCGGAGCGCCACCAGCCGTCGTGGAAGCGCTCGTCGTTGTCGGCGAGCTGGTGGTAGCTCGTGGTGATCCACGGTCCGCGGAGGAACACCTCGCCCACGCTCTTGCCGTCGCGCGGCAGCTCGACGCCGGTGGGGTCGGCGATCTTCATCTCGACGCCGGCGACCGGCAGTCCCTGCGAGCGCTTGAGGTCCCAGCGCTCCGCCTCGGACAGCTCGCCGAGGTCGGGCTTGATCTGCCAGTTCACGGACACCACGGGGCTCGTCTCGCTCGCCCCGTAGGCGTGGATGATCTGCGCGCCGGTGAGGTCGGAGAAGCCCTTCATGAGCGACAGCGGCGGCTCGGTGGCCCCGGACACCAGGCGGGCGCGGGACAGATCGGGGGTCTCCGGCAACGCCTTGATGTACTCGAGGATCGGTGCGAACAGGGACGGCGCGCCATTGGCGACGGTCACGCCCTCGCTGATGAGCGCCTCGGCGACGTCGCCGATGTTGTCGGCGGTGAAGCGGCCGGGCAGCACGACGCGGGCCCCGGCGGCGACCGCAGCCTGCGGGATGCCCCAGGACACCACGTGGAACATCGGGGTGACCGGCATGACGGTGTCGGTGTAGCCCATCTTCAGGGCGTTCATGATGCCGAAGGTGTGGAGGTACATCGAGCGGTGGGAGTAGTAGATGCCCTTGGGGCGACCGGTGGTGCCGGTGGTGTATCCGGCGTAGCTGGCGGTCGTCTCCTCGATGAACTGCCAGTCGTACTCCTCCGGCCGGCCGGCGAGCAGGTCCTCGTAGAAGTGGACGTTGTCCAGGGTGGTCGAGATCTCCGACGACGGTTTGTCCGTCATCACCACCCAGCCCTTGACGGTGGAGCGGACCTCCTCCTTCTGCGCGAGCTGCTCGGCGATCGGCAGGAGCGATTCGTCGACGAACACCCATTCCGCCTGCGAGTGCTCGACGACGTAGACGAGGTCGGCCGGGGCCAGGCGGAGGTTCATCTGGAGCATCGTCGCGCCCACCGAGGGGACGGCGAAGTAGAGCTCGAAGTGGCGCAGCTGGTTCCAGTCGAGCACGCCGGCCATGGTGCCGGCGCCGATCCCGAGCTCGTCGAAGGCGTGGGCGAGCTGCGCGACGCGGCGGCGCATGTGCCCGTAGTCGGTGCGGTGCCAGGCGCCGTCGATGCTCCGGTGGACGATCTCCGTGTCCGGGAACACGGTCGCCGCGTGCGTGAGCAGGGAGCTGATGTTCAATGGGTAGTTGTCGCCCATGGTCGACGGGATTCCTCTGAGCATCGGAGCTCCTTCTCACTTCGCTGTGGCCGGATGGTGCGGTGCTGGTGGTGCGGTGCTGGTGGTGCGAGTGAAATCATATCGCGTGATCGGCGTCACGCTCGCATTCCGGACTAAAGGCTAACATTTCTTCGTCGACCGCCGCCGAGGCGCCCGCCGGCAGGGCTGGTCACGTTCCGGGCCACGTACCCGGACCGCCGCCGACATGCCCGCCGGCAGGGCTGGTCACGTACCCGGGCGCGCACCCGGACCGCCGCCGAGGCGCCCGCCGGCAGGGCCGGTCACGTTCCCGATCACATCACGCACCCGGGCACGTGCCGTGGGGACGAGAACGGGCCGGGGACCGCTGCTGCGATCCCCGGCCCGCTGCTCGAACCGTGCCGGCACCTCGATCTCGACTCACACCTCGGCACCGGCCCGCACCTCGGCACCGGCCTGCACCTCGGCGGCGTGCGTCACTCCACCGGCTGGGGTCCCGGGAAGTCGGGCAGCCATTCGGGGTAGTCCGCGGGGATGCGGGCGGGGAACTCCGGCGGGCGCTTCTCGAGGAACGAGGTCACGCCCTCCTTCGCGTCCGACATCCGGCCGAGCTCGTAGATCCCGCGCGAGTCGAGGCGGTGCGCCTCCCACGGCGAGTCCGCGCCGAGCATCCCCCACAGCATCTTCCGGCCGGCGGCCATGGTGAGCGCCGAGGAGCCCTCGACGAGCTCCCGCGCCACCGCGTAGGTCGTGTCCATGAGGTCGCCGGCGGGCACCACGCGGGACACGAGCCCCGCCTCGAGCGCCTCCTGCGGGCCGAACACGCGCCCGGTGTAGACCCATTCGAGCGCCCGGTTGATGCCGACGACGCGCGGCAGGAACCACGTCGAGGCCGCCTCGGGCATGATCCCGCGCTTGGCGAACACGAAGCCGAACTTCGCGTCCTCGCTCGCGATCCGGATGTCGCACGGCAGCGTCATCGTCGAGCCGACGCCCACGCCGGCACCGTTGAACGCGACGATCACCGGCTTGCGCATCGCCGCGATCGCGAGCGACACCCGGCCGCCGCCGTCACGGCGCACGCCCTCGATGGTCTCCCCGCCGTCCCCGGCGACGTCGACGGCCGCGGATTCGCGCGCGTCGTAGTCGAAGGTGTTCGCACCTCCGGACAGGTCCGCGCCGGGGCAGAAGAACCGCCCCTTGCCGGTGAACACGACGACCTTGACGCCGTCATCGGCATCCGCGGTGCGGAACGCCGCGATGAGCTCCTGGCCCATGAGCGCGGTGAACGCGTTCTTGGTCTGCGGGGAGTCGATGGTGACGGTGGCGATCTGCTCGCTCACCTCGTAGGTGATGTGGGTGTACTCGGACATCCTCGTCCTCTCGCTCGGGTGGGGTGGTGCTCAGGCGCTGGGGCGCGGGTGCTCGCTCAGAAGACCGAGTACCCGCCGTCGATGACGATCTGCTGGCCGTTGGTGTAGGCGCTGCCGGGCCCGGCGAGGTACACCGCGGCGGCGGCGAAGTCCTCGGGGGTGCCCCAGCGTCGGATCGGCACGCGCTTGATGACCTTCTCGGTGAAGGTGTCGTTGCCGACCGCCGCGGACGTCATGTCGGTGTCGATCCACCCCGGCAGGATCGCGTTCGTGCGGATGCCGTAGCGGGCGTACTCGGTGGCGAGTCCGCGCATGATCGCGAGCACCGCGCCCTTCGTGGCGCCGTAGTGGACGTTCGTCGCCGCGCCCTCGATGCCGGCGAGCGAGCTCACGACGACGAGCGAGCCGCCCGACTCCTGCTTGATCATCTGCTTGATCGCGGCCTGGAAGCTCAGCACCACGCCGTCGACGTTGACCGCCGCGATGTCGTGGAACTCGTCGAGCGTCATCTCGTGGAACGGCCCCTTCTTCCCGCCGATCCCGGCGTTGGCGATGAGGCTGTCGACCCGGCCGAACTCCTCGATCGTGCCCGCCATCGCGGCCTCGACCTGGGCGGGGTCGGAGACGTCGCACGCGAAGGGCTTCACCGGCGCGAGCGCGGAGAGCTCCTTCTCCGCCGCCTGGTTCCGCTCGGTGTTCCGGCCCCAGATCGCGACCGAGGCGCCCGCCTGCGCGAGCCCGCGGGCCATCCCGAGCCCGATGCCGTTGTTGCCGCCGGTGACCACGGCCACGTGGCCGTCGAGATCGAGGAAATCACTCATCGTCGTTCACTTCCCTTCGAACTTCGCGGCGCGCTTCTCGCGGAAGGCGGCCACGCCCTCGGCGAAGTCGCCGCTGGACTGGAGACGGGACTGCCCCTCGGCCTCGCGGTCGAGTGCGGCGTCGAGTTCGGACAGCGTCGCCTGGTTGACCGCGTACTCGGTCTCGCCGAGCGACAGGGTGGGCCCGGAGGCGAACTGCGCGGCGAGCTCCTGCGCCCGCTCGAGGTAGGTCTCCCCCGGGGTGACCTCGGTGGCCAGCCCCCACTCGAGCGCGGTCTTCGCCTTGACCTTCTCCGCGGTGAGCGCCATCCGCAGAGCGCGGTGACGACCGGCCGAGGCGGCGACGAGCGCGGTGGCGCCGCCGTCGGGCATGAGTCCGATCTTGGTGAACGCGAGCATGAGATACGCATCCTCGCTGAGCACGACGTAGTCGCAGATGAGGGCGAAGGAGCAGCCCACACCGGCGGCGGGGCCGGACACCGCGGAGATCGTCGGGACCTTGAGGTCGCGGATCTTGCGGATGATGCGGTTGATGACGTCGAGGCCGACGCCCTTGCGCTCGCCGCCGGCCGCGGAATCGCCGCCGAGGTCCGCGCCGGAGCAGAAGGAGCGCTCGTCACCGGTGATGATGACCGCGCGGGCCTCGGACGCGGCGCGGTCGACGGCCGCCTCGAGCGCCGCGGCGACCTCGCGGGTCACGGCGTTGAGCGCCTGCGGACGGATGAACTGGATCGTCATGACACCGTCGTCGACGGTGACCTTGAGGTGCTGATCGTGCTGATCGGCCATGATCGGACCTTTCGTCTGTGGAGTGCGGGGTGAGGGCTCGGCCGGGCCGGGCCGGGAGGACCCGCCCGGTGGCCGGAATGCCGGCGCCGAGCGGGTCGCCGGCTCAGGCCTCGGGCTTGACCTCGAGGAGGACCTTGCCGAGCACGGCGCGGTTGTCGAGCTCGGAGATCGCGGCGGCGGCCTGCTCGAGCGGGTAGGTGGCGTGGATGTGCGGGTTGAGGCGGCCGGCGGCGACGTGCTCGGAGATCACGTCCCACTGCTCGGCGATGAGGTTCGGGTTGCCGCGGGTCGCCTCGCCCCAGGCCACGCCCACCACGGAGATGTTCTTCAGCAGCAGGCGGTTGACCTTGACGGTGGGGATCTCGCCGGCGGTGAAGCCGAGCACCTGGAGGTGCCCGAAGCGCTTGAGGCAGCGCAGCGAGTCGGTGAAGCGGTCGCCGCCCACCGGGTCGTAGACGACGTCGACGCCGTCGGGGAAGATCTCGAGGACGGCATCCTTGAAGCCCTCGGCCTTGACGACGTGGTGCGCGCCGAGGTCCTTGACCATCGCGGCCTTGTCGTCGGTCGACACGACGGCGACGACCTCGAGGCCCATCGCGAGCGCGAGCTGCACGCCGGCCGAGCCGAGCCCGCCGGCGGCGCCGTGGACGAGCACCGTCTGGCCGGGCTGCACATTGCCGCGCACGCGCAGCGAGAAGTCGGCGGTGAGGAGGTTCATCGGCATCCCGGCCGCGTGCGCGAGGCTCACCGAGTCGGGGACCTTGACCGTCTGCTGATCGGCGGCGACGAGGTACTCGGCGAAGGTGCCCTTGCCGGTGATCGCGGCGACGCGGTCGCCGACGGCGAAGCGGGAGCCCTCGCCGACCTCGACGACGGTGCCCGCGGCCTCGGAGCCGAGCACGAACGGCAGCTCGTGGCGCACCTGGTACATGCCGCGGGTCTGGAGGAGTTCGGGGAAGGTGACGCCGGCGACGGCGACCTCGATGAGGACCTCGCCGGGGCCGGGGGCGGGACGCTCGGCGTCGACGAACTCGACGGCCTCGGGTCCGTCGAGGCGGGTGACGTGGATGGCCTTCATGTGTCTGTCTTCTCTCTGTGTGGGTGCCTCGGGCCGGGCGGCCGGCGCCGAGGTGCCCGCCGGTGCTGCTAGGCGGACGCCTGCTCGGTGAGCTTGCGTTTGACGAGCTTGCCGGTGGGGGTGCGCGGCATCTCGTCGATGAAGTAGAACTTCCGCGGGATCTTGTAGCGGGCGACGTGGTCGGCCAGCCAGGTCCGGATCTGCTCGGCGAGCTCCTCGCCGGGGCGCACGTGGTCCTCGGCCTCGATGTACGCCACGGCGATCTCGCCGAGCTCCTCGTCGGGCTCGGCGACGACGGCGACGTCCTTGACGTCGGGATGGAGCGCGAGCTCGCTCTCGACCTCCTGCGGGTAGATGTTCACCCCGCCGGTGATGATGAGGAAGCTCTTGCGCTCGGCCATGAAGAGGAACCGGTCCTCGTCGAGGTACCCGAGGTCGCCGATCGTCGTCCAGCGCTCGTGGACGGGGTGCCGGGTGCCGGCGGTCTTGGCCTCGTCCTTGTAGTAGACGAAGAGATCCTTGTCCGGGTCGGCCTCGAAATAGATCGTGCCGACCTCGCCGGGAGGCAGCTCCTCACCGTCGGGGCCGCAGATGTGGGCGATCCCCATGAGGCCGTCGCGGCCCACCGAGCCGGGCTTGCGCAGGGCCTCCTCGCTGTTGATCACGGTGATGCCGTTGGCCTCGGTCGCGGCGTAGTACTCGTAGATCACCGGACCCCACCACTCGATCATCCCGCGCTTGACCTCGATCGGGCAGGGTGCGGCGGCATGGATGGCGGCCCGCATGCTCGACACGTCGTACTTCTCCCGCACCTCGGCGGGCAGCTTGAGCATCCGGACGAACATCGTCGGCACCCACTGCGAGTGCGTCACCCGGTGCTTCTCGATGAGGCCGAGCGCGGTCTCCGCGTCGAACTTCGGCATGACGATCACGGTGCCGCCGCGGGCGTGGGTGGTCATGACGAAGCGGATCGGGGCCGCATGGTAGAGCGGTGCCGGGGACAGGTAGACGGTGTCCTCGCCGAACCCGTAGAGGGCGGTGAAGAGCTGGATGAGCGGGACGTTCTCGTCCTCGACGGACTGGTCCTTGAGCGTCGGCAGGATCCCCTTGGGCCGGCCGGTGGTGCCCGAGGAGTAGAGCATGTCGTCGCCGCGCGGCTCGTGGTCCGGACGCTCGGGGCTCGCGGCGGCGAGCACCGCTTCGTAGTCCTCGGCTCCCGGGAGCGATCCCCCGACGGCGACCCGGTGGGGGATGTCCGCGCAGGCCTCGTTGAGCTCAGCGGCGGACTTCAGCCCGGTGGAGATGAGGACGACGGAGGCGTCGCAGTCGTGGATGATGTAGGAGCTCTCCGCGGGCGTGAGGTGCTGGTTCACGACGGTGATGAACGTGCCGCTGCGCAGGGCCGCCCAGTACGCCTCGATGATCTCCATCCGGTTCTCCGCGATCATCGCGACGTGGCCCCCGGGCTGCAGGCCGAGGCCACGGAAGTGGTTGGCGAGCCGCAGGGAGCGGTCCTCGAGCTCGGCGTAGGTGAGGGTCTCACCGGTGTCGGCCATGATCACGGCCGGCTTGTCGGGGGTCGTCGCCGCCCACTTGCCTGGGTACATGCACATCACTTCCTCGTGATCGGAGAACTGCCGCGTCGGCCGGGCGTCCGGACGGACCGACCGGCCGCGTCGCCGGCACACCCTTGTGAACCGGCGGTTGAGGACTACAATCAATCTTACCGAACGCTTGTTCAGAAACGTTAGTGGGAAACCCCGCAACGCACAAGACCCGACACGGCATCGGTCCGGGGACCGGCCGCCGCAGAACTGGAAGACGACCATGACCACGACGCCCTTCGCCGAACACCCCGCCCGCCTCACCCGCGAGCTCATCCACACGCTCGTCTCCGAGAAGGACGACGGGCCTCTCGCCGAGCACGTCGCGTTCATCGCGGAGAAGCTCGCCGCCGCAGCCGCGGACCCGGCGAAGATCGTCCTCGACGACCCCCACCCGCAGCGCAGCCACATCGCGCACGACATCACTCCGGCCTCCTCGGCGCGGAACCCGATCGCCCCGCCGATGGACATCCGCTGGAACGGCGACGAGTCGCGGTGCTCCCTCACCCTGCCGCTCCAGTACCAGGGCCCTCCCGGCCGGGTGCACGGCGGGATCGTCGCGCTCATGCTCGACCACGTCCTCGGCAACGCCGCGAACTCCGGCGGCGTCCCGCGCGCCTTCACCCGCTATCTCAACGTGCTCTACGACGCGGCGACCCCGGTGGGCGAGCCGCTCGTCATCACCGGCCGGGTGACGAAGGAGGAGGGCCGCAAGCGCTTCCTCGAGGGCGAGGTCACGTGCCACGGCGAGGTGCGGGTCAAGGCGGAGGGCCTCTGGATCCAGGCGAAGGATTCGTGATGGAAGGTTCGGTGGGTTCGGAGGACTCGGTGGGTTCGGAGCGCTCGGTGCCTGCGGAGCCCGGGCCGGACCGGGCGGGCGGGGCTGCCGGCGTGCCGGGTTCGGCCGCGGGCCTGGCGGGTGCGGGCCCGGCGGGTGTGGGCGCAGGCCGGACGGGTGCGGGCGCAGACCGATCCGGCGCGACCGCTGACCGGCCGGGTCCGGCCGCGGACCGGCCGGCTGCGACGATGCGGGCGGTGCGCCTCGGGCCGGGGATGGACTATGCGGTCGCGGAGTTCCCCGTCCCCGAACCGGCCCCCGGCCAGGTGCTCGTCGAGATGGCCTATGCCTCGGTGTGCGGGTCCGACGTCCACCTCGTCGACCCCGACTTCCACCGGCCCGAGATGGTCGGCTCCCCGGGGTATCCCGGGCACGAGGGCGTGGGGCGCGTCGTGGCCTCGCGCGCGGACGGGATCGAGCCCGGCGCGGTCGTGCTCACCGTGCCGAGCGGGCGGTTCGGCGGGTGCTTCGCCGAGTACCAGGCGCTCGATGCCGGCAGTGTGATCCCGCTGCGCGAGGGCGACGACCTGCCGCATGTGCTCATGGCCCAGCAGCTCGGCTGCACGATCGCCGCGCTCGCCAAGTACTGGCGCGAGGGCATGCGGAGCGCTGCGGTCATCGGCCTCGGGTCGGCGGGACAGTTCTTCGTCCAGCTGCTCCGCGCCCGTGGCGTCGAGGTCTTCGCCTCCGACGTCGACGCGGCGCGGATCGCGTTCGGCCGGGAGGCGGGGGCCCGGGCAGTGCACGCCGACGAGCTCGCGGCCACCGTCGCGCAGGCGCATCCGGAGGGCGTTGACCTCGTCATCGAGGCCGCCGGGCTCGATGCGACCCGGGCGCTGGCGATCGAGCTCGTGCGGGTGCGCGGGGTGGTGGGCAACTTCGGCTACCCCGAGTTCCAGGTCGGGACGTTCCCGACGATGGCGGCGTTCCGCAAGGCGGCGACCGTCGAGTGGTTCTCGAACGCGCAGGGCGAGCCCGGTCAGTGGTGCTTCCACGAAGCGCTCGATGCGATCCGCACGGGCGCGATCGAGGTCGGGCACATGACGGAGGTGCGAATGGGGCTCGAGGACGTCCCCCGGGCGCTCGCGATCACCGCGGCCCACGGCGAGGGCGCCGCCAAGATCACCATCGCCATCCGCCCCGAGAGTGCAATTTTCGAAGGTTCCTGAGAGCGAATCCGCACGATTTCGCAATCTCACGGCGCTTCCGGGTACCCCCGAGGCGCCTCCGGCCCTCTCCGGAAGGCCCCACGCTGCGCCTCCCACTGCGGGGGTGCATGGGTGCCTCCCGTTTCGGGGATCCGTGGGCGCCGAGGGGCAGGGCCGGGTACCCGGAAAGCGGCTGGAGGCAGCCACCGGGCGACTCCGGGAACGCTCCGGTGGTTGCCGGGAGCGTCCGGGTGGCCGCGGGGAGCTCACCTGCCCCCAGCGATGGCCTCCGCACTCCCATCAGATCCGGTCTAGTAACGCATCGATCGTGCGCAGGTTCCGCGCGGTGCCGCCGAGGCGCCGGAGGATCGCGGCCGCCGGCCTCGACGCCGACAGCCCGCCCGGGGTGAGGAGGTATGCGGTAGCCCCTTCAACCGCCACCTCCGTGTCCGTGCCCGAAGTCAGCCCCCGGATCTCGTCGAGCACACCGGCGGGCGGCGACGCGGCGAGGAGGATCAGGTGGCAGAATCGCGGATCGTCCGGCGCGAACGGGCACGCGCTGCGGGCCGCCGTGAGGTCTGCGGCGGCGAGGACCGTCGTCGGCACCGGGAAGCCGGCGTGCTCCTCGAGCGCGGCGGCGATGCGAGCCGCCCACACCTCGGCCTCGGAGGCACCCGTCCCGGTCCCGTCCGCCCTGGCCCCGGAGGCACCGGCCCCGGTCCCGTCCGCCTCGACCCCGTTGCCATCCGCTCTCCCGGTGAACACGATGTTCCCGGACTGGATGTAGGTGGCCACGTCCGAGGCGCCGAGCGCGTTGAGCACGGCCCGCACCTCGGCCATGGGCAGACGATGCGCGCCGCCGACGTTGATCGCCCGGAGGAATGCCGCGAATCTCTGCGGCGTCTGCTGTTCGGTCATCCGATCCTCCTGTCAGCGCGGAACTGCCACCGGATCCCCCTGCCGGAGCGACGGTGAGCCTCCGGATCCACCCTTCCGCGTCGCTGGGGTGAGTGTGCAATTTCCGAAGGTTCCGTTCACAGGAACCTTCGGAAATTGCACACTGCGGGTCAGTCGCCGGTGACCTGGTCGCGCAGCGCGCGCTTGTTGACCTTGCCGACCGCGGTCTGGGGCAGGGAGTCGACGATGAGGACCTGCTTGGGAGCCTGCACCGCACCCTTGAGCTCCTTGACCACGGCGATGAGCTCCTCCTCGCTCGCCGTCGCGCCGGACTTGAGGATGACCGCCGCGGTGACCTGCTCGCCCCACTTCTCGTCGGGAATGCCGAAGACCGCGCACTGCGACACTGCGGGGTGGGTGCCGAGCGCGTCCTCGACCTCGCGCGGGTAGACGTTGAACCCGCCGGAGATGATCATGTCCTTCTTGCGATCGACGATGAACAGGTAGCCCTGCTCGTCCATCCGCGCGATGTCGCCGGTGTGGAGCCAGCCGTCGACGATCGTCTCCGCGGTGAGATCGTCGCGGCGCCAGTAACCGGTCATCGCGCCGCGGCCGCGCACGCACAGCTCGCCCGACTCGCCGACCGGCACGTCCTCCCCCATCGGGTCGAGGATCCGCACGTCGACGGACTCGACCGGCTTGCCGCACGACAGCAGCAGCGCGGGATCCTCGTGGTCCTCCTTCGACAGGATCGACACCGGGTAGCACTCGGTCTGACCGTAGAGCTGCCCGAACACCGGGCCGATCCGCTCGATGCCCTCGCGCAGCCGGCTCTCCGACATCGGCGAGGCGCCGTAGAGGATGTACTCGAGGCTCGAGCTGTCGCGGGTGTCGAGGTCCGGATGGTCGAGGAGGGCGTAGACCATTGTCGGCACGAAGAGCGTGAAGTTGATCTTCTCCCGCTCGATCGTCTCGAGCACCGCCGCCGGATCGAATCCGGCCATGAGGTGGACAGTGCCGCCCTTGACGAGCGTCGGGAGCACGTTCGTCCCGGCCACGTGGCTCATCGGCGGGATGAGCAGGTAGCGCGGGGTCTCCGGGAGCTCGAAGTCGGCGAGGATGTCCGCCGTCGACGGCCCGAGGTTGAACTGGTGCCGGTAGGCGCCCTTGGGGCGTCCCGTGGTGCCGCCGGTGTAGTTGATGATGCTGAGGTCCTCGTGGTTCCCGATGACCTGCATGTCCTGCGGGCCCACCGAGGCGGCGGCGGATTCGAGGTCGGCGGCGAAGTCGGCGGGGCTCATCGTCCACATGTGCAGTCCGCCGTCCGCAGCGACCTTCTGGAGCTCGCGCCCGCGCTCCCCGTAGGTGGACTCATCGACGACGAGGGCCTTGACCTGGGCGTCGCCGATCTGGAACGTCTGGTCGGCGAGCGAGCCCATGGGATGGAGCCACGTGATGTAGAGCCCGAGGGACTGCACGGCGGCGCCGAGCACCCAGACCTCGTAGCGGTTGGCGCCGAGGGCCGCGACTCCGTCGCCGCGCTGCAGACCGGCGGCGGTGAGCACGGCCTGGTAGCGGCCGATGAGGTCGAGCACCTCGGCGTAGGTCTGCTGACCGCGGACGTCCTTGAACGCGATGCGCTCGGGATAGCGCTCGAGCGTGCGCTTGACGGTGGTGCCGTAGGCGGGTCCGGTCAGGTGGGCGGCGATCTCCATCGATGCTCCTCGTGGGTGATGGAACCCGGTGCGGGTCCGGTGGCTGTGGCTGACGGATTCGGCGGCGGGTGCTCTCGGGCTGGTCTGGGCTGGTCTGGGCTGGTCTGGTGTGGTCTGGTCTGGATTGAGCTGGTCTGGGCCGGTCAGGTGGGGCAGGCCGGTCAGGTGGGGAGTGCCGGGCTGGTCGGACAGACCGGGCCGAGTCGGGCCGGGTCGGGTCAGATGGGACGGTCGCGGGCCGCTGCATACTCCTCGGCGAACCGGGCGACGAGCGCCTCGACGCTCATCACGCTCCTCACGCCGGCCACGGAGTGCCCGGCCGAGTGGATGTCCGCCCAGCGCCGGGGGCCGAGGCCGCGGGCCCGGTTGCCGAACAGCTCGGCGGCGGCCTCGGGCCGGATCTCCTCGTCGAGCGCCGCCGGGTCGAGGCCGGCCGCGCGGATCGAGGGCAGCAGCATGTTCGTCGGCAGACCGGTGAACGCCGAGGTGAGGAGGATGTCATCGGAAGTGGCGGCGGTGATCTCCGCGGAGTAGTCACTGCTCGCCGGACTCTCCTCGGTCGCGATGAAGGGGGTCCCGGCATAGGCGAGGTCGTACCCGGCCACGCGGGCCGCGGCGAGGCTGCGTCCACCGGTCATCCCGCCGGCGAGCACGACCGGGCCGGAGAAGAACTCCCGGACGGCGGTGATGAACGCGAAGGGATTGAGCCACCCGGTCTGGCCGCCGGCACCCGCGGTGAGGAGGATGAGGCCGGTCGCGCCCGCGGCGACCGCCTTCCGGGCGTGGGCCACCGTGGCGACGTCGGCGAGCACCGCGATCCCCGCCTCGGCGAACAGTCCGGTGACCGGCGCCGGGGAGCCGACCGAGGTGATGACGAGCCGGGCGGAGGACTCGGCGACGAGCGCGGCGTGCTCGGCGGCGTGCGCATCGGCCATGACGAGGTTGGGGCAGAACAGGCCCGAGGCGCTGGCCTGGATCGCGTCGAGCTCGGTGAGCCAGTCGCGCAGGCCCGCGCTCGAGCGCGCGTTGAGCGTGGGGAAGGCGCCGACGATGCCGGCGCGCATCGCCGCCGAGGTCAGCGCGACATCGGAGATCCGCAGCATGGGGGCGGCGATGAGCGGAATCCTGAGTCCGGAGAGGTCCGAGGTGAGGCCCGTGGCGAGTCGGGCGGCGGGATCCGAGGTGGGACCCGAGGCGAGGCGCGTGCCGTGGCCCGAACCGAGACCCGTGGCATCTCCCGGAGCGCGGTCCGCGCCCGACCCCGCGCCGAGATTGCGAATTCCTGCGGAATCGCTCTCAGGAACCTTCGGAAATTGCGGTTTCGAGGGGGAGGTCATGGCGAGGTCACTGTTCGTGCTCGAGGAGGGCGAGGGCGGTGCGCACCCAGGTCTCGATCATCGGCTCGGTGTCCGGATCGCGGCCGGAGAAGGTATAGGTCAGGGCCATGCCGCGCATGCTCGTGAACACGACGTCGAGCATCGCCGGGAAGGCGGGGTCGGCGCACACGGTCTCCCCGAAGATCCGGTGCGTGTTCTCGCGGACGCGCGCGAGCACCTGCTTCTCGTGGTCGATGAGCTCTGCGGCGAGCTCGGAATCGGTGCGGGCGGCGATCCAGGTCTCGAGCGCGGCCCAGAAGTTCGGGTGGAAGAAGGTGAGCCAGATCGTCCCGATCGCCCAGCGGACTCGCGCGGGGACGTCGGACTCCGGCGGCGCGGCGGAGTAGTCCGAGGTGCGGGTGTCGAGCCGGTCGGCGGCGAGCCGGCTGATCGAGGCGGTGATGAGGGCGCGCTTCGACGGGAAGTGGTGGAGGAGCTTGCCGCGGGACACTCCCGCCCGCTCCTGCACCCGCATCGTCGTCGTCGCCGCATAGCCGTCCTCGAGCAGACACGCGATCGCCGCGGACAGGATCTCCTCGCGGGCGACTCTGCCGCGCTCCTGTCCGCCCGGCTGCTCGACTGGTCGTCCGGCGATCCCGGGGCCCAGGGTGTCCGCGACCGGCGACCCGGCGAGACGCAGGCGAGCGGGCGCGCCGCCCGGGCCCTCGGGAGCTTCCCCCGAGGGCCCGGCCGACAGCGCCTGCTCACTCGTCATCGGTCGATGGCCCGGATCACTTCGGCGCCATGCGGATGGCGCCGTCGAGCCGGATGGTCTCGCCGTTGAGCATCGGGTTCTCGATGATGTGCTGGGCGAGAGCGCCGTACTCGGAGGGCTGGCCCAGTCGCGAGGGGTGCGGGATCTGCTGGCCGAGCGAGGCCTTGGTCTCCTCGGAGGCGCCGGCCATGAGCGGCGTCTCGAAGATGCCCGGAGCGATGGTGTTGACCCGAATGAGGGTCGAGGCGAGGTCGCGGGCGATCGGCAGGGTCATGCCGACGACGCCGGCCTTGGACGCCGAGTACGCGGCCTGTCCGATCTGTCCGTCGAACGCCGCCACCGAGGCGGTGTTGATGATGACGCCGCGCTCACCGTCGATCGGCTCGGCCTGCTGCATCTGCGCCGCCGCGAGCCGGATGACGTTGAAGGTGCCGACGAGGTTGACCTGGATGACGAAGTTGAACTTGTCGAGCGGGAACGGACCCTTCTTGCCCGACACGCGGATGGCGTTGCCGAGGCCGGCGCAGTTGACGGCGATGCGGAGGTCACCCAGCTCCTTGGCCTTGGCCAGGCCGGCGAGCACCTGCTCCTCGTTCGTCACGTCGCCCTGGACGAACTCGATGCCGTCGATGTCGGCGACGGCCTCCCCGCCCTTGAGGTCGTAGGCGACGACCTTGCCGCCGGCGGCGACGATCGCCTTCGCGGTGGCCAGTCCGAGGCCCGAGGTCCCACCGGTGACGAACGCCACCTGATCCTTGATCTGCATATCGTTGACTCCTCATCGAATGAACGCGTGTGAACGCAGCGGAAATGCTTACCAGTCCATATTGACTGTTTTTCCCGGATATGTGAAGCTGATCGTACGTTTAGTCTGTTTTTTACCGATCGCATCCCGCACGAACAGAGGAGTTCCCATGACCGATGCAGTGATCGTCGCAGCCCGCCGCACCCCGACCGGAAAGCGCGAGGGCGTGCTCTCGGGCATCCACCCCGCCGACCTCTCCGCCCTCGTCCTCGAGGACCTCGTGAAGACCGCCGGCGTCGACCCCGAGCTCATCGACGACGTCGTCTGGGGCTGCGTCACCCAGGCCGGTGAGCAGACCGGCGACATCGGCCGCACCGCCGCACTGTCCGCCGGATTCCCCGAGACCGTCACCGGCGTCACCGTCGACCGCCAGTGCGGGTCCTCGCAGCAGGCCGTGCACTTCGCGGCCGCCGGCATCATCGCCGGCCAGTACGACATCGTCGTCGCCGGCGGCGTCGAGTCGATGTCGCGCAACCCCATGGGCTCGTCCTCGATGGGCAAGGTCCCCTACGGCGAGAAGTTCCTCGCCCGCTACGACAACACCAAGCCCAACCAGGGCGTCGGCGCGGAGATGATCGCCGAGCGCTGGGGCTTCGACCGCGAGGCGATGGACAGCTTCGCCCTCCTCTCCCACGAACGCGCGGCCGCCGCCACCGACTCCGGCGCCTTCGAGTCCCAGATCGTCCCGGTCGAGACCGAGCACGGCCTCATCACCGCCGACGAGGGCATCCGCCGCGGCGGCACCCTGGAGAAGCTCGGCAAGCTCAGCACCGTGTTCAAGGAGGACGGCGTCGTCACCGCCGGCAACGCCTCGCAGATCTCCGACGGCTCGGCCGCCCTCCTCATGATGAGCTCGGATCGCGCCAAGCAGCTCGGCCTCAAGCCGCTCGTCCGCGTCCACACCGCCGTCCTCGCCGGCTCGGATCCGGTGATCATGCTCACCGCCCCGATCCCGGCCACCCAGAAGGCCCTCAAGAAGTCGGGCCTCAAGGTCGACGACATCGGCACCTTCGAGGTCAACGAGGCCTTCGCCTCGGTCCCGCTCGCCTGGCTCAAGGACATCGGCGCGGACCCGGAGAAGCTCAACCCGCACGGCGGAGCGATCGCGATGGGCCACCCCCTCGGCGGTTCGGGTGCGCGCCTCATGACGACCATGGTCCACAACATGGTCAACAACGACATCAAGTACGGCCTGCAGACGATGTGCGAGGGCGGCGGCCAGGCCAACGCCACCATCCTCGAGCTGCTCTGAGCCGCTCGTCCACGACCGGCGAATCCGCCGCTACCACACCCAGGAGAGTGCGATGAAGCGCAATCTGTACACCGCCGACCACGAGGACTTCCGCAGGACCGTCGCGGCGTTCCTCGAGAAAGAGGTCGCACCCCACTTCGACGAGTGGGAGAAGAACAAGATCGTCGACCGCTCGATGTGGAAGGCCGCCGCCGACGCCGGCGTCATCGGCTTCTCCCTGCCGGAGGAGTACGGCGGCTCGGGTATCAAGGACTACCGCTTCGAGATGGTCCGCGGCGAGGAGGTCGCCAAGCGCGGCTTCGGCTCGGCCACCTCGGGCTGGGGCGTGTCCGACGGCATCGTCCCCGGCTACTTCGAGTCCTTCGCCAACGACGAGCAGCGGCAGCGCTACCTGCCGGGCCTCGCCGCCGGTGAGAAGATCGCGGCGATCGCGATGACCGAGCCGGGCGCCGGCTCCGACCTCCAGAACATCACGACGCGCGCCGTCCGCGACGGCGACGAGTGGGTCATCAACGGGGCCAAGACCTTCATCACCAACGGTCAGAACTGCGACTGGGTCGTCGTCGTGGCCCGGTCCAACCCGGACGTCCCGGCCTCGAAGGGCGTCTCGCTCTTCATCGTCGACTGCGACACCCCCGGGTTCGAGCGCGGCCGCAACCTCAACAAGGTCGGCCTCGCCGCGCAGGACACCTCGGAGATGTCCTTCACCGATGTCCGCGTGCCGCACGCGAACCTCCTCGGCGAGGAGGGCAAGGGATTCATCCACCTCATGACGAACCTGCCCTACGAGCGCATGGGGATCGCGACCGGCGGGCTCGCCGGCGCCCGCGCCGCGCTCGAGTGGACCTCGAAGTACGTCTTCGAGCGGGAGATGTTCGGCGGGACGCTCGGCGACCTGCAGAACACCCAGTTCGAGCTCGCCGAGCTCGAGGCCCGGGTCGATGCGTTCGAGGCCTACGTCGACCGCTGCGCGCTCGCGCTCAACGACGACGAGCTCACCGCGGTCGAGGCGTCGAAAGCCAAGCTCGTCGGCGCGGAGCTCCAGCTCGAGGTCGTCACCCGCTGCCTCCAGCTCCACGGCGGCTACGGCTTCATGCTCGAGTACCCGATCGGTCGGGCGTTCCGCGACAGCCGGATCCAGACGATCTACGGCGGCACGTCCGAGGTGATGAAGTACATCATCGGCAAGGACATCAAGAAGCGCTACGCCCCCAAGAAGTAGGCCCGAGGAGGCGGCGTCCGAGCCGCCTTCTCACCCTCCGCGGGACGCCCGCAGGAGAAACTTGATAACGGTTTCAGGTTTTTCCTGGGGCGTCTTGTATTTCTAATGAGCAATCGTTAAGTTGATCCAAGCGAGTCGGCATCATGCCGCAGCTCACACCGGCATCACCGCCGGTCCATCGTCGAATCAAAGGTGACTCCGATGTTGAAACTCAACCAGGGCGCGGACAAGGTCCTCTCCGTCCTCACCGCGATCGCGCTCATCGTCATGATGCTCCACGTCGTCGCGCACGCTCTCCTCCGGTACTTCTTCAACGCGCCGATCTACGGCACCAACGAGATCGTCGCGTACTGGTACCTGCCGATGATCGCGCTCCTCGGCATCCCGGCCGCGCAGCTCCAGAAGGAGCACATCACCGTCTCCCTCGTCATCGAGCGGATGAGCCACCGCACCGCGGCCATTTTCAAGATCTTCGCCTTCGCCCTGTCCGCCCTCGTGAGCATCGGCTTCGCATGGTTCGGATTCCACGAGGCGATGGAGAACATGGAGATGGGCTCGACCGCCGGCGTCACCGACATCATCACCTGGCCGGTCTACTTCCTCGTGCCGCTCGTGTTCGTCGTGCTGGCGATCCTCTTCGTCGTCGACATCATCGTCACGCTCCGCACCGGCGACCCTGAGGTCGACCTGCTCACCGGCGAGCATGCCCAGCACGACATCGAAGAAACCGTCATCTGACGGGCTCCCAGACAGGAATCGCACTTATGTCTACCTCCGCTGACACCAACCTGGGGACGATCCCCAGCGTCCTGCCCTCGGACTCCCGTCGCAAGAAGCCCGGGATCATCTCGCTCATCGTCGGATTCGCTCTCGTGGCGATCTGCCTCGTCGGCCTGTTCACCAGCCCGTCGGGCGCGGTCGCCGGCATGTGGTGCATCGCGATGATGATCATCCTGATGTTCCTCAGCGTGCCCGTCGCGATCGCCCTCGCAGTCCCGAGCCTCATCGGCGTGTACGCCCTCTCGGGCATCCCGGCCACGATCAATATCCTCTCGACCTCGCCGTTCCACGGCGTGTCGAAGTGGTCGTACTCCGTGCTCCCGATGTTCATCTTCATGGGCATGCTGCTCACCCAGTCGGGCATGACGACGAAGATCTACCGCGCCACCGACCGCTGGTTCTCCTGGCTGCCCGGCGGCATCGGCATCGGCACCACCGCCGCCGGCGCCGGCCTCGCCTCGGTGTCCGGCTCGACGATCGGCATGACCTACGCGCTCGGCCGCGCCGGCATCCCCGAGATGCTCCGCGCCGGCTACGACAAGCGCCTGGCCGTCGGCACCGTGATCGTCGCCGGCCTGCCCGGCAACCTCATCCCGCCGTCGATCCTCCTCGTCGTCTACGCCGGCATCGCCAGCGTGCCGGTCGGCCCGCAGCTCGTCGCCGGCGCCGTCCCGGGCATCCTCATCGCGGTGACCTTCGCGCTCTTCATCCTCGTCCTCGGAATCATCGCCCCCAAGCTCGTGGGCCGCGGCAAGGACGCCACCGGCGAGGTGCACCGGGTCACCTGGGGCGAGCGCTTCCAGTCCCTCGGTGAGATCTGGGGCTTCCCGGTCATCATGATCGTCCTGTTCGGCGGCATGTTCTCCGGCGTCTTCACCCCGACCGAGGCCGGCGCGGCCGCCGCACTCACCGCGCTTCTCCTCACGCTGTTCTACACCCGCAAGGACAAGCCGTTCCAGAAGGTCACCCACGCCGCGTTCTCCACGGTGAGCGCGACCGCCGCGATCTTCTTCATCATGATCGGCGCGGAGATGCTCACCAAGCTCCTCGCGATCACCGGCCTGGCACCGATGATGACCGACTTCATCCTCGGCTTCGGACTCAACCGGGTGGGCTTCCTCCTCGTCCTCGTCGTGCTCTACATCGTCATGGGCATGTTCTTCGACACCCTGTCGATGATGCTGCTGACCATCCCGATCCTGCTGCCCACCCTCGAGGCGATGGAGGTCAGCCCGCTGTGGTTCGGCGTGTTCGTCGTCCTCCTCGGAGAGCTCGGCATGATCACCCCGCCGGTCGGCATCCTGTCCTACATCGTCCACAACATCTGCAAGAGCCCCGAGGTCAACCTCGGCCAGACCGTCACCCTCAAGGACGTGTTCGTGTCCCTGGCCTGGTTCCTCCCCATCGCGATCCTGTTCCTGGGGATCATGATCGCGGTCCCGCAGATGACCGAATGGCTGCCCGACCTCCTCGAGCGCACGAGCGGCGGCACAGCCACCCAGTAGCCGGACACCGGCACCGGTCGTGCCGGGAACCCCGTTCCCGGCACGACCGCCCGGCCCGCACCGCACCACGGTGCGGGCCGCCTTTCACCCGTTCAACGGAGAACGACCACAAAGGAGACACCAGTGAAAGCACTCACCACGTTCCGGCCGTCCCGCCGGGCGCTGAGTATCTGCGCGATGGCCGCAGGACTGACCTTCGCACTGAGCTCGTGCGCCGGCAGCGCCGGCTCGGGCGGCGGAGGAGGCGGCGGAGGCGATGCCGGCTCCGGCTTCGAGTACGGCGCCTCGCAGGAGGACGTCAACGCCGCGATCGAGGGCCTCGACCCGATCACCATCACCTTCCAGCCCTCGGCCGCCTCGCAGAACTCCGTCATGGCCCCGGCCGGCACGGTGTTCAAGGAGCTCGTCGAGGAGCGCTCGAACGGCCAGATCGAGGTCGAGATCGTCTGGGGCCAGGCGATCGCCGGCTACGCCGAGGTCCACGACGCGCTCGCCGACGGCCGGATCGATGTCGCCTACACCCTCCCGGTGTACCAGCCCACCGAGTTCCCCGCGGTCAACGACCTCGGCACCGCGATGGCCGGCCTGCCGGCCTCGCCGTTCCAGGGCGAGCTCGTCGCGAACGCGGTCGGCAAGGAGATCGCCTGGGCCAATGAGAACGTCCTCACCCAGTACGAGGAGAAGGGCCTCGTGCCCCTCACCCCGCTCGCGGCGTCCGGCGGCAACTACACGGTGTGCGCCGATCCGGTGGAGTCCGCGGACGACTGGAAGGGCCTCCAGGTCCGCATCGCGTCCACCGCCCAGTCGGCGCAGGTCCAGCACCTCGGCGGCTCCCCGGTGTCGATGGAGTACACCGAGACCTTCGAGGCGCTCCAGCGCGGCACCGTCGACTGCACGCTCGGCCAGCTCGTGCCGAGCGCGGAGGCCGGGATCTTCGAGGTCGCCCCGCACCTCGGTTACACCACCGAGGCGAGCTTCTCCCGCTCCCCGGGGGCGTACCTCGCCGGATCGAGCTTCCCGGACATGCCGCTGGCCTACCAGCAGATCATTTTCGACAGCAACGCGCTCGCCTCCTCCGGCGGCATGAAGGCGGTCATCGACGGCAACGCGGCCGCGGTTCAGCAGGCCAAGGACAACGGCGGCGAGGTCAACCCCTTCGCCGACGACATCCAGCAGGAGATCATGGCCTACTCCGAGACCCTCACCGAGGACGCGATCGGCAACGGCCAGATCGGGGAGGACATCTCGACCGTCATCCAGGAAGCGGAGGAGAAGTGGACCCAGGAGTTCGAGGCCCTCGGCTACACCGACGAGGGTGAGACCAAGGACTTCAACGACTGGTACGACACCGAGACCGACTACATGGACTACGCCCGCACCTCCTACGAGAAGGGCGCGGACATGGAGCACCGTCCGAGCTGACGAGCGAGTATCATGCCCTAGGGTGGCGGGGACCGGCTCCGGTCCCCGCCACCGGCGAGTCCGGGGCGGGAGCGCCGCCGGGCCGCAGCCTTCCCCGGGCCGGAGCGACACCCGCCGGCCGCATCGCCGGCACGGACCCCACAGATCCGGACGCCCCACCGGGGCATCCACCCGAATGACCGAAGGAGTCATGATGAAGAACCAGCGCATCCTCTTCACGCGCACCCGCACCATCGGGGTCCTGTCCGCAGCCACCGCGCTCACCCTCGGGCTGAGCGCCTGCGCCGGCAGCGCCGGCGGAGGAGGCGGCGGCGGGGAGGCCGGCGGCGGCGAGGGCTACGAGCTCGGCGCCTCGCAGGAGGACATCGATGCGGCGGGGCTACGAGCTCGGCGCCTCGCAGGAGGACATCGATGCGGCGATCGCCGATCTCGACCCGGTGACGATCACCTACCAGCCCTCCGCCGCGTCCGAGGCCTCCATCCAGTCGCCCTCGGGCACGCAGCTAGCGAAGGCGATCGAGGAGAAGTCCGGCGGCAAGATCACCGTCGACGTCGTGTGGGGTCAGGCCATCGCGGGCTACGGCGAGGTGCACGACGCGCTGGCCGACGGCCGCGTCGATCTCGCGTACACCCTCCCGGTGTACCAGCCCACCGAGTTCCCCGCGGTCAACGCGCTCGGCGACATGCTCGCCGGCATCTCCCCCTCGCCGTTCACCGGTGAGATGGTCGCCAACGCGGTCGCCGCGGACGTCTCCTGGGACTCCCCGGAGATCGTCGAGGAGTACACCTCGAAGGGCATCACCCCGCTCGTGCCGGTGGTCGCCTCCGGCGGCTACTACTCGGTGTGTAGCGACCCGGGGATGGAGAAGGACGATTGGCAGGGCCGGCAGGTCCGCATCGCCTCGGCGACCCAGAACGATCTCATGGCCTCGATCGGCGCCTCGCCGGTGTCCATCGAGTACGTCGAGACCTTCGAGGCTCTCCAGCGCGGCACCGTCGACTGCACCCTCGCCCAGCTCGTACCGAGCGCCGAGGGCGGGATCTTCGAGGTCGCTCCGCACGTCGGCTACATGACGGAGACGAGCTACACCCGCTCCCCCGGCGCGATCCTCGCCGGCACGAAGTACGAGCAGCTGCCGCTCGCCTACCAGCAGATCCTGTTCGACGTCTACGCCGACTACTACCAGGGCCAGATGATGACGACGATCGGCGGCAACGCCGAGGGCATCAAGCAGGCCAAGGAGGCCGACGGCGAGATCGTCGAGTTCCCCGCCGACCTGCAGACGGAAATCGGCGAGTTCAACGACGCGAAGAAGGAGGAGATCCAGTCCTCCGGCATCCTCGGTGACGACATCACCAGCCGCGTCGAGGAATCCGAGCAGCAGTGGACCGAGAAGATCGAGGAGCTCGGTTTCACCGACGGCGGCTCCACCGCGGACTTCGACGAGTGGTACGACACCGAGACCGACTACCGCGAGGTCGGCCAGGCCGTCTACGACGACGCGTTCGTCGATCACCGTCCGGGCGCCGAGGGCTGATCGGGCTCACGCACCGATCGGGCCCATGTGCTGACCCGACTCATGCACTGACCTGGCACGCTCATCGGGTACACGCACGTCCACCCACAACGGCGCCGCCGGCAGGGGATCTCCCCTCCGGCGGCGCTGTCGTGCGTCCTGGAGGGTCCGCGGGCGCGCGTCCAGGGACCCCATCATCCGGGAACGGCCCACCGTCGTGCGCGCTGGACCACGGCACCGCCCTGGCGAGCCGGAGACGGGACTGTGGCGATCGTCATACCGCAGGCCCGATCGGATCGCCCACCTGCGGAATAGGGTGGGTGCACGCCCGCCAAACGCCCTAGGAGAACCATGCACCGCACCCCGGCCACCATCGCCCCACCCCTCGCCCGCCGCGGAGCCGGCCCGGGGATCGCACTCCTCGCCGCCGCCGGCCTGCTCGCCGGGTGCGCCGGCGGCGCGGGAGGCGCCGCGGACCAGGGGTCCGCCGAGGCGGGCGCCGGGTTCGCGTTCGGGGCCGCGCAGTCCGAGGTGGATGCCGCACTCGCCGAGCTCGACCCGGTGACGATCACCTACCAGCCCTCCGCGACCTCGGCGGAGTCGATCCTCGGCCCCAACGGCACCGACATCGCGGAAGCGATCGAGACGCGCTCCGGCGGGAAGATCACCGTCGACGTCGTGTGGGGGCAGGCGATCGCCTCGTACGCGGAGATCGACGACGCGCTCGCCGACGGCCGGGTCGACCTCGCCTACACCCTGCCGTCCTACGCCCCGACCGAGTACCCGGCCTTCGACGCGATCGGCACCGCGATGTCGACGCTGCCGTCCTCCCCGGTCTCCGGGGACCTCACGACGAACGCCGCCGGGGTGCAGGCCGGGTGGGACACGCCCGAGGTGCTCGCGGAGTTCGCAGACAAGGACCTCGTCCCTCTCATCCCGCTGCTCGCCTCCGGCGGGTACTCGACGATGTGCTCCGAGGCGCTCACCGGGCGCGCCGACTGGCAGGGCACGCAGATGCGGATCGGTTCCGCGGCCGCCGGCGAGCAGGTCACGGAGCTCGGCGCCTCACCGGTGTCGCTGTCGTTCCCCGAGACCTACGAGGCGCTCCAGCGCGGCACCGTCGACTGCGACCTCGGACAGCTCGCCCCCAACGTCGAGGCCGGCACCTTCGAGGTCGCCCCGCACATCGGCTACACGACGGAGGCCGGGTTCTCCCGCGCCGCCGGCGCCTATGTCGCGGGGAAGACCTACTCCGAGCTGCCGCTGGCCTACCAGCAGGTGATCTTCGATTCCATGGCGACGGCGTTCAGCACGATGACCGAGCTCGTCATCGGGGCGAAGGCCGTGGCGGTCGAGCAGGCCCTAACCGCCGGCGGTTCGGTCCGACCCTTCGATGCGGACGTGCAGTCGGCGATCGCCGAGCACGCCGGCCAGCTCAGCACCCGCACCGCGGAGGACGCCAGAGTACCCGAGGTCCCGGCGCGGCTCGACCAGGCCGCGCGGGCATGGGCCGAGCAGATCGAGGAGCTCGGCCACACCGACGGCGGGGAGTTCACCCGGATGCCCGAATGGTACCCGGAGGATGCGAGCTACGACGACCTCGGCGCGGTGCTGTTCGAGCAGACCATGCTCCCCCACCGCCCCCACTGAGACCTCAATTTTCGAAGGTTCCTGAGCGCGAAACCTTCCGAAATTGCACTCTCACCCGGGCGGATGCCCCGCTTCACACCTCGTCGCGGAGCACGGTCTTCTGGATCTTCCCGGTGCCGGAGCGCGGGAAGGCGTCCTTGACGACGATGTCCTTGGGCAGCTTGTAGCGGGCGAGCTTCCCGTCGCAGAACTCCCGGATCTCCTCGAGCGTCGGCGCATCGTCATCGGATCGCGGCACGATCATCGCCACCGGCACCTCGCCCCACTTCTCGTCGGCCCGGCCGACGACCGCGACCTCGGCGACCTTCGGATGCCAGGCGATGACGTTCTCGAGCTCCGCGCAGTAGATGTTCTCCCCGCCGGAGATGATCATGTCCTTGACCCGGTCGACGACATAGAGGAACCCCTCCTCGTCCTGCCGCACGAGGTCCCCCGAATGGAACCAGCCGCCGGCGAACGCCTCGGCCGTAGCCGCCTCGTTGTTCCAGAAGCGGCTCATCACGCCCGGCCCGCGGTAGACGATCTCACCGACCTCCCCGCGCGGCACGTCATTCATCTCCGGATCGACCACCCGGATCGAGTAGTTGCGGTCCGGCAGACCCACCGAGCCGAGCTTGCGCAGCGAGTCCTCGTGCGAGAGCGAGACCCCGCAGGCCGTGGTCTCGGTCTGCCCGAACGCAGCCTGGGAGCTCGCCTCGGGGAAGGTCTCCCCCATCGCGGTGAGCAGCGCCTCGGTGGCCGGGGCCGCACCCCAGCTGTAGAAGCGGAGGTCGACCTGCCGGGGGTTGCGGCGCTGCTCGTCGACGATGAGCTGCCACTGCGCCGGGACCATGAAGGTCCGGGTCACGTGGTGCTCGGCCATGACGTCGAGGAGGTGGCCGGCGTCGAAGCCCGTCGACGGGGTGATGACCGAGGTGGCGCCGTTGGCGATGTTCGTCGTGAGCACGTTGAAGGCGGCGATGTGGAACATCGGCGACGCGATGAGGACCGCGTCCGCTCCGGGCACGTATTGCCACGAGGCGGAGGAGCGCATGGTCGTGGCGAGGAAGTTCGAATAGGTGAGCACCGCCCCCTTCGGGCGTCCCGTGGTGCCCGAGGTGTACATGATCGCCTGGTCGTCGTCGATCGAGCACACCACGGGGTCGGGCGCGGTGAGCGACTCGTCTGCGGGAGCGGTGATCTCGAGCAGGTCGATGAGCTCCGGGGCCGGTCCGCCCGCGCGCCCGACGACGGGTGCGCCGAGCGCGGTCCGGGTGACCTCGGCGCGCTCCGCGTCGGCGACGACGACCGAGGGCTCGCAGTTGTCGAGGATGTAGGCGATCTCCCCGGCAGCGAGGCGGAAGTTCACCGGCACGATGATCGCGCCGATGAGGTAGGCGGCATAGGGCACGACAGCGAACTCGGCGGCGTTGCCGGCGACGAGCGCGACGCGGTCGCCCCGGCCCACCCCGGCGGCGGTGAGCCGCGCGGCGGTCGCCTGCACCCGCTCGAGCAGCTCGCCGTAGGAGATGACCGTGTCGCCGGCGACGAGCGCGGTGCGCTCGGGCATCTCATGGGCGTGGCGGTAGACGCCGGCGATCGGCAGGTGGGTGCGGGCGAGCTCGAATTCCAGGTCCACGGCAACTCCTCTGTTGCGCACCGGCGGCGCCCCGACCTCTGCGTCGGCGTTCCATCGCCCGGCACTGATCAAACGTTCACTATGGCGAGTCTAATGAACCGGCCGGGCCGGGTAAAGGCCCGCCCCGGGGTCACCGACCGCACAGGCGTACCGCACGAGGAAGATCCCGCCTGCCGCAGGCGAGCCGCGGGGGGTGGCTGCCGCCGCCCCCGCGTCAGCCGAGGGCGACGTCGAGCGCACCCGAGAGGTCGGCCCACAGATCGTCGACGTGCTCGATCCCGACGCTGAGCCGCAACAGCCCCTCGGGCACCGAATGCGGCTCCTGCGCGTGCCGCCGGCGGCGCTCGAGCAGGCTCTCGACCCCACCGAGCGAGGTCGCTGGGGTCCACAGCCGCACGGATTCCGCGACGGCGGTCGCCGCCCGGGCGGTGGGGAGCACGATGCAGAGGATCGAGCCGAACCCGGACATCTGGGCGGCCGCGCGGGCATGCCCGGGATCGTCGGGCAGGCCGGGGAACCGGACCTCGATGCCGGGGCGCGCACTCAGGCGGCGCGCGAGCTCGAGCGCGTTCTTTTGGGACCGCTCGACGCGCAGGGCGAGCGTCCGCAGCCCGCGCAGGGCGAGCCACACCTCGAACGGTCCGGCGATCCCGCCGGTCACCGAGCGGTGGTGATGGAGGGTCTCGCGGAGCACTGGGTCGGAGGTGGCGACGGCTCCGAGCACGACATCGGAGTGTCCGGAGAGCGACTTCGTCACCGAATGGAGGACGACATCGGCACCGAGCTCGAGGGGGCGCTGCACGAGCGGGGTGGCGAAGGTGTTGTCGACGACGGTGGGGACGCCGGCCCCGCGGGCGTGCTCGATGAGCGCAGGGAGGTCCGCGACCTCGAGCATGGGATTCGTCGGGCTCTCGAGCCAGAGGAGCACCGGGCGGCGCCCGGTCGCCGGTGCGTCCGAGCCCGCGCTCTCCGCAGCGTCCCCAGGCGCGGCGCCGCCGGCCCGGGCACCGGCGGCACCGGCGGGCGCATCCGCGACGGCGCGCGTCATCGCGGCCTGCACCGCCGCGCTGTCCGCGATGTCGACGGTGACGATGCGGAACCGTCCGGTCGCGGCGGCCTCCTGGGCCCCGGACAGGGCTCCGAGGTAGCAGTGGCGGGGCATGATCACCGTGCCGCCGGGCTCCACCAGGGTGAGCGCGGCGGTGACGGCGGCGAGGCCCGAGGCGAACACGAGTCCGGGGAGCGCCGCGCCTTCGAGCTCCGCGAGCGCCTGCTCGAAGGGCTCCCACGTCGGATTGCCGTAGCGGCCGTACTGGCGGCCGCCCTGCTCGATGCCGGCGGTGCCGATGAAAGTCGAGGTGAGCGTGATCGGCGGATTGAGAGCGGCATCGTGCTCACGCGGCGGCCGGCCGGTCTCGACGACGACGGTCTCGGGAGCCCAGTGGTGTGTCATGGGGCCACTGTAGACCGGTGCGGCGCACGTGATCCGGAGCGTCCGCGCACCGGACGGAGCAGCGATCCGAGCGGGGCGACGCTCGCGCCCCGGGGACCCGCCCGGCACCGTCGGCTCAGGCATCCCGGCCCCGCCGGCTCAGGCCTCGGCGGCACCTCGGCGGAGGTGAGGGATCGCACGGATGCCGAACACGACGGAGATGGCGAGGACGAAGGTCGCCATGAGGTTGATCCACAGGAACCCGCCGAGCCCGAGCACGGTGCCGGCCGTCGCCGCCATGAGCGCCCCGCCGAGGTTCATCGCGGAGTCGGACACCCCCTGGAGGGTGACCTTCGCCTCCGGCGGCACCGCGCGGGTGAGGAGCGCGGAGCCGCCGATGAGGTACATCGACCAGCCCACGCCGAGGAGCAGGAGCGCGGTGCTCAGCAGCGGCATCGAGGAGCGCTCGGCGAGCGCATCGACGACGCCGAGGACGATCGTCACTGCGAACACGACGGTGCCCGCTCCGATGACCGATCCCGGACCCCAGCGGTCGGACATCCAGCCGAACAGCGGGGACAGCGCGTACATGCCGGCGATGTGGATGCTCACGACGATGCCGACCGCGCCGAGGCTGAAGCCCTGATGGTCCATGTGCACCGGCGTCATCACCATGACATTCGTCATCATCATCTGCCCGGTGATGATCGTGACGATCGCGAACGCCGGCACCGGACGGGCGAGCGCGTACCGCAGCGCCTCGCCGAGCCCGAGGCGACCGGCAGCGGCGGCCGACGGCGCGGCCGCGGTGGGGGCGCCGTCGGCGGAGTCGTCGCCGACGGGAGCATCCGAGGCCGGGGCGCCGGAGGTGCTCACCCCCCGGGCGAGCGTCGAGGCGGAGAAGGCCGCGATCGCGAAGGCGAGCATCGAGATGAGGTAGGGGCCGGCGAGCGGATCCATGCCGAGCGCCTCGCCCAGCCGGGCACCGGGCGCGGTGAAGTTCGGACCGAGCACGGAGCCGACCGTCGTCGCCCAGACGACGAGCGACATCGCGCGACCGGTGGACCGCGGGTCGGCGAAATCGACGGCGGCGTAGCGCGCCTGGAGGCCGGCGGCGGTGGAGGACCCGCACATCATCATCCCGAGCATGAAGAGCGGCAGGAAACTCAGGGCGACGCCGAGGAGGACGACGAGCGCGCCGAGGGTGCCGATGCCGAAGCCCAGGGTGAGCGCGGTCCGCCGTCCGGCACGGGCGGCGAGCGCGGCGAGCGGGTAGGCGACGACGCCGGCGCCGAAGATCACGCTCATCTGCGCGAAGCCGGCCATCGCGGTCCGCCCGGTGATCTGCTCGGCGAGGAGACCTCCCACCGCGTACCCGGAGGCGATGCCGGCCCCGGAGAACAGCTGGGCGGCGATGAGCTTGGCCTGCTGGGCAGCGAGCGGCGACGGCACGGACGACTCCTTCGGTGAACGGACCGGTGGGGGCGGACCGGGAGCGCTGGGCACCGGGCCCGTTCGCATCATCGCACACCGGGCGGCGACGCCGGAGTCCGCCCTACCGGCGGGTCGGGGTGTAGCGTCGAGGAGTCAGCTCATCGTCGAGTCGTCATCCGGAGGCCCGAGTGCTCGCACAGATCGCCGCCATCGTCATCTTCATCGCCCTGTTCGCGCTCGGCGCGATCCGCGGGGTCCACATCGGCGTCCTCATGGTCGCGGGCGCCGCCGGCACCGCGCTCCTCCTCACCGACCTTCCGATGGACGAGGTCGTCGCCGGGTTCCCGCTGTCGATCATGGTGCTCCTCGTCGGCGTCACGTACTTCTTCGCGATCGCGCAGACGAACGGGACGGTCGACCGCATCATCGACGCGGCGCTCAGCCGCATCGGGTCGAAGGCCGCGCTCATCCCGGTCGTGTTCTTCGTCCTCACCTCCGGGATCGCCGCGATGGGCGCTCCCCTGGCCGGGCTCGTCATGATGCCGGTGGGCATGCAGGTCGCCCGCCGCTACGGCGTCGACTACGCCCTCATGGGCCTGTCGATCTGCTTCGGCATCGGCGCCGGCGGGTTCGCTCCGACGAGCCTCTACGGCATCGTCACCTACGGCACCGCCCACGACGCCGGGATCGGCCTCAACCCCCTGCTCCTGTTCGGGATCACCGTCCTCGTCTACCTGATTCTGCTCCTCGCCGCCTATGCGATGTTCGGCCGCGGGTTCTTCTCCCGCCGCGGCCGCGGCAACGGATCCGCGGATCGGCTCGACGTGCCCGATCTCGCGCCGATCAGCGGCCCGCCCGGCAACCATCCGTTCGAGCGCGAGACCGCGCTCCGACGGGGCTCGGCCTCGACCGCGGGGATCGCGTTCGGCGAGGGCGACGAGGACGATGCGGCCTTCGATGCCGCCCATGCGGACGACCACGACGCACCGCTGCCCCCGTTCACCCCGATCCAGATCCTCACCGTGATCTGCATGATCGGGCTCATCGCGGCCGTCGTCGCCATCGCCGCCTTCGGCCTCGAACCCGACATCGGTCTGCTGTGCTTCGCGTTCGCCGCGCTACTCACCGTCGTCGACCCGGGTACGGGGAAGAACGCCGTCGGCAAGATCGACTGGTCGACCGTGCTGCTCGTCGGCGGCATCATCATGTTCGTCGGCGTCCTCGAGACGATGGGAGCGGTCGATCTGCTCGGCGAGGGAGCGAAGGCCATCGGATCGCCGATCATCGCCGCGCTCGTCCTCTGCGCGGTCGGCGGTCTCGTGTCCGCGTTCGCCTCGACGACCGGGATCCTCGCCGCACTCGTGCCGCTCGCGCTCCCGCTCGTCGCCGACGGCAGCCTGCCGGGCTGGGCGCTCATCACCGCGCTCGGCATCTGCTCCGCGGTCGTCGACGTGTCCCCATTCTCCACCCTCGGTGCCACGGTGGTCGCCACGGCGCCCGGGGAGGACAAGGAGCGGCTCACGCGGATCCTGCTGCGGTTCGGCCTGTCGATGGTCGTCGTCGGGCCGGTCCTCCTCGTCGGCGGCCTCGTCGTCCCCGCGATGCTGTTCTGAGGCGGGGCGGCGTCACGCCGCGCGCGGGTCGATCTCAGCCGGCCTGCGGATCGAGCTCAGCCAGCCTGCGGGTCGGGCTCCTACCGTCTGCGGGTCGCGCTCACACCGCCTGCGGATCGAACTCCTTGACGAGGACGACGAACTCGAGATCATCGGTGCGCGGTTCGCCGAACCGCACATCGCCGTACGGGAAGGGCTCGCGCTCGCCGGTCCGCACGTAGCCGCGGCGCTCGTAGAAGGCGATGAGCTCGGCGCGCTGATCGATGACGGTCATCCGCATCCGCTCGGCGGCGAAGCGATCGCGGGCGAAGGCCTCGGCGGCGTCCATGAGCGCACTGCCCACCCCGCGCCCCTGCCCGCGCGGTGACACCGCGAAGGAGCCGAAGTACACCGTGCCGCCGGCGAGGTCGCGGAGGTTGACGGTGGCGAGCGCGGCGCCCGCCTCGTCCCGGAGCAGGAGCACGACGCTGCCGGGCAGGGCCATCATCTCGGCGACCATGTCCGCGTCGGTGCGCTGGCCGTCGAGCAGGTCGGCCTCGGTGGTCCAGCCGGCGCGCGAGGCGTCGCCCCGGTACGCCGACTCGATGAGCGCGACGAGGTCGTCGACATCGGCGGCGCCGGCCACCTGCGGCACGAGGCCGGTCACGACGCCTTCTCGTAGACCGCGGTGGACACGACGAGGTCCTCCCACGACATGCCCGAGGTCTTGAACACCACGGGGCGGTCGCCTGCGAGGACGGCGCCGCCGCTCGTGACGACCTCCTTGAAGGTCACGGTGTCCTCGATGGTGAGAGCGCCGTCGGCGATCGCGAGGACGACGTCGCCGCATTCGTCGAGCGCCGTGTGTCGGCTCTCGACGATCACCGTGCTGCGGCCGAGCAGAGCCGCGGGCAGTTCGCGCGCCTCGGGGCTGTGGGAGCCCATGGCGATGACGACGGCGTCGTCGCGGATCGCCGCGTCGTCGAACAGCGGCTCAGCGGCCGAGGTCGCTGTGACGACGAGGTCGGAGGCCGCGAGCGCCGCGGTGAGGTCGGCGGAGTCGGCACCCGAGTCGTCGGCGCCGACGACCTCGGTCCCGGGGATCCCGAGGGCGGCGAGACCGCGGAGGAAGTCGGCCCCGCGCCCGGCGGAGCGGACGACCACGGTCGCCTCCTTCACCGGGACGACGGCGCGCGCCGCGTGGACATGGAGGAGACCCTGCACCCCAGCGCCGAACACGGTCATCCGGACACCGTCGGGGAACCGCGCGGTGAGCGCGTCGGACACTCCGGCCAGCGACACCGCCGGGGTCCGCAGGTTGGTGATCGCCGGGCCGTCGAGGATCGCGAGCGTGCAGTGGGTCCGCGAATCGAGGAGCAGGCAGCTGCCCTGGATCCGCGGGTGGCCCGCCGCGGGGTTGTCCGGGGTCACGGTGAGGACCTTGACCGCGGCGTAGGCGCCGATCTCCGCGGGCATGAAGAGGAACTCGCCCCGACTCAGCGGGGCCGACAGCCGGGTGGCGTCGTCGGCGGGATCGAAGTCCGAGGTGAGCGCGGTGCGTAGCGCCTCGATCGCTCCGGCGTAGTCGAGCGCCGCGGTGACGGTGTTCTCGTCCAGAATCCTCATGAAGTCCTCCTCGACCGGATGGGCGCGAATCGCCGCACGCGGATCATCGTGCGGTCCGCAGACGTAGTCCACGGGTGCGCCGTCTGCACCCCACTGTACTGGCGCCCTCGGACGGCGCCGCGGCTGCGAGCTCCCCTTCCGCGGCGGAGGCGAACTCCCCCTCCGCCGTGGCCGCGGACTCCCCTTCCGCAGCGGACGCCCCCTCCGACGCGGCCACCCCAGCTCGCTCGGACGTGAGACGACGACGGAAACTGCGGTGGCCGACGGATCCTGTCGAGGTTTCCGTCGGCCAGTGCAGTTTCCGTTGCGCTGTCGGCCTCAGGACCGGGAACGGCGACCGGAACTGCGTTGCGCTCCGCCCCCTGGTCACCAGGAACCGCCGGGGCGGCCGGCGCCCGGCCCGGCGGCATCCGGAATACCGCCGCGCACCTCGGCGTTGATCCGGTCAGCCGCGGCGCGCGGCCCGCCGAGGGCCCGGTCAGCGCCGCGGGCGTCGATTCCGCATCGAGGAGGACTCATGAGCCAGGACGCCCGCACCATCGAGATCGACGGCGAGACCTTCGAGCTCCGCCACAGCACCGAGGCCTCGGAGTTCGCCGCCTGGCACGGCGACACCCGGGTGAGCCTCGCGGCATACCGCGACCGGGGCGAGCAGCGCCTGTTCCCGCACACCGAGACCCTGCCCGCCTGGGGCGGGCGCGGACTCGCGGGTGCCGTCGTCCGATACGCCCTCGACTCCACCGTCGCCGAGGGGCTGACGATCGTCCCGGCATGCTCGTTCGTCGCCGACTTCGTCCGCGAGCACGACGATTGGGACGAGCACATCGCCCGCCGCTGAACGGGGAGTCCCGCGACCCGGAGCGGAAGGCTCGACGTCACCCCTCGCATCGGATCCCGAGGACCCGGATCATGCGCGGTCCGGCTGTCCGGTCACCGTGGTGAGGAGGAGCACGCAGTCGGTGAGCGCGCGCACCCCGTGGCGCTCGTGCGCGATGAGCGTGAGATCGCCGCCGGCGAGCTCGACGTCCGCGGTCTCCGACCCCTCGGCGTAGGACAGCCGGGCGCTCCCGGAGAGCACCTGGAGGCTCGCCGCCGCGGGTGCGTTGTGCTCGGCGAGCTCCGCGCCCTCGCGGAGGGCGAGGACGAGCTGGCGCAGCACTCCGTCGTGGGCGACGAGGTGGGCGGCCCGACCGTGGGCGTCCGTCCGGGCGGATTCGAGGAGCTCGGCGGCGGTGGAGGTGAGATCGATCATGCCCCCATCCAACCAGCGGACACCGACCCCGTCCAGGTCCGCTCCCCGCGTCCCGCACGGTGCGCGGGCGCCGTCCACGAACCGAACAGAGCGCTGGAACGAGCGCCGCGACACACTAGACTGACCCCAGCCCCTGCGAGCCAGGACCACCCAACGGAAGGGAACCATCGCAATGGATGTCCAGCCCATCATCGACCGCATGCAGACCGGCCTGTTCATCAACGGACAGTGGCGCGATGCCGAAGGCGGCAAGACCATCGATGTGATCAACCCGGCCACCGGGAAGGTCCTCACCGCGGTGGCCGACGGCTCCGCGGCCGACGCCGAGGAGGCCATCCGGGTCGCCGGCGAGACCCAGGACTCCTGGGGCCGCACCGCTCCCCGCGAGCGCGCCGAGATCCTGCGCCGCGCCTACGAACTCCTCATCGAGCGCGCCGACGACATCGCTGCGGTGATGACCGCGGAGATGGGCAAGCCGCTGTCCGAGGCCAAGGGCGAGGTGACCTACGGCGCCGAGTTCTTCCGCTGGTTCTCCGAGGAGGCCGTCCGCATCGACGGCGACTTCACCCAGTCCCCCGACGGCAAGACCCGGATCATGGTCTCCCGTGAGCCGGTGGGTCCGAGCGTGCTCATCACGCCGTGGAACTTCCCCCTCGCGATGGGCACCCGGAAGATCGGCCCGGCGATCGCCGCCGGCTGCACGATGGTATTCAAGCCCGCGAAGCTCACCCCGCTCACCTCCCTCCTCCTCGTCGAGGCGCTCGTCGACGCGGGCCTCCCGGCCGGCGTGCTCAACGTCGTCACCTCGAACTCCGCAGGCCGGGTCGTCACCCCCTGGATGGAGTCGGGGATCGCCCGCAAGGTCACCTTCACCGGGTCGACCGAGGTGGGCGTGGGCCTGCTCGAGCAGGCGGCGAAGAACGTCATGAAGACCTCGATGGAGCTCGGCGGCAACGCCCCGTTCGTCGTGTGCGAGGACGCCGATCTCGACAAGGCCGTCGACGGCGCGATGGTCGCCAAGATGCGCAACATCGGCGAGGCCTGCACCGCCGCCAACCGCTTCTTCGTCCACCGGTCGGTGGCCGACGACTTCTCCGCGCGCCTCGCCGAGCGGATGGGCGCGATGAAGGTCGGCAACGGACTCGACGAGGGCGTCGAGGTGGGCCCGCTCGTCGAGGAGAAGGCCCGGGACAAGGTCGCCGAGCTCGTCGACGACGCGGTCTCCAAGGGTGCGAAGGTCCTCACCGGCGGTCAGAAGATCGACGGTGACGGGTTCTTCTACGCCCCGACCGTCATCACCGACGTCCCGGAGGACTCCGACATCCGCGTCGAGGAGATCTTCGGACCGGTCGCCGCGATCACCCCCTTCGACACCGATGAGGAGGCGATCGCGCTCGCCAACGAGACCGAGTACGGCCTCGCCGGCTACCTCTACAGCGAGAACATCGGCCGCGCCATGCGGCTGGCCGAGGAGCTCGAGTGCGGCATGATCGGGCTCAACACCGGCCTGATCTCCAACCCGGGCGCCCCGTTCGGCGGCTACAAGCAGTCGGGCCTGGGCCGCGAGGGCGGACGCGTCGGCATCGACGAGTTCCTCGAGGTCAAGTACGTGGCGCTGCCGCGCGGCTGATCCCCCGGCCCGTCAGCGCGAACGGCCCCCGATCCCTGCGGATCGGGGGCCGTTCGCAGGTCCGGGGCCGGTACCGCGCGAACGCGGTGCGGACGGTGGCGGCGGGACTCAGGCGCGGCGGCGGGCGAGCACCTCGTCGACGCGGGCGACCCCGCGGGTGCGGGCTCCGCCGATCGCGGTGCGCCCGTGGGCGAGCGGTCCGTCCGCGCGGGCCGGCGCGGCGTCCTCCTCGCGAGCGGCGTCCTCGAGCTCGGGACGGTAGCCGAGCTCGGCGGCGAAGCGCTCGGCGAGGCTCTCCTTGGACTGCGGCTCGAGGTGGAACGACGAGGCGTCGGGGACGACCGGCTCGGGGCGGGCCCGGTCGACGACGGGGGCGTCGACGTACGTCGGGGCCGGCACCGGCGACGGGGTCCAGCCGGTCGCGGCGAAGCGCGTGGCGAGCAGGTCGCCGCCCGGGGCCGCGGCGGAGCGGTCCGGGGTGCGGTGCTCCGCGGCACCCTCCGCCGCGTCGTCGACGGCGAGGTCGGCGCCGAGTCCGGTGGGCGTCACTGCGGCGGAGGTCTGCGGGGCGGGCGCGGGCTGCTCGGCAGGAGCCGGGGTCGCGTCCTCCTCGGCACCGAGGCTGAGCACGACGCGCTCACGGGCACGGGAGACCCGGAGCCCGCGCCGCGAGCTCCGGCGCTCGGCGTCAGCACCCGGCTCCGCGTTCCGGCCCTCAGCGTCCTCGGAGGCCTCGGAATCGTCGGCGACGGCCTGGTCGCTCGCGCCGACCCCTCCGTCGCGGTGCGCATCGGCGGTGCCGTGCGACTCCTCGTCGGCGGAGGCCTCGGCGGCGGGAGCAGCGTCGTCCGCACGAGCGGCGAACACCGCACGGATGGCCGACAGGTCGACGGTCGAATCCCGGTCCTCCGACCCGATGCGATCAGCGGAGTCGGAACCGCCGGTCCGGGCGTTCGTCGACGCCGTCCGGCTCCGGACCGGATCGCCGGCACCAGCGGCGTACTCGTCCGCGGCGGAGCGGACCTCGGGAGATGCGAGACCGTCGCGGCGAAGACGGCGGATGGTGAGGTTGATCGAGCGCACCATGGCGAGGCTGCCGACGGCGAGCACGAGAGCGAGCACCGGAACCGCCCATGGGAGCACGCCGAACGGGACGAGGATCCCGGTGACGAGCGCGGCGAGCGCGGTCACGAGGAAGCCGAGGCCGACGAACGGGAGAGCGGAGCGGAGGCGGGCGATCCGCTCCTCGGCCTCGGGACCGACGGACGGGGCAGCGGGCTCAGCGGTTCCGTGCGCACGGGCCTCGCCCGCGGGCCGCGGCCCGCGGTGGGACCCCTGCGGTGCCGGCCGTGACGCACCGCGCACCGGGCGACCCGCTCCGGGCGTCGGACCGCCTGCGGTGCCCGAGGTGTGCCGCGCCTCGGCGATCCGGGCCCGCAGGTGCGCCGGCAGGTCCCGGTTCGAGCGCTGCTGCATCGAGGCGCCCGCGGTGGGAGGCGTGTGGGAAGAAGTCATGGGAGAGTCCATCGGGTCGTGGTGTGCGGTGAGCGGGAGGAATGCGGACTGGCCGACCGCCAGGGGCAGGACCGCCTCCTCCGGTTCGATGTCGCGCGGCGCGGCGGTCCGGTCCCGGCCCGCCGCGGAGCCGACCGCGCCGTCGATGACCGCGAGCTGCGGAACGGGCCGGGACAGGTGGAGCTCCGGTGCCGCGCCCGCCGCGGGGTGAACGATCTGCGGCGGGGTGAACTCGGACGCCGCGCGGTCGGCGGCGTAGAGGCGCGGGCCGTCCGCCGGACGGAGGCACGAGCGCGGTCCGACCTCGGCGCAGGCGCGGGCGGTGGCGGGGACCTCGTCGATGTGGCCGTGGGTGATCGTGCGGTCGATGCGCCGCAGGAAAGCGGGCAACAGGAATACGAACAGCACTCCGATGACGAGGGCGATGGTGATGCTGGTATCCACAGTCCAACTGTAGAAGGGAGAGCGAGGTCACGATCGGATCACGAGGGGTGTGTCGGGATCGGGCTGGCGCCGGAACCGAGCCGCCGGACCGGCGGCTCAGCCGAAGTCGCGCTCCGACCGGTTGCGGGTCCGCTGCCATGCATCGAGCAGCCCGAACGGCACGTCCTCGGCGACGAGGGCGAACGTGCGGTGGTCGCACCACTTCCCGTCGATATGCATGTACCGCTCTCGGATCCCCTCGTCGCGGAAGCCGAGCTTCTCGACCACGCGGAGGCTCGCGGCGTTCTCCGGCCGGATGTTGATCTCCATCCGGTGCAGGCCGAGACCGGAGAAGCAGTAGTCGGTGGCGAGCGCGACCGCAGTGGGCACGATTCCGCGGCCGGCGACCCGCTCGTCGATCCAGTAGCCCGCGGTGGCGCTCATGAGCGACCCCCATTGGAACGAGCTCACGGTGAGCTGGCCACGGAAGCGCCCGTCGACCTCGATCGCGAACGGCAGGAGCAGGCCCTGGCGCGCCTGCCCGTTGAGGAGGCGGCGGAGCGTGGGGAAGGCCGGCAGCGAGTACCCGGGGTCGGGATTCGTCGCCTCCCACGGCAGCAGCCACTCCGCGTTGTGGCGGCGCACCTCGACATACTCCTTGGCGTCCTGGCGCCGCAGCGGCCGGAGGACGAGCCCGCCCTCGGACAGCACCACCGGCCAGAAACCGCTCATCGCTCAGTCCGTCCCGACGGGGTCGGCGTCCGGGTCGTGCGGTTCGGCACCGGGCCGGCGGCGCGATCCCCACATGTGGAGGATCGTCGCGTCGGGGTGCGGCTCGTCGACGACGACCGGCCACGGCACTGCGTCGCCGCCCTCGGCGTCGAGATCGAACTCGATGCCGTCGACGGGCGGCAGGTCGCGCTCGGCGAGGAGCTCCGCAGCGAGGCCGGCGAGCAGCGGTGCGCTCGCCTCCACCGCCCCGGGATCATCGGGCAGGGTGACGACGAGGGTGTCCTCGAGGCGCCCGGCCAGCGGGGTCTCGAACACGCTCCGGCGGTGCCCGGCGGCGAACTGCTCGCGCCGGAGGAGCTCCGCGAGGCCGGGGAGCTCGACCTCGACCTCGCCCCGGAGGATGTCGGCGATATCGGGATCGCCGTTGACGCGCAGCCCCCCGAGGGTGACGAGCACGTCGAATCCGCCGGCCGCCTCATCGCAGATCGCCTGGATCCGCTCCCCCGACCCGAGGATCGATTCGACGGCGGAGAAGCCGGCCTCCTCGAACGCGGTCGCGACCGTCCGGCCGAGGCCGCTGTCGACCGCCGCGGACACCGGCGCGATGAGGACGGCGAACGTCTGCATCGACCGGTCGTCGACCCACGGCCGGGGGATCTCGGTCATCGGGCGGCGTCGCCGCCGACCTGCGGGGCGTCGAGAGCCGCCACGTACTCACGCAGCCAGGTGTGGAGCTCCTCGGCGAGGTCCTCCCGGCGGCCGGCGAGCTGGACGACCGCCTTGAGGTAGCTGATCTTGTCACCGGTGTCGTAGCGGTCGCCCTCGAGCACGACCCCGTAGACACCGGCGGACTGCGGGTCCGCCGCGAGGGTCTCGAGCGCGTCGGTGAGCTGGATCTCGTTGCCCCGGCCGGGAGGGGTGCTGCGCAGGACGTCGAAGATCTCCGGCGCGAGGACGTAGCGGCCGATGATCGCGAGGTTCGAGGGAGCGTCCGCCGGGTCCGGCTTCTCGACGAGACCGGTGATCCGGACGACCCCGTCCTCCCCCGTCTGCTCGACTGCGGCACAGCCATAGAGGTTGATCGTGTCGTGCGGGACCTCCATGAGTGCGACGACGCAGCCGCCGGTGCGCTCCTGCACCTCGATCATCCTCGGCAGGACGGGATTCGACTCGTCGATGAGGTCATCGCCGAGGAGGACCGCGAAGGGCTCGTGCCCGACGTGCTGATGTCCCTTGAGCACCGCGTGGCCGAGTCCGAGCGGGTCGCCCTGGCGCACGTAGTGGATGTCGGCGAGGTCGGAGGCGTACTGCACCGCGGCGAGCTTGGCGTCGTCGCCCTTGTCCTTGAGCGCGCTCTCGAGCCCGTCGACGCGGTCGAAGTGGTCCTCAAGCGGCCGCTTGTTCCGGCCGGTGACCATGAGCACGTCGGAGAGCCCGGCGGCGACGGCCTCCTCGACGACGTACTGGATCGCCGGCTTGTCCACGACCGGGAGCATCTCCTTGGGCGTGGCCTTGGTGGCGGGGAGGAACCGGGTGCCGAGTCCGGCGACGGGGATCACGGCCTTGCGCACGGGTGCGGGTGTCTTCTCAGGCATGTCCGTCAGTCTACGCTGTGACCGTGGAGTCGCAGCCGAACAAGGTCGAGTGCCGCGCCGCAGTGCGCGCCCGGCGCCGTGCCCGCGCGGGATCCGCGGAGGCCGCAGGGACGGCGAGCGCGTTCGCCGCGGTCCTCGCGGAGGTCCTCGCCGGCGCCCGCACCGTCATCGGCTACGCCGCGCTCCCCGGCGAACCGGATCTCGACCTCGCCCTCGACCGGGCGCACGCCGCCGGGACGCAGGTCCTGCTGCCGGTCACCTCGCCGGACCGCCCCCTCGATTTCGGACGGCTCGCCGGGCCGATGGCCGACCTCCCCCGCCGGGGCCGCTGGCGGATCCGCGAGCCCGAGCGCACGGTCGACGCCGCAGGGGCGCTCGCGGCGGCCGACCTCCTCCTGGTCCCCGGCCTCGCCTTCTCCCGGACGGGGGCCCGCCTGGGCAACGGCGGCGGGTTCTACGACCGCACCTTCGGACCGGCCGGCGTCGCGCCGCTCGCGCGCGGATCCGGTCGCCTGCTCGGCGTGTGCTTCGCCGAGGAGATCGTCGACCGGCTGCCGGCCGAGCCCTGGGACCTCCTCGTCGACGCCGTCGTCACCGAGAGCGGGGTCGCCGACCCGGACCGCGGCACCCTCCCCCGGGGCCGCCCTGCGGGGAACGGCTGATCTATACTGCTTCGGGACTCTGACGAGAAAGGCCGACCATGCCCACCTACTCCTACGCCTGCAAGTCGTGCGGGCACGCGTTCGACATCCACCAGGCGTTCACCGAGGACGCGCTCACGGTGTGCCCGTCGTGCGAGGGTCCGCTGCGCAAGGTGTTCGGCAATGTCGGCGTGACGTTCAAGGGCTCGGGCTTCTACGCGACCGATTCGCGGTCGGCCGGGCGATCGACGAGCGGCCGCTCCTCCTCCGGGTCCGGGAGCTCCGAGTCGACCTCCTCCTCGTCCGCGGAATCGTCGTCCGGCGGCTCCGCCTCCGGATCGTCCGGTGACTCCGGGAAGTCCGCCGCCGGCACCTCGACCTCCGCGCAGGCGGGCACCGCGTCCTCGTCCTGAGGCGCGGCGGGCGCACGCAGTGCTGATGCGGGCAGCTCCGCACGCACCGTCCTCGGGTCACAGACGAGCCGGCACGAGGTCGGCCGTCCACAGATCACCGCACCCTCTCGCACCGAAGGCCCGGTCCGGCGCAGAGTCGGAGCATGCCTCTCCTCCGACTCGCGCCCCGGTTCCGTCCGGACCTCTCCCTCACCGACCGCCGGCGCCTCCGGCGGCTCCTCGCGGCGCTCGCCCTCGGCCTCGCGACCGCGCTCATCGTCTGGACTCTCACTCCGCGCGCATCCGGGACGACCGTGATCGTCGCCGCCGCCGACATCGCTCCGGGCACGACGCTCGCCGCTGGTGACCTCGCGACCCGGACGTACCCCGCGGAGCTCGTCCCCGAGGGCGCCCTCGGATCCGCCGCCGCCGCTGTGGGAAGCACGGCGGCGGTGCATCTGAGCCGGGGCAGCCCGCTCACCGCGGCGGGCCTGCTCGCACCGGACGCCGGACCCGCCGAACCCGGGCGCCTCCGCATGCCGGTGACCGTGACCGATGAGGCGGCCGCGGCGACCCTCCAGCCGGGCCACCGGGTCCGGGTGTTCGCCGCCGGAGCAGGAGGGGACGGGGCGGACGACCCCGACGGCATCCCCGGAGCAGCGGGCGGCGCGACCGGTGCGGTCGTCGACGAGGCAGTGGTCGCAGCGGTCAGCCGCACAGCGGGTACGGCGGTGAGCGGATCGACGACCGTCGTCACCCTCGATCTCAGCGAGGCGGAGGCCGCGGCGCTCGCCGCGGTCTCCGGCACCGCCCTGAGCTTCGCGCTCCTCAACTGAGCCGCATCACCCCGGCCGGGCCGGGCCGAGGATGGCCGAACCGTGCGCGCCGACGGCCCGCTGACCAGCGAATCCGCCCGAAGAACCCCTTAGTCTTTCCCCTTCCGAACGAGAAGTGTGACGCGTATCAAACTCTGAGACGGCGCAGAAGCTCCCTCCGTCGCGGATCGCCGCTACCATGGGCTGGGCGCACACGTGCGCACGGGAGCTGAGCTCCTGACCTCTCGTGAAAGGAACAGCACTATGCTCAAGGGCTTCCGGGACTTCATCCTCCGCGGCAATGTCATCGAGCTGGCGACTGCAGTCATCATCGGCAGCGCCTTCACCGCGATCGTCACCGCGATCACCGACAACATCATCAATCCCCTCATCGCAGCCGTCGGATCGCCGGAGGTCGGAGGCCTCGGCTTCCGCATCCGTCCGGAGGTCGAGGCGACCTTCGTCGACTTCGGCGCCGTCATCACCGCCGCGATCAACTTTCTCATCGTCGCGGCCGTCGTCTACTTCATCATCATCATGCCGATGAACAAGCTCAACGAGCTCCGCAAGCGCGGCGCCGCGGAAGAGGACGTGCCCCCCACCCAGGAGGAGCTCCTCGCCGAGATCCGCGACCTGCTCGCCAAGGGTGCGCAGGACGTCGTCCCCGACCAGCGCGTCGAGGGCGGACCGGCAGCCGGGATCGACCCGAACGTCCCCCCGCGCCACTGAGCCCCGGAGGCAGGCCTCGTCGAACCGAGGCGCCTCGCTCAGCGCACGACAGTGCCCCCGGACCCCGGTCCGGGGGCACTGTCGTGTTCTCGGGTCCCGTGCACGAGGCGGCCCTCGCCTCACGCGCCAGCGCTCAGGTCCGCCGTCGGGTCTGCCAATGGGGCGGGCGCTCGGCGAGAAGCCGCTCATCGGCCGCGAGGCCGCGCGCGGCCTCGCCCGGGTCGGGGTCCGGCCCGTCGGGGCCCGATTCGTTGCGCAGGGTCCGGCGGTAGGCCTCGATCGCCGCGCGGGTGCGCGCATCGCGGACGGCGCGGTCGTCGCCGTGGCCAGCGTGGTCGCCACCGTCGCCGGGGCGGGATCCGATCACCGGCTGCTCAGCTCCGCGGCTCGTCGCCGGTCCGGTCGTCACCGGCCTGCACGTCGCGGTCGGCAGCGTTCGCGCCGGTGCGCTCGACGCCACCCGCCTCCGCATCGCCGTCCTCTGCGGACCCGGCGGACCGGTCCGACCGCTCCGGCCCTCGCAGGCCGGCATCGATCATGTCCTGGTCGCGGAGCTTCCCGGTGTCGTAGAGGGGCATGACCGCGCCCTCGTCCACCGCGTCGTCCGCGGCAGGGAGGAACACCTCGTCCTCGGTGCGGCCTGCGTCTCCCGCCGCTCCCGCACCTGCCGCGGACCCTGCGGGCTGCTCGGCGGCGGAGCGCTTGGCCTCGGCGTAGCGGGCCCGGTAGCGGGCGACCGCGGCGGCGAGCCCGGTCTCGACCCGGCGGGCACGGCTCTTGAGCGCGAGGGCGGCCCGGAGCTGGACCGTGAGCTCCTCGTCGCTGCGCGACACCCGGTCCGACTGGATCCAGTCGACCATCGCATCGATCTCGTCGTCCGAGTACGTGTGGAGCGGCAGACCCGGGGTGAGCTTGGGTCGGTTGCCCTGCCGGCCGACGACGACCGCGGCCGCCCGAGCGGCATCGAGCACCGCCTGCGGCGAGCGGTCCTCGACCGTCTCCTTCCAGATCTCGAAGATCCGGTCGGTCTCGGCCTGCGGATCGACGAAGGCATCGGTCGACCAGACGCGCAGATAGCGCCAGCCGCGCCGCGACAGCGCCTCGGCCCGGAGCCGCTCGCGCTGCCGGATGCTCGCCGTGGCGGCGTAGTCGGCGTCATCGGTCTCGACCGCGAGCGCCATGCCCTGGGCAGGGTCGGCGGACACCGACACCGCGAGAGCGATCCCGTCGTGGTCCTCCATCGACGACACCCCGCTGCGGAGCAGGCGGTCGGCGATGTCGGACATGAGCGGATCGCGCTCGCGCTCACCCCGCGGTGCGGCACCGCGACCGCCGGAGGCGGCGTCGGCGAGCAGGCCGGGGAGCGCCCGTGCACCGTGGCGCAGCCGGGCCATCTCGAAGTCGTCGGCCTCGAAGCACGAGACGATGGTGAGCTTGCGCCGGGCCCGCGTCACCGCGGCCGCGAGCAGCCGCTCGCCGCCCGGCCGGGACAGGGAGCCGAAGTTGTAGACGACCCTCCCCTGCCGGGTCCGCCCGTAGCCGAGGGAGAAGATCACGGCGTCGCGGGCCATGCCCTGGATCCGCTCGCAGTCGGTGACGACGAACGGCTCCTTCGTCGTGTCGGTGAAGAACGAGGCGACATAGGGATAGGCGCGGATCGCCTTCTGGATCGCGGTGGCCACCCGCTGCGCGTGCCACGGGGTGAGCGTGACGACGGCGAGCGACTGCCGGGACCGGGTGCGCGCGTGCTTGAGGACGAGATCGACGACCCGGTCGACCTCGGCATCGAGGCTCTCGACCTGGCCGGTGGCGGTGTCGGGGCTGCCGAGCGCATCGGGGACGAAGGAGAACTCGACGCCCGAGCCCTCGTTCGTCAGCGCGGTCGGCAGGCTCGAGATCGTCGACCCGTAGAAGCGCCGGTTGACGAGGTCGACGAGGCCCGCCGGCGAATGGCGGTAGCTCGTGTGGAGCCGGAAGGACGGGAGGAACTCCGCGAGCGCGCCGAGCACGCTCGGTGTGTCCTCGCTGTCGCGCTGCCCGCGCCGGTCGACGGCGACGCTGAATTCGCGGGGACCGAGCAGCCGATCGTCACCGAGGGCGATGACCTGCTTCGAGCGGGCGATCGCGGGGAGCACCTCGGTCACCGACATGCGGCCGGCGTCGGCGATGATCACCGTGTCGAACAGCGGCACGTCGGCGAAGTACTCCGGCACCTGGAACGGGCTCATCATCCACACCGGGGCGAGCGCGGTGAGCACGTGCGGCGCCTGCTCGCTCAGCGGCTCGACGTGGAGGTGGCGGGCGCGCAGCGCGTCGCGCACGGCCTGCGCCTCGTCCCGGTGCTCCTCGATCGCCCGCTTCCAGCCCTGCCCGTGGCTGAATCGCAGGCGTGCGGCTCCGGCGGCCACGTACTGCTTGTCGCAGATCCGGTAGTCGGCGACGGTCCGGTGGAGCTCGGCGCCGTCATGGCCGCCGACCTGCGGATCCGCGGCGGCGAGCTGCTTGAGCACGGTCGCCCAGTAGGCGAGGTCGAACTCCTGGACGACGAGGTCGTGGGGCACCCGCCGGTCGCGGAGGTCGGTGAGCAGGTCGCCGAGGCCCCGGTCGCGGAGATCGGCGTCGATGCGGGTGCGGGCGGGGAGATCGGCGAGGCTCTCGCGGTCGTCGCCGAGCGCCTCGAGCCGGGCCTGTGCCTCCTCGACGAGCATGCCGCCGAGGTCGCCGCCGTCGGGGGTGTCGGCGAGCACCGGCTGGAGCTTGCGGAAGTCCGCGTCGATCTCCTGGTGGAGCTCATCGGCCTCGAGCAGTCCGCGCGGGATCTGCGGCCGGATGTCCCGGCCGGCGATCTCGCGGAGCTCGGCGCGCTGCTCGGCGACCGCGCGGAGGGCCGCGTGCATGTCGTCGACGGTCGAGCCGGGGCGGAGGAACTCGCGCGCGGCCTTCTTGTAGCGGTTGCGCTCGAACATCCCCATATCGACCCCGTGCTCCCGGCGGTACTCGGCGCTGCCGGTCGCGGCGATGAGGTCGCTGAGATTGTGGTCGTAGACGTCGGGCGAGAAGCGGTCGAGGGTCCTCCGCACGCCGAGCAGCACGCGCAGGCAGCGGCCCCAGGCGTCGACGGTGCGCGCCGGGTTGAGTCCGGCCTGGCGGAGCAGGGGTTCGACGAGCTCGACGAGCGCCGGGATCTTGCGTCCGGCGCGCTCGGCCACGCGCCGGGCGGCTTCGGCATCCTCGTTGCTCGCGAACCGGGCGCCGAACCACACGGTGTCCTCGACGTCGAGGATGAACGCCCCGAGCCGGGAGAGCTCGACGAGCCGGGAGCGCAGCTCCTCGCGCTCGGACGCGCTCGCCTCGACGACCGAGGACGGGAACCGCACGGCGGTCGACGGCCCGGGCTGCTCGGCGGTGAGCCGGGCGAGGTGGCGCATGGTGGACACCACGGACACACCCCAGGGCTCACGGATCCGGTGGAGCGATTCGGCGTGGTCGGCGAGGACCGCGCGCTGCTCGTTGAGCGTGGCGAGCAGGCCGCCGAGGTCGGGGCGCGGCGAGCGCTCGGCCCCGGCGATGAGTGCGATGAGGCGAGCATGGAGATCCGTCGGGGTCATTCGGCCGTCGACGGCGAAATCCCCGAGGCCGACCCGCTCGAGCCGGGCGGCGAAATCATCGAGCGCGTCGGAGTTCTGCGCGAGGTAGAGCACGCTGCGCCCGGTGTGGGCGAGGGTCGTGGCGATCGCGACGGCGACCTGGGTGGCGCCGGTGCCCGGAGGCGTGTCGACGACGACGGACTCCCCCATGACCGCGGCATCGACGACGGCCTGCTGGTCACCGTCGACGTCGATCGCGAGGAACTCCTCCTGCGGCTTCCGGTCGGGCAGCGGGCGCGGGAGCTCACGCGGACCCGCGGCGACGGGCTCGTCCTCGGATCCGTCCTCGTCGGCGGCTTCCGCGGAGGCGCGCTCGGCGGCCCGGGCCTCGGCGGCGGCGCGCCGCTCGGCGCGTTCGCGGGCGGCGGCCTTGCGGGCCGCGCGCTTCCGCTCTTTGACGCCGACCGGCACAGCGGTGCTGCCGGTCGATGCGGTGCCTGTGGATCCGGCGGGCTCGTCGCCGGAGGCGGAATCGTCGCTCGCTGTGGACTCTTCATCCGCAGCGGACTTCTCAGCGGCCGACTGCGGAGCGGGAGCGGCGGTCGCTCCCCCCGCCTCGGGGTCGATGTCCCGGGCGCCGTCCGAATCGGACTCGACGTCACCGGTCTCCCCACGGGCAGAGCCGTCCGCCTCGCCGGCACTACCGGCCGCGGCGCGAGCATCCGAACCGGCGTCGTCCGCATCCGCGCTCGCGCGCTCCGCGTCGGTGCCGGATTCATCGTTCGCGCGCCGATCCGCGGACCCGGCCGCGGAGCCGTCGGCGCCGGCTGCGGTCTCGTCGGACCCAGCGGACTCATCTGCGGTGCTCGCCTGCGCGGCAGCGGTCGGCCTCTCCGCGTCCGCGGCACCGGCCTCACCGGCCGCGGACCGGGACGCCCCGGACTCCGCCGAGGGGTCGCCGGAGCGATCAGGCGCCGGGCGGTCCCCGACGGCGAGCGGCTCGGTCGGCTGCCCCTCGTCCGCTGCGGGAGCATGGGCGGCGGGACCGCCGAAGCTCCGGCGGGCGGCCTCGTCGCCGGCGAGCGCGCGGAGCACCGGGTGCCCGGCCGGCAGCTCCTCGCCGACGAACGGGCTCGTGATGTTGGCGAAGGTCGAGACGACCAGCCGCTGGTTGACGAGCAGCCCCGGGATGCCCTTGGCGAGCGCCCGCAGGCGCTCGAACACCGGTGCCGGGTCGAAGCCGTGGCTGTATCCGGTCGACTCGACCCATTCGTCGACGTCGATCGTCACCCCATGATGGCGCTCGAGATACGCCACGAGCGCGGGGTTGATCGTGATCTCGTCGTCGAGCACGATCTCGAAGTCCTCGACCCGGCTGCCGCGGGGCACGAGCTGCACGTGGCGGAGCATGACCGGGGCGATGTACTCGGTACGGGTGCCGGACTCCTCCCGGTTCCACGTGGCGAAGCCGATGGCGAGGTGGGCGGTGTTGATGCCGCGCTCATTGGCGAGCTGCTCGGCCTTCTGGCGGATCGAGCGGGCGCGCCGCCGGGCGTCGGACAGCAGCTCCTGGTCGCGGATCAGGCTCGACAGGCGGGTGGGCCGGCCGGCGAGCAGCTGCGCCAGCCCCGAGGGGTGGGCGCCGGTGAGCTCGATCGAGCCGTCGCGGGAATCGCGGAACTGGAGCATGGTGTCCCGACCGCCGATCCGGGCAGCCTGTTCCTTCCATGCAGCGAACGTCGCGCCGACGGAGGTCTGGGGAGTCGAATCGGAATATGACACAGGGCGAGCCTATCGGGATCGGCCCTGCGATCACCGCCCGGCGCACCGTTCCCCGGGAAGTTTTCGCCGTTCCCAGGCTGGTAGACTTGCCGTGCGCCGAACCCGGTGCGCCCCCGCTCTCCGGGAAGGCGCCCTGTTCCGTGCGGCGCGGGCCCCCGTAGCTCAGGGGATAGAGCACCGCTCTCCTAAAGCGGGTGTCGTTGGTTCGAATCCAATCGGGGGCGCACTTCCTTCTCACCGGGGCGATGACGCCCCGCACCTGCGGACCTCAGGTCTGCGGGAACATCGTCTGCGCGGCCTTCGCGATCTTCTTCAGCTGGCTGCGATCCGTCGCCGCGCCGATGACCCCGCCGAGGCCCGGGATCGCCTTGCCGAACAGCCGCACCGACCGCAGACCGAAGCGACGCCGGATGCGTCCGCCGATCGCGCTCGCCACCGCGGAGATCTGCGGCTGCGGCAGCCGCTTGGCGACCTGTGGGCTCGCGAACCCGGCCACCGGACCGAGGCCGATGTTGCGGAGCACGTCCCCGGACTCCTCCCCGACGAGAGCGGCGAGCACCCGGGTGCGGACCTCGTCGTCGGACAGGTCGTAGCCGCGGACCGCGGCGATCGCGGCGACCATCCGGGTCGCCTGCACGTAGAACTCGAAGACGTTCGTCGGGAGCAGCACGGGCAGCGTGATCGCACCGCCGAGCCCGGTGAGGAACCCGCCCGCGGTGACTCGGCGCCGGTGGCTGCGGATGATGCGCCTGATCGCGAGATCGGGGTTCCGCTTCGCGCGTCCCCGCTGGGCCTTCCTGGCGAGCTTCTCCGCGGAGTCGAAGGTGAACTTCCCGTCGATGCCGATGTCGCGGAACGCCTCGACCATGCGCTGCAGCGCACCGCCGTCCTCCGCCTGGGGGTCGGCACCGGACTCGGAGCGCGGAGCCTTCTTCGCCTCGGCGACGGCCCGGCGCGTGGTCTGTGTGTCCGCCTGATCACGGCGCAGGAGGTTGAGGATGCCCATGGCGACTCCGGTCTGAGGTAGGTGGCTGGTCCCCTCCATTCTGTCGTGCCCCGGCCCTCCGCGCATCTCCGGTCGGCAAGGCGACTGGTCGGAATGACCGGCCCGGACCTCACTCCGCGGCGCGCGCGGCGAGCCTGGATCGCAGTCCGACGAGGAGCACCGCGAGCATCCCGCCGAACACGGCGCACGCGATGACGGCTCCCCCGGCGGCGAACTGGCCGACGATCACCGCTCCGGCCGCTCCGACGAGAAGCACCGCATCGAAGTGCCAGAGCACGACGAGGACCATGACCGGGTCGCCCACCGGGCTCGGCACGGAGGATGACAGCAGGGAGGCCGGCATCCGACCCTTCGCACTGTCGTACGCCCGCGCGGCGACGACGAGGAGGCCGAGGAGCACCGCGGCGGGCACGCCGGCCCACCCCGCCCCGGCGAGGAGGGCGGCGAGCAGCGCTCCCGCCCCGGCGGCCGCCGGCACCGCACCGAGCGGCAGGAGCGCGTGGAGGACGTAGAGCCGGCGCGTCGAGTACCCGTAGAGCGGCGGTGCGCCGACGGTCTCCGCCGCGTGCCGGAACCCGGCGCAGAGCACCGCGGAGGCCGCGAACAGCAGCGCGGCGGCAGGTGCGGCGAGCACCCACACGGGGACGAGCGCGGTCGACGCGGCAGCCACGCACAGCGCTCCCGCGACCGTGACCCCGGCCACACCCACGAGGAGGGCTGCGGGCGTGCGGGAGGCGCCCACGAGATCGCGCAGCAAGAAGCGGAGGGCGGCAGAGCGCGCCCGCACCGCGCGTCGGCGCCTGCCGGTGACCGGCGCCGCGCGATAGACCGCGAGTGCGGCGGTGAGGTCGCCGGCCCCGGCCGCGGCTCCGGCCGCCTGCCGGCGTGCGGCCTGGGCGGCGAGGTCGTCCGCCTCGATCCGGTCGAGCAGCCGCGGCACACCGGGGACGAGCGACCCCGCGAGTCCGCAGAGGAGCACGACGGGCAACCAGGCGAGAGGCCCCGCGGCGCTCGCGGGCCAGGCGAGGCCGAACCAGCCCCAAGGCCCGAGCCACCGCAGCGGCCAGACAGCTGCCGCGGCCGCCGCGAGCACCGCCGCGGCCCCGGCTCCCGGGCCGATCCCCGGCACGCGCGCCTGCCCGGCGAGCCAGACGACCGCGCACAGGATGCCCAGACCCGCCGCCGCGACGACGAGCCGGACGACGGCGGGCACGGGCACCCCGGCGGACACGACGAGCACCGCGCCGACTCCCCCGGCGACGACCGCGAGGACGCCGGTGACGAGGACCGCGGAGACCAGGAAGGCGCGTCGCAGCGCGACCCGCCTCGGCACATCGGTGCGGGCGAGGAGGAGGACCGCGAGCGGGGCGAGCGCCACCGGCCCGCGGAGCCGCCCGAGCAGCGCGGATCCGGCGAGGAGCGCCCCCGCCGCGGCGCACGCCCAGCCGGATGCCGCGGAGGACAGGAGAGCGGCGGACGCCTCGGGGGAAGCGAGGACGAGCACGGCGCCGCGGACGAGCGGCACCCCGAGGACGAGCACGAGGAGGACGACGGCATAGGCGATGACGGTGATGTCGTCCCGGGTCGGCGCCGCGCCGCGCTGCCGGTGGAGCCGGCGCAGGAGCGCGAGGCGGGAGTCCGCGGTCCTCACGAGGGCGGCGCGGCGAGTGCGACGACGTCGTCGGCGACGGCGTCGACGAGCACCGGCGAGTGGCTGACGAGCACGATCGTCGTCCCGCGATCCCGCCGCCGGCGCAGCGCGGCGGCGACGAGCCCGCGGTGCTGCTCGTCGAGCCGCTGCTCGGGTTCGTCGGCGAGCAGCACCGCGAATGGCCGCACGAGCGTGAGGACGAGGGCGAACAGCTGCCGCTGGCCCGAGGACAGCTCGTGCGGGAAGCGGGCGGTGAGATGGCCGATGCCGAGTTCGGCGAACACGGCGTCGACCCGCTCCTCGGCGTCGGGAAGGTCGATGCCCCAGGAGGCGGCGACGAGCACGGCGTGCTCGCGGAGGGTGAGATCGCGGGCGAACGGCGGCGGCCCGAGGTGCGCGGCGACGGTGCGCCGGAACTCCGGGCTGCGGTCGCAGGCCGACCGCCCGGCGATCGTCGCGGTCCCGGTGGTCGGTCGGCTCAGGCCGGCGAGCACCCGCAGGAGGGTGGTCTTGCCCGCCCCGTTGGGTCCGGTGACCGCGAGGGCACGCCCGGGCTCGAGGTCGAAGGACGTCGGTGCGAGGAGCACCTGCCCGTCGAGGCCGACGCCGAGGCCGCGGGCCTCGACGCCGGGGTGCACGGCACCGGGATGCGGACCGACGGGGTCGGCGACACCGGCGCTCAGCGGGGCACCCGGACCACCATGGTCGGGCAGGCCGAGTACGGCAGCACCGACTGCGAGGTCGAGCCGAGGAGCAGGCCGGCGAAGCCGCCGCGACCGCGCGAACCGATGATGAGCACGTCGGCGGTGTCGGAGGCGCGGACGAGCACCTCAGCCGGCTGCCCGTCGAAGAGCGTCCACTGCACCTGCAGGTCCGGATGCTTCTGGACGACGGCCGAGCGCGCCGCCTCGAGCTTGTCGGCTCCCTCGTCGAGGAAGCGCTTCATGTCCCCGGTGCTCGGCAGCCACTCGGGGCCGACGACGGTCGTGGTGAGCACGCCGACGATGTCGAGCGGGGTCCCGCGGTGCAGGGCGTGCTCGGCGGCCTTCCACAGGGCCGGCGACCCCTTCGCGAGCGAATCGACGCCGACGACGACGGAACCGGTGAAGTCGAGGCCCGGGACCGCCTCGGCGGACTCGTCGTAGGGCCGCAGCTCTCCGCGGCTCGACCGGACCGGGCGCGAGGAGCTGTGCTTGGGAGCACCCTCCCGGTCGGGCGTCCAGCCGACGGGCACGACGATCGTCGGGCAGTGGGAGTGCGCGGGCAGCGCGCTCGAGACCGTGCCGAGGAGCCGACCGGCAAATCCGCCGCGACCGCGCGAGCCCACGACCGCGAGTGAGGCCTGACGGGACTCCTCGACGAGCACGCCGGCGGCGTCGCCGATCTCGATGACGGCCTCGACGGGCACTCCGGCGGCCTTGACCTCGGCGGCGGCCTCCTTGAGCGACGCCGTGACCGAGGCGCGGATCGCGGTGTCGTCGATCGGCACGTAGGACACGTCGATCGTCGCGGCGGCGACGCTCGGAACCGTGTACGCGCCGACGAGCCGGATCGAGCGGCCGAGTGCCTGCGCCTCGCTGATCGCGAACCGGAGTGCATTGCGACTCGCCTTCGAACCGTCCACTCCGACCAGCACGGCCTGGGGATCGGCGACATCGGGTGAGCTGTGGTCGTCGGTCACGGCGTCTCCTTCGGGGTTCGGCCGGCACGGTGTCCGGCGGAGCTGCGCGGTGTTCTCGATCACACCGGTGCGACCACGATACCTGCACCGCGCGCCTCTGTGTGCGGCCCTCCGGGAGCGTGATTGCGGGCATCTCGCGCTTCGAGCACGCGGAAGCGGAACCGGTCGGCCCGCCCGTTCCGCGACGCGTCGCGGACGGCGAACATTGAGGCTCACAAGCATCCTTGATATGTTTATCCGGTAATCGTCAGGATCTACTCCTGCTCGGCGCGGAACCGCGCAGCGCAGGGAACCGGCAGTCGCAGACGGCCGTCGGACGTCCAGAGACAAAGGAACAACTCATGGGTATTCTCGCTTTCCTCATCCTCGGCCTCATCGCCGGCGCCATCGCCAAGGCGATCCTCCCGGGTCGTCAGGGCGGCGGCTGGCTCGGCGCCCTCGTGTGCGGCGTCATCGGCGCCCTGCTCGGCGGCTGGATCGGTTCGGCGCTCTTCGGCGTCGGAGTCGACAAGTTCTTCTCGCTGAGCTCGTGGCTGCTCGCCATCGGCGGTGCGCTCATCGTGCTCGTCATCTGGGGCTTCATCTCCGGTCGCGGAAGCCGCGCCAACCGCTGATCTCCCAGCCTGACAGGGCGGTGCAGTTCCTCCGGGAACCGCACCGCCCTTCTGCGTTCCCGGGCGGTATCGCCGTCCGGCACCGCGCGCCTCAGGCGGCGGAGCCGTATTCGAGGAAGGGTCGCCACGCCTCCGCCGGGGAGTCGAGGTCGCGCAGCCACCACCGGCCGGTGCGCGGCGCATCGGGGACGAACCCGAGCCGCCAGCCCATCTCCTCCGGCGTGCGATCGCCCTTGACGTTGTTGCAGCGCCGGCAGCAGGCGACGAGGTTGCGCCACGTGTTGCCGCCGCCGCGCGAGCGCGGAACGACGTGATCGACCGTGGTCGCGTGTCCGGCGCAGTAGGCGCAGGCGAAGCCGTCCCGCCGGAGCACGCCGCGCCGCGAGAGCGCCACCGACCTCCCCGCGGGAGGACGCACGTAGCGGCGGAGGATGATCACCGAGGGCTGGGCCATCGCGAGGTGGGCGCTGCGCACGGGAGCGGAGTCGTCGGCGGCGAGCACCGAGGCCTTGCCGGCGAGGACGAGGACGACCGCCCGTCGGAACGACACCACCGACATCGGCTCGTAGCCCGCATTGAGGACCAGGGTCTTCATCCCCGGCCCCGGAGAACGGAGAAGGCGCCGCGCACACGCGCAGCGCCTTCGAGGCAGGGTTCGATCGCTATCGAGTCGGTGTGGTCGTCGACGAGCAGATCGGAGATCGGACCGGGACCGGGGCGCACGCCGCTCACCGGGCCCGCGCTGCGGGCCGACGGCCGCTGTGGATGTGGAACGGCGCTCACGCGACCCCCTGGGCTTCTCGCGATGTGTTTCCGGCTGGCACCAGAGTAGCCGAGCGATGCCGTCGCGCAAGGGCTCTGCACTGCGACGATGCAGGCCGGCACCGTGATTTCCCCGCCGGTTCACCCGCCGTTCGGCGGCCGGCCGCGGACCCCGGAGACGACACACTCCAAAGCACAACACGCTCCCGGACACGACGGAACCCGCTGCCGGGTGGACCATGACCCGGGCAGCGGGTTCCGTGCGGTGGCCGGGCGCGCCCGGCGGGTGGATCAGAGAACGCGGATGTACTGGACCGAGCCCATCCACGAGTGGCTGCGGTACGAGGTTCCCGAGCTCGAGGAGCCCGCGTCGTACATCATGCCGTTGCCGGCGTAGATGCCGATGTGGCCGGGACGGTAGACGAGGTCGCCGGGGCGGGCCTCGGAGGCGGAGACGACCTTGCCGGCGGCCTTCTGCGCACCGGAGGTGCGGGGCAGGTTGACGCCGACCTTCTTGTAGACGTAGCTCGTGAAGCCGGAGCAGTCCCAGCCGCTCGGGGTGGTGCCGCCGTAGACGTAGGGCACGCCGGTGTACTGCTTGGCGATCGCGATGACCTGCTGGGCCTTCGAGCCGTCCGGCACGGAGACGCTGTCGCTCTTCTCGGACTTCTCCGAGTCGGAGGAGCGCTCATTGCTGCGCGAGGTCGAGGACCCGCGGTCGGAGGACTCCGAGGAGCCGGAGGTCGACTCGGTCGCCTCGCTGCTCTGCGCAGGGGCCGGCTCGGGCTCGGGCTCGGGCTCCGGCTCGGGCTCGGGCTCCGGCTCGGGTGCGGCGGTCGAGGTGGTGTTCGAGACGGTCGAGGTGCCCGGCAGCGCGGCATCCTCGTCCTCGGCCTCGGCGGCCTCGGGGACGACGGTGGCGGCCTGGTTCGAGAAGGCGGTGTCGGTGTTCGCGTCCGCGGCCTCGGCGGAGACGACGGCGTCGGACTTCTCCTCGCCCTGCGTGGCGGCCGGGAGGCCGACGGTGACGATGAGTCCGCCGGCAGCTGCGACGACGGCCGCACGGCGGCCGACGACACCGGAGTTGGCGCTGAGCGCCTCGGTGAGCTCGGTGAGCGGGGTCTTGACGGGGGTGCTGGCCGCGCGGCGGCCGTGCTTCTTCTGTGCCACAGGTGTCCTCTCCATGAACCTACGGGGTGAGCTGTCGGGCTCGAGCTGGAGATGCTCGGCCACTCGTGAGTGGACTTGGCCCCGAGTCCCGTGTCCGGGACGGTAGGTGGTTCCCCCGCTGCCGCCTTCTGGTCCTGGTGTGTCCGGGGAGGAGCGGCACTCGGTTGCCTCCGCGGAGACGGACCCGGTGGGATCCGACTGGTCAACCGTAAACGATCCGTCACCCCAATGTCACATTTGGATCACGAGATCTGGACCACCGTGGGGCCCTTCTCACCATCACCCCTGGTGAAAGCCGTGATCGCGAGGCGAAATTTCTGTTACGAAACCTCGTGTCGACCGTTATGAAGCCGTGTCCGAGCGGCTCACGAAGACGTTCTGCGCGGTCTCGATGGGCAGATCGAGCACCGTCGCCGCCTCGGGCGCGCGCAGGGTGATGTACTCCCCTGCCGGCTCGCAGGTCACGGTGACGCCGGGCAGGATCCCGGTGTCGCGCAGCTGGGCCAGCAGATAGGTGTCGACCTGCAGCGGCTCGGCGAGCCATTCGATCCGCACCTCGGCCCGGCCCTCGCCGGGACACGCGGCGCTGAGCGGCTCGACGGACACCCCGGCCGGAACATCCGCATCGAGCTCCGCGAGGCCGGGGATCGGGTTGCCGTAGGGACTCGTCCGGTGCTCGGGGAGCATCCGCACGAGGCGCCGCTCGACCTGCTCGCTCATCACGTGCTCCCAGCGGCAGGCCTCGTCATGGACGAGCTCCCAGTCGAGCCCGATGACGTCGGCGAGCAGCCGCTCGGCGAGGCGGTGCTTGCGCATGACCGAGGTCGCGAGCGCCCGCCCGGTCTCGGTGAGCTCGAGGTGCCGGTCGCTGCCGACGACGAGGAGTCCGTCGCGCTCCATCCGGGCCACGGTCTGCGAGACGGTGGGGCCGGAGTGGCCGAGGCGTTCGGCGATCCGGGCGCGCAGCGGGACGATGTCCTGCTCCTCGAGCTCGACGACGGCCTTGAGGTACATCTCGGTGGTGTCGATGAGATCGTTCACTGGCGCTGGCCCTCCTCTGCGGTCACCGGATCAGTCTAGCCCGCGCCGCGCCCCTGCCGGGGCCGCCCGCAGCGCATCGAGAGCCGCCGCGGCCTCCCCCGCCGGGACATGCCGAGGGGCGTCCGCGCACCCGCGGACGCCCCTCGGCTCGGTCGATGGCCCGACTCCGGTCTCACCCGGCGTTGATGTACGCGGTCTTGTGCACGGTGAAGAACTCGCGTGCGGCACGACCCTGCTCGCGCGGGCCGTAGCTCGATCCCTTCCGGCCGCCGAAGGACGTGTGGTAGTCCACGCCGGCGGTCGGTGCGTTGACCATGACCATGCCGGCGTTCGAGTGGCGCTTGAAGTGCGCGGCGCGAGCGAGCGAGGTGGTGAAGATCCCCGAGGACAGCCCGAAGGACGTCCGGTTGGCCACGGCCAGCGCCTCGTCGTAGTCGGCCACCCGGATGACCGAGGCGACGGGACCGAACACCTCCTCGCGGTTGATCGTCATGTCCTCGGTGGTGTCGGTGACGAGCGCGGGTGCGAGGAAATAGCCGTCCGTGCCGGTGTCGACGACCGCTCCCCCGTGCACGGTGCCGCCCTCGGAGGCTGCAATCTCGAGGTACTTCCGGTCGGTGTCGAACTGCGACCGGGACACCACGGGGCCCATCGTCGTCGCCGCGTCGCGGGCGTCGCCGACGACGAAGGCGTCGATCCTCTCCTTGACCCGGGCGACGAACTCGTCGTGGATGTCGGCGGTGACGATGAGCCGGCTCGAGGCCGTGCACCGCTGGCCGGTGGAGAAGAACGCGCCGGTGACCGCGGCGTCGACCGCGGCGTCGAGGTCGGCGTCGCCGAGCACGACGAGCGGGTTCTTGCCGCCCATCTCGCACTGCACCTTCGATCCCGCCGCCGAGGCGTTGGCGATGACGCCCTCCCCGACCCCGACCGAGCCGGTGAAGGTCACCGCGTCGACGTCGGAAGACCCGGAGATCGCGTCGCCGACCACGCGGCCGGGACCCATGACGAGGTTGAGGACGCCGGCGGGCAGTCCGGCGTCGACGAGGATCCGGACGAGCTCGTGGGCGCTCGCCGGGACGAGCTCGGCGGGCTTGAACACCACGGTGTTGCCGTAGGCGAGCGCCGGGGCGATCTTCCACGCGGGGATCGCGATGGGGAAGTTCCACGGGGTGACGATCCCGACGACGCCCACCGGCTCGTGCGTCATCTCGACGGTGAGGCCGGGCCGCACCGACTCGACGATCTCCCCGGTGTTGCGCAGGGTCTCGCCGGCGAAGAACTTGAAGATCTGGGCGGCGCGGGTGACCTCGGCGGTGGCCTCCGCGATCTGCTTGCCCTCCTCGCGGGCGAGGAGCTCGCCGAGCTCGCCCGCCCTCTCCTTGAGCGCGGTGCCGGCGGCGTCGAGGATGTCGAAGCGCTGCTGCACGGGCCCGGTCGACCAGGCGGGCAGCGCCTCCCGGGCGGCGGCGATCGCCTGCTCCACGGTGCTCGCATCGGCCCGCGCGAAGCGGCCGAGCACGTCGGAGGTGTCGGAGGGGTTGACGTTCGCACTGCGGTCGTCGCTGCCGACCCAGCGGCCGGCGATCCAGTTGTCGAACTCGGCGTCGGGTCCGTAGGCGGGAACGGTCGTGTCGGTCATCGCGGTGTCCTTGTCGGTGAGAAGGGGTGGGCGGCTGCGGTCATCGGAAGGTCGGGGCGGTGCGGTGCAGGGACCGGATCGGCGCCAGGGCGGGGCACCGGTCGCTCAGGGGTCGAGGCGGGTGAGGGTCCAGTCGCCCGCCTCGTCGAGCGCGGCCGGCCCCTGCACGGCGGTGTAGGCGAACCGGTCGTGGAACCGGTTGGCCTGTCCCTGCCAGAACTCGATCCGGTGCACCGCCACCCGGTAGCCGCCCCATTCGGCGGGGCGCGGGACGGCGGTGTCGGCGAACTCCGCGGCGACCCGGTCGTAGGCCTCCTGCATCGCCTCCCGCGAGGCCACGGGCTGCGACTGACGGGAGGCGCGGGCTCCGATCTGGGCCCCGCGCGGGCGCTGCGCGAAGTAGGCGTCGGACTCCGCGGCCGAGGTGCGCTCCGCGATCCCCTGCACCCGCACCTGGCGGTGCATTCCGTGCCAGGGGAAGACGAGTGCGACGCGGGGGTCCGCCGCGATCTGACGGCCCTTGGCGGAGCCGTAGTTGGTGAAGAAGGTGAATCCGGCGGGCGCGAACCCCTTGAGGAGCACGATGCGGGCGTCGGGCCCGTCCGCCGCGGCGGTGGCGAGCAGCATCGCATTGGCCTCGCCGATCTCGTCCTGCGCCTCGCGAAACCACTGGGTGAAGAGGGCGAACGGGTCGGTTCCGGCGGCGGCCCCGCCGCGGGAGCCGTATTCCACGCGCTGCCCGGCGAGCGCGGACAGGGATGAGCGGTCATCGGTCATGGTGACCACAGTACTGCCGGGCGGACGCCGCCGCACCACCTCCGGAGCCGCGAGCTGCGACCGGTGCGGAGCGCTCCCGGGCACCGGGTGTCCGAGGGGTGATCCGGAGCGCGGCGGCACCGATGCACCCAGGTAGGATCCTCGGTGTGATGAACGCAGAGCAGACCGTGAAGATCCCGTCCGAACTCCTCCCGGCAGACGGGCGCTTCGGCTCCGGCCCGGCCCGGATCCGCCCCGCCCAGCTCGAGGCCCTGCAGAAGCTCGGCGTCGAGGTCATGGGGACCTCGCACCGCCAGGCCCCGGTGAAGAACCTCGTCGGGCGCATCCGCACCGGGATCACCGAGCTCTTCGACCTGCCCAGCGGGTACGAGGTCGTGCTCGGCAACGGCGGCTCCACGGTCTTCTGGGACGTCGCCGCCTTCGGCCTCGTCCGCGAGCGCGCCGCCCATGCGGCGTTCGGCGAGTTCGGCGCGAAGTTCGCCAAGGCCACCCGGACCGCTCCGCACCTCGCCGACTCGGCAATCACCGAGGTCGAGCCCGGCACCGGCGCGGTGCCGACAGCGGTCGAGGGGGCCGATGTCTACGCGTGGCCGCACAACGAGACCTCGACCGGCGTGGCGACGACGATCGCACGGCCGACCGGGATCGACGAGGACGCCCTCGTCGTCGTCGACGCCACCTCCGCGGCCGGCGGGCTGCCCGTCGACATCCGCGAGACCGACGTCTACTACTTCGCCCCGCAGAAGAACATGGGCTCCGACGGCGGCCTGTGGCTCGCGATCATGTCCCCGCGCGCGATCGCGCGCGCCCACGAGATCAAGGACTCCGGCCGGTGGATCCCGGCCTCGCTCGACCTCGTCACAGCGATCGAGAACTCGGCGAAGAACCAGACGTACAACACCCCGGCGGTGGCCACGCTCGCGCTGCTCGCCGAGCAGATCGAATGGATCAACGGCAACGGAGGGCTGGCGTGGGCGACCGAGCGCACCCGGCGCGCCTCGGACGCGGTCTACGCGTGGGCCGAGGAGAACCCGGTCGCCTCCCCGTTCGTCGCCGATCCGGCCGACCGCTCGGCCGTCGTGTGCACGGTCGACTTCGCCGACGACGTCGACGCCGCGGCGATCGCGAAGATCCTCCGCGCCAACGGCATCGTCGACGTCGAGCCCTATCGCAAGCTCGGCCGCAACCAGCTGCGGATCGCGACCTTCGTGTCGGTCGATCCCGACGATGTCACGGCGCTCCTCGGCTGCATCGACTACGTGCTCAGCGCCCTCGGCAGGTGATCATCCGGCCGCTTCCGCCGGGCCGGTGAGGTCCGGCGGGAGCGCTGAGCCGGTGACGCCCGGCGGGCGTGGCCGGATCAGAGCATCCCGGCGGGAGCGTCGGATCAGAACATGAAGTGGGCGATCGTGCCGGCGGCGAACGCCCCGGCCGCGACCGCCGCACAGCTGAACTCGACGACGATCCCGATGCCGGCGGCCTTGATCGCCGCCCAGCTCGAGTCCCAGGCGGTGCGCGCCTCGCGCACCCGCAGGTATTCCGCGAGGTAGAGGCCCGCGACGAAGCCGACGAGCAGACCGACGACGGGGATGACGAAGAACCCGACGACGGCGAGCAGTCCGCCGATGACGAGCGAGGAGTTCGGCACCTGCTTGGCCTTGAGGCGCCGGCCGGTGAGGACGAGCGAGGCGCTCATCCCGATCGCGACGAGCACGACGACGACGGCGAAGGCGACCCACACCGGGGCGCTGCCGAGGACGAGCGCCCAGATGAGCGCCGCGATCGCGATGAGGATCGAACCCGGAAGCACGGGGACGACGATGCCGACGCAGCCGACGAGGATCGCCGCGCCGGCGAGCACGGTGGTGATGACGTCGACGGTCGTCGTGTCCACGTCAGCTCCCCGGGTGCGCGGCCCCGGCGGAGACCGTGCCCGCGGAGTCCGCGGGGTCGGAGACGTCGACCGTGTCGGCGAGGTCGTCGATCACCGGCTCCGCCGAGTCGGGCGTCTGCCGGTCGACGTCGGTCTCCGAATGGGCGCCGCAGCCGGAATCGAGCGCGACGACCCGGCCGTCGAACGGCGACCAGCCGTTGGCGCACACGCCGAACTGGGTGCGCAGGCTCCCGGCCATGGGCATGAGGTACCCGCACGTCGAGCACTGGGCGGAGGCGCGCTTGGCGTACTCCCCGTCCGGACCGGCCTCGGAGTCCTGCCAGCGCAGCGCGGCATTCGAGATCCCGTGGGCGGACAGCACGCGCCGCCGGCCGAGTCCGAGCTCGAAGATCGGCACCTGGTCCACGGCGTCGTCCTCGTCGAGCGGAACCTGCTCGAAGCCCTCTTCGAGGTTCGGGTCGTCGTCGACCTTGGGCAGGGTGTCGCGCGCGCCGAGGTCGCCGGGCCGCAGGCGGTCCTCCCACGGCAGCCAGCGCGGTGCGACGAGCGCGTCCTCACCGGGCAGCAGCGCGGTCTCGCACACGGTGATCCGCTTCGAGCGCGGGGCGCGGGCGAGAACGGCGACCCAGTGCCAGCCGCGGTAGGCCCGCGCGGTGCAGGCGAAGGAGTGGGTGGCGAGCCGCTGGCCCTCCATCACCGCGCCGAGGTGCGCGCCGATGTGATTCGGGTCGGCGGCCTCGGCGATCGCCTCCCGGGCGATGTCGACGGCGTCGAGGAGCAGGGCGTCCGCCGCCGGCCGTGCCTGGCGGCGCGGGGCGGTCCGGCGATCCTCGGGAGCCGGGGCCTGTTCAGCCGACGCGGGCGCCGGGGCGTCCGCGGATCCGGGCGCGGATTCCACGCCGGACTTCCAGCGGGAGAAGAGTTCCGACATCAGCCCTCCAGGTCGTCGGCGATGGCGCGCAGTACCTCTGCCACCTTATGCGAATGCCCGCTGTCGGGATAACGGCCCTTGCGGAGGCCGTTCGAGGTGTCGTCGAGGAGGCGGATGACGTCCTCGATCATCATCGCGGTCTTCTCCGGATCACGGCGCATGCGCTTGACCGCCGGGGTCTCGATGAGCCGGGCCTTGAGCACCTGCTTGCCCTTGCGCCCGTCGACGATGTCGAAGTCGAGGCGGGTGCCCTGCTTGACCTCGGCGCCGTCCGGCAGCGCGGTGGAGTGGAGGAACACCTGTTCCCCGTCGTCGGCGGTGATGAATCCGAAGCCCTTGTCGGTGTCGAACCATTTGACTCGTCCGGTCGGCATGATGTCCTTTCCGAGGTGCGGTGTACGGGTGGCGGCGGGTGCGCCGAGGAGGTGCGGCGGAGACGTCTCCGGGCCGGCGGGGCGGGCGACCGGGCGCTCAGGCCCGGCGGCGGCGTCCGATGGAGCGGACGAACTCGACCACCAGCAGGAGGAACGCCACCGGCAGCGTGATCATTCCGATCCACGTAGCGACGGCAGACGGCGTGCCGCCGGAGACGCCGACGATGACGACGAGCGCGAGGGCCGCGAAGCCGACGATGCTGAGCACCACCGCGGTCGCGGTGATGACGGTGTCGGTCGTCGTCGCTGTCATCTCGGCACCTCCTCCAGTGCGCTGCATCGGGTGCGCCGCGGGCGCGGCGGGCCGCGCGGTCCGGCGAGCGGACTCGCGCGCGGGCTCCCCCAGTGTAGCCGGATCGCACGCACCCCGGCCGTCCGGGGCCCGCCCGGCGCAGCGGACTACACTGGATGCGATGCCGCAGCTCATCTCCTTCGCCTCCTGGCTCGCCCGTGCCGAGGACTCCTGGTTCGTCGCCCTGTGCGAGGCCCGGCCCGATCTCCTGCGCACCGACACCCCCGATGTCCGGGCGCTCGCCGCCCGCGCGGCGTCCCGGGCCGCCGTCGCCGCCGCGGTGGAATCCCTCGACACCCCCGCGCTGCGCGCCCTCCATCGCGCCGCGGTCGCCGCGCGCGTCGACCCCGCGGTGCCCGGTGCGGAGCTCGGTGCCGATCCCGCGGCACTGCGCCGCCTGCTCGAGCTCGGCCTCGTCTGGCCGGCCCGCGCGGCCGACGTCGCGACCCCGCTCGACGCCGCGTCCTATCGGATCCACGCCGAGGTCGTCGGCCTCCTCCCGACCTCGGCGGCCGACCGCGCGCAGGAGATCCCGTGGCTCACCGGCGAGGCCCCGGCGCCGGCACCGGCCGTCCGGATCCCCGGGCCGCTCGTCGCCAATGCGCAGGCCGCGGCGGTGTCGGGGGTGCTCGCCGGCGTGCTGTCGGTGCTCGACGCGGTCGACGACGACCCGCCCTCCCAGCTCACGAGCGGCGGGATCGGCAAGCGCGAGGTGCAGGTCCGGGCCCGGGCCGCGCGCCTCGAGGTCCCGCACGCGACCTTCCTCCTCGAGCTCGCCGGCGCCGCCGATCTGCTCGGCGTCGGCGGATCGGACCTCGACCCCCAGTGGCTTCCCACCGCGGAGTACGACGCCTTCATGGAGCTCGACAGCGCGGAGGCCTACGGCAGGCTGCTGCGCACGTGGCTCACCGGCACCGTCGACACCACCCATGTGCTCGCCGGCCGCACCGGGCGCGGCGAGCGCGTCCACTCGCTCACCGCGGCCGCCGGGCGAGGCCGTCTCAATCCCTATGCCGGGTTCCCTTCCGCACTCCCCCAGCTCCCCTATCTCAAGCACCTCGTGCTGTCCGCGCTCCTCTCCGCGATCCCGGACGACGACCCGCAGCCGGCCGCGGCGGAGCCCGCGCACGACGACGGATCCCCCGCGGCGCACGCGGTCGCGTTCCCCGCGTTGCTCGCCCGTCTGCGCTGGGAGCGGCCGCTCGCCGCCGCGCTCTCCGAGGACACGCTCGCCCAGGTGCTCCGCGAGGCGCAGGCGCTCGGTCTCGTGTGCAGCCCGCTCGGCGATCCGCACGCCCACGGCCTCACCGCGTTCGGCCGGCTCACCGCCGCGGCGCTCGCCGCCGCGATGGAGCACGCGGCGGCACCGGCCGGGTACGAGCCGGGTCGGGTCGACCTCGGCACGGAGCTGCTGCCGCGCATCGCCGCCGCGCTGCCGGAGCCGCGGACGACGGTGCTCGTCCAGTCCGATCTCACCGCAGTGGCGGCGGGTCCCGTCGCGCCCCGGCTCCACGCCGAGCTCGACGACATCGCGACGGTCGAGGCGCGCGGCCAGGGCACCGTCTACCGCTTCACCTCCGAGTCGGTGGCGCGCGCCCTCCAGCGGGGCCGGTCCGCCGCCGACGTCCTCGCGTTCATCGAGCGGATCTCCTCGACCGGGGTCCCGCAGCCGCTGCGGTACCTCGTCGAGGAGGAGGCCGCCCGGCTCCGCCGCGTCCAGGTGGCGGCGGCGCGCGCGGTGCTCGTCGTCGACCGCCCCGACGATCTCGACCCGCTGCTCGCCGATCCGCTGCTCGCCGGTGCGGGACTCGAGCGCGTCGCTCCCACGGTGGCCGTGGCGGCCGTCTCCCGGGACCGGCTCGCCGCCCTCCTCGCCGCGGCGGGACAGCCGACCGTCACCCACGGCCGTGCTTCGACCACCCGGCAGCGCGCCTCCCGCCGCCGGGCTCCGACCGCCGTCACCCGGACCTCCCTGCGGGTCCCGGACGCCGAGCGCGCCGCTTTCATCGACGGCCTGCGCCGGTCCCGGTTCGCGGCGCCGGGAGCGGACGGCGGGACCGGGGACGACTCCCCGCTCGGGGTGCTCGACGTCCTGCGCGAGGCCCGCGCGGCCGGGCGCACCATCGACGTCGACGTCGTCGCGGCCGACGGGACCCGCCGGCGCCTCGCACTCACCCCGACGCAGATCACCGCGGGCCGGGTGCGCGGGATCCGGCGCGCGAGCGGCCGCGACACCGAGATCGCCCTCGCGGTGTCCCGGATCGCAGCTGCCACCCCGCACCCCGCGGAGCCGGCGGGCTCCGACGCCCCGGTCCGAGGTGCCGGATGAGCGGCCCCCTCATCGTCCAGTCGGATCGGACGATCCTCCTCGAGGCCGCACACCCGGACGCCGCCGAGGCGGCCGTCGCGATTGCGCCCTTCGCCCAGCTCGCCCGCACGCCCGAGCACGTCCACACGTACACCATCACCCCGCTCGGACTGTGGAACGCGCGGGCCAGCGGGCACGACGCGGAATCCGTCGTCGACACCCTGCTCGAGTTCGCCGGCCACCCGGTGCCGCACGAGGTGCTCCTCGACATCGTCGACATCATGGACCGGTTCGGCGTCCTCACCCTCCTCGCCTCCCCGGTCCACGGGCTCGTCCTCGAGAGCGCCCGGCCCGAGCTCCTCGACGAGCTCGTCGACCGGCCGGAGACCGCGGGGATCCTCGGATCCCGGATCGACGCCTCGACGGTCGCCGTCCACCCCTCGGAGCGCGGCGAGCTCAAGCACCGGCTCCTCCGGCTCGGCCACCCGGTCGCCGACCACGCCGGCTACGTCGACGGCGAGGCGCATCCCATCGGCCTCACCGCGGACTCCGCACCCGGCGGCGCCGGTCCGGACCGCACACCCGGCGGCGCCGGCACGGCGGGGACGATGGAGCCGGCCGGGACCTGGCACCTGCGCGACTACCAGCAGCGCGCCGTCGACGCCTTCCTCACCGGGGAGTCCGGGGTCGTCGTGCTCCCCTGCGGGGCGGGCAAGACGGTCGTCGGCGCGGCGACCATGGCCGCGGTGGGGACGACGACCCTCATCCTCGTGACGAACTCGGTGTCGGCCCGGCAGTGGAAGGCCGAGCTGCTGCGCCGCACCTCGCTCACCCCCGACGAGATCGGTGAGTACTCCGGCACCGTCAAGGAGATCCGGCCGGTGACGATCGCGACGTACCAGGTGCTCACCACCCGGCGGAAGGGGTCGTATCTCCACCTCGAGCTCCTCGACGCCCGCGACTGGGGACTCGTCGTGTACGACGAGGTGCACCTGCTGCCCGCCCCGGTGTTCCGGCTCACCGCGAGCCTCCAGGCGCGGCGGCGCCTCGGGCTCACCGCCACCCTCGTCCGCGAGGACGGCCGGGAGGAGGAGGTGTTCTCGCTCATCGGGCCCAAGCAGTTCGAGACGCCGTGGAAGGAGATCGAGCGGGCCGGCTACATCGCCCAGGCGACCTGCCACGAGGTGCGGGTGCGGCTCGATTCGGGCACCCGGATTGCGTACGCCCGCGCCGACGGCGAGGACCGCTACCGGCTCGCCGCGTGCTCGGATGCGAAGGTGCCGGTGGTCGAGGACCTCGTCGCCGCCCACCCCGAGGCCCAGGTCCTCGTCATCGGCCAGTACCTCGATCAGCTCGAGGAGCTCGGGGCCGCGCTCGGGGCACCCGTGCTCACCGGGCGGATGCCGGTGAGCGAGCGCACGCGGCTGTTCGACGCCTTCCGCACCGGGGAGATCCGGGTGCTCGTCGTGTCCAAGGTCGCGAACTTCTCCGTCGACCTCCCCGAGGCCTCGGTGGCGATCCAGGTGTCGGGCGCCTTCGGGTCGCGGCAGGAGGAGGCGCAGCGGCTGGGCCGGATCCTGCGGCCCAAGGCGCATGCGGAGCCCGCGACGTTCTACACCGTGGTCGCAGCCGACACCGTGGACGAGCACTTCGCCGCCCACCGGCGCCGCTTCCTCACCGAACAGGGGTACGCATACACGATCCGCTCCGCCGACGACGTCTGAGGAGCCCGCGCGGGCCGGTGCTCCCCGGCTCGCGGCTCGGAGATCCCCGACCCACGGATCGGAGCGCCTCAGCTCACGAGTCGGAGCTCCTCGGTGCGCGGCGCGACGTCGTCGACGACGACCTCGCGCACCGGCGCCCGGTCCTCGCCGAGCTTGATGAGGACGACGCCGGCGATGATGCACACGCCGCCGATGAGCTGCACGAAGCCGGGCAGCTCGGCGAGCACGAACCAGGCAACGACGACGGAGAACGGCACCTCGGTGAGGTTGACGAAGCTCGACACCGTCGCGCCGATGAGGCGCAGGCCCATGACGCCGGTGAGGTAGGCGCCGGCGGTCGCCGCCACGAGGAGGCCGACCGCCGCCCACCACGGCACGCTCGCCCCGCCGAGGTCGACGGGAGCGGCGGTGAAGGTGAAGTCGAGGATCCCGGTGGGCCACAGGAGGAGCATGGTGCCCGCGCCCACGCCCATGCCGAGTCCGGTGAGGGCGACGGGCGGGATGCCGATGTCGGACTTGGCGCCGATGAGGAAGTACGCGCACAGGCACACCGCGGCACCGAGCGCGAGCAGGACGGCGCCGACGTGGAGGTCCGCTCCGCGCGGGTCGAGGACGAGGACGAGCCCGGCCATCGCGGCGACCATGCCGGCGAAGGTCGCCGGGGCCGGGCGCACGCCGGTCCGCATCCACAGCCAGAACACGATCATCAGCGGCGCGGTCATCTCGAGCAGCAGCGCGACGGCGACGGTGAGGTGCTCGACGGCGAGGAAGTAGAGGAGCTGCACGCCGACCATCGCGACGACGCCGTAGAGGACGACGGTGCGCCAGTGCTCGACCACCGCGCCCCAGCGGCCGCGCATCGCGATGAGGGTGGGGACAGCGAGCACGATCGCGCAGCCGAGCAGCCGGAGGAGCACCACCGCCCCCGGGGTCCAGCCGACCGCGTACATCGCCTTGGCGACCGGGCCGGACGCGGCGAACAGGAACGACGACAGGAGGGTCAGTCCGAGACCCAGATAGACCTGCTGCTTCATGGTGTCCTCCTCACGGGATCATCACGGGAGTGACCTGCGTCACTCATGAGTGTTCGATGGTTGACTCCTGACACGGAGCCGCCGAATCTCAGTAGACACGACGACGGAGTCATGAGTCAAGTACATGACGGTACTGACATCATTGGCCGCCGCATCGACCCTCCGGGTAGACTGTCCGGACCATGTCACTCACCCACGAAGTGCGGACCAATCTGCTCATGCTCGTCGACCTGGTCAACAGCGGCCGACCGGGCGTCGAGGAGCTGCCCGACCCCGAAGCGCTCGCCGCGTTCACCGCGCGGCACGGGTTCACCGGCACCCTGACCGGGACGGAGGTCGAGCTCGAACGGGTGCGCGAGGTGCGCTCGGAGTTCACCACGGTGTTCGATGCGGACTCCGTCGAATCCGTCGCGGCGCTCGTCAACGCCACCATCCAGCGGTGCAATGCGCTGCCGCAGCTCGTCATCCACGACGGCTGGGGCTGGCACCTCCACGCCGTGGCCCAGACCGCCCCGATCTCCGACCGGATCGCCATCGACTCCGCCCTCGTCCTCGTCGATCTCATCCGCGAGGAGGAGCTCTCGCGCCTCCAGCGGTGCGCCGCCGAGGACTGCGACGGCGTGTTCGTCGACTTCTCCCGCAACCGCTCGAAGCGCTACTGCGACCTCGGCAACTGCGCCAACCGGACCCACGTCGCCGCCTACCGCAGGCGCCAGGAGTCCGTCGACGCCTGACAAGCGACCCTGCCGGGGGTCCCGGCCCGGCGCTATGGTGGATCCATGGTCGCCATCGCAATCCTCATCGGACTCCTCGCCCTGGTCGCCGCAGCCGTCGCGCTCGCGGTCCTCGTCTCCGGCTGGTGGTGGCTGCTCGCCGGACCGGCGATCCTCCTGCTCGTCGTCGCGCTCGTCGACATCACCCAGCGCGAGCGCGCGATCCTCCGCAATTTCCCGCTCCTCGGACGCGGCCGGTACCTCATGGAGACCATCCGGCCGATGATCCAGCAGTACTTCGTCGAGCGGAACTACGACGGCAAGCCCTTCGACCGGGACGTCCGGCAGCTCATCTACGAGCGCGCAGCGGGCACCCACTCGGTCAAGTCGTTCGGCACCGAGCTCGAGGTGCGCGCACCCGGGTACGAGTACCTCGTCCACTCGGTGCAGCCCGGCCGGATCCCCGAGGGCGAGCACCGCGTGCGCCTCGGCGGCCCGCAGTGCACCCGGCCCTACGACGCCTCGCTGCTCAACATCTCCGCGATGAGCTTCGGCTCGCTGTCGAAGAACGCGGTGCTCGCGATGAACCACGGCGCGGGCAAGGGCGGCTTCCTCCACGACACCGGGGAGGGCGGGCTGACGAAGCACCACCTCGCCGGCGGCGCGGACCTCATGTGGGAGTTCGGCAGCGGGTACTTCGGCTGCCGCGACGCGGAGGGGAACTTCTCCCCCGAGGAGTTCACCCCGAAGGCGCGGCTCGATGCGGTGAAGGCGATCACCATCAAGCTCTCGCAGGGGGCCAAGCCCGGGCTCGGCGGCGTGCTGCCGGCGGACAAGGTCACCGCCGAGATCGCCGAGGCGCGCGGCGTGCCGATGGGCCAGGACTGCATCTCCCCGCCCGGGCACTCCGCCTTCGGCACCCCCCGGGAGATGATGGAGTTCATCGGCCGGCTGCGCGAGCTCTCCGACGGCAAGCCCATCGGCTTCAAGCTCTGCGTGGGCATGCGCCGCGACCTCCTCGCGCTGTGCAAGGCGATGCTCGAGACCGGGATCCTGCCCGACTACATCATCGTCGACGGCTCGGAGGGCGGCACCGGCGCGGCGCCGCTCGAGTACGAGGACCACATGGGCACCCCGCTCGCCGAAGGGCTCCGACTCGTCCACAACGCCCTCATGGGCTGCGGGCTGCGCGAGCACATCCGGCTCGGCGCCGCCGGCAAGATCGCGAGCGGCCACGACATCGTCCGGATGCTCATCCAGGGCGCGGACTTCTGCATGTCGGCCCGGGCGATGATGATGGCCGTGGGCTGCATCCAGGCCCAGAAGTGCCACACCAACCACTGCCCCACCGGGGTCGCGACCCAGGATCCCAAGCTCGCCCGCGGCCTCGACGTCACCTCGAAGTCCGAGCACGTGTACCGGTACCACAGGGCGACGATCGAGGAGACGAAGCAGATGCTCTCGACCCTCGGCGTCGAGAGCCCCGCGGAGCTCGACTTCCGGATGCTCCGCCGCCGCATCAGCCAGACGGAGGTGGTGTCGTACCAGACGCTCCACAACTGGCTCCGGCACGAGGAGCTGCTCACCGATCCGCCGCGCGGCTGGGCGGCGGACTGGCAGGCCGCCTCAGCCGACCGGTTCGGCCCGGATCCCGCGCTCCGCGGCGCCCGCTACTCCGGCGACCGCGACCGCGACGGCATCCCCGACGTCGGCCTCGAGCAGACCGCCGGCTCCGGCGACTCCTCCGGCTCCGAGGGCAGGGACATCCTCCAGGACGCCCCGGACGAGAAGAGCCACCATGCCTGAGCACTGCGCTCCATTATGTGACCCAGATCACATTCATGTCCAGGTGACGTCCAGGAGACTCCCAGACCGAGGCTCCATACTCGAATCATGAACTCCACGCATCATGACGCCCAGGACGTCGAGGCCACCCTCCTCGTCGTCGACGACGAACCCAACATCCGCGAACTGCTCTCGACCAGCCTGCGGTTCGCCGGCTTCGACGTGGTGTCGGCCGCGAACGGCACCGAGGCCCTCCGACTGGCGGAGCAGACCGAGCCCGACCTCCTCGTCCTCGATGTCATGCTCCCGGACATCGACGGCTTCACCGTCACCCGCCGTCTGCGCCAGGCCGGCCGCCACATCCCGGTCGTGTTCCTCACCGCGCGCGACGACACCTCCGACAAGATCACCGGCCTCACGGTGGGCGGCGACGACTATGTCACCAAGCCGTTCTCCCTCGAGGAGGTCGTCGCCCGCATCCGCGCCGTGCTGCGCCGGACCCACAGCCTCGAGGAGGAGGAGACCGCGGTCATCGAGGTCGGCGAGCTCGAGCTCGACGACGACACGCACGAGGTGCGCCGCGGGGGCATCCTCATCGACCTCTCCCCCACCGAGTTCAAGCTCCTGCGCTACCTCATGCTCAACGCCAACCGGGTGCTCTCGAAGTCCCAGATCCTCGATCACGTGTGGGAGTACGACTTCGGCGGGGACACCGGCATCGTCGAGTCCTACATCTCGTATCTGCGGCGCAAGATCGACACCGCTCCGACCACCGACGAGGCGGGCAACCCGGTCGAGCTCACGTGGACCCCGATGATCCAGACCAAGCGCGGTGTGGGCTACATGCTCCGCACCCCCGACAGCAAGTAAGCGGACCCCGTCATCTCCGCCCCCGTCAGACACCGCCGCCGGGACCGGACGGTCATCTGGGAGGAATGGTCGCTCACGACCAAGCTCCTCACCATCATGATGACCCTCATGGTCCTCGTGCTGTCCGGCACGAGCGCCTGGGTCCTCGAGAACCTCCGGGCGAGCCTCATCGAACGCACCGACCAGCGGCTCATCCAGGCCTCCGAGGCGCTCGCGATCCAGGCCGCCGACCAGGTGCTCGTCCCCTCGCCGCTGCGGACCCCGGAGAGCACGACGCCGTCGGAGAGCTCGCTGCGCAGCCTGCTGCCGGGCTCGTACTACGTGCAGTTCTACACGACGGACGGCGAGACGATCTACGATCCGGTGGCGCCGGAACCGGACAACACCCCGCGCCTGCCGACCATCGACTCCGACACCGTGACGACGATGCAGGGGCGCCCGTTCACCGTCAACGGCACCGGATCGCAGTGGCGCGCCCGCGCGCTCACCGTGAGCGGATCCGACCTCCTCGTCGCGATCGCGGTGCCCTTCGACCGCGAGGTCGACGCGATCAGCGAGCGCGCCCGCAACACCATGGTCGGCATCGGGCTGCTCGCCCTCGCTCTCGTCGCCGGGGTCGGGTACTTCGCGATCACCAACACCTTCCGGCCGCTCAAGGCGATCGAGGAGACCGCCTCGCGGATCGCCGCCGGCGACCTGAGCCAGCGCGTCTCGACGTACCCGCCGGGCACCGAGCTCGGGCGGCTGTCCTCCGCGCTCAACACCATGCTCGGTCGGATCGAGGACTCGTTCGACGGCCAGACCCGTTCGGAGAAGCGGATCCGGCAATTCGTCTCCGACGCCTCCCACGAGCTGCGCACCCCGCTCGTGACGATCCGCGGGTACGCGGAGCTCTACCGGCAGGGCGCGGTCACCGACCCGGAGCACATCGCCCAGGCGATGGACCGGATCGAGGCCGAGGCCAAGCGGATGGGGGTCCTCGTCGACGATCTCGTGCTCCTCGCGCGGATGGACGAGCTGCGGCAGACGGAGACCGGCCCGGTCGACCTCGCGGCGATCGTCCGCGATGCCGCCGCGGACGCCGCCGCGCAGGACCCCGACCGCGACATCAGCTTCATCGGGCTCGACGGCGAGGACGCCCGTCCGGTGCCGGCGGTCATCGGCTCCGACTCGAAGATCCGCCAGGTCATCGTCAACCTCGCCGGCAACGCCGTACGCCACACGCCCCCGGAGACCGCGATCGAGTTCGCGCTCGGCGTCGTCGGCCTTCCGGACCCGGAGCCCGCCGCCCCGGAGTCGAAGCCCGAGCGCGGCTTCGTTACCGGGCCGGTGCGGATCTTCCGCCGCGACTCCGCCGAGGAGCGCAAGCAGGCGGCGGAGAAGAAGCGCGGGGCGAAGGCCGAGAAGGCCGAGGAGCGCGCCGCGGCCAAGCAGACCGGCGTGGTCGTGCGGACCCGCACCGAGGAGCAGCCGATCGTGCCGGACTTCTCCGCCGCGGGCGGCGTGAGCGTGAGCGAGAACCTCCGCGGATTCCCCGCCGGTCGCGTCCGCTTCGAGGTGCGCGACCACGGCGAGGGCATCGACCCCGAGCTCGCTCCGCGGATCTTCGAGCGCTTCTACCGCCTCGATTCCTCCCGCAACCGCGACACCGGGGGCTCCGGCCTCGGTCTGTCGATCGTCAAGGCGATCATCGATTCGCACCGGGGCGAGATCTCCGTGCACCCGACCCCGGACCCCGAGTCCGATCCGACGAGAAAGGACCAGGCATGAGCAGCAATCCCCCCTTCCCGGGCACCGGCGGAGGTCACCCCGGCGGACCGGGCCGGCACTCCCAGCAGCAGCCCCCGACCTTCGGCCCCGGCACGGGCGCCGGCTCCCCGCCCCCGCAGGGGGGTGCCGGGCAGCCGTATCCTTCCGGCCCCGGCCGGCCGTACCCGCAGCAGCCGCCCGTCGGCACGGGATTCGGCAGCGGCGGCGCACCCGGTGCCACCGGCCCCGCGCACGGAGGATCCGGAGCGCCCGGCGGCCGGCCGGCGGGCGCGTCCGGTTTCGGCTCGCCCGCCCCGGGAGCCGGCGGATACGGCACTGCCGCCCCGGCCCACACCTCGAGCAGCGCTCCGACGAGCAGCTACGCCGCGGCCAGTCCCGGCCCGCAGTCCGGCGGCGCTCCTGCGCAGCAGCCGCCCGAGTCGGCTCCGGCTGCCGCGCAGACCCGCCGTCGCGGTCCCGGCTGGCTCCCGCTCATCGCTTTCGCACTCCTCGCGGCGCTCATCGGCGGCGCGCTCGGCATCGGCACCGCGTTCTACCTCGACGCGCAGGACGATCGGCAGTCCCAGGAGGAGGTGACGATCGAGACCCCGGACTGGACGACGATCGCCGCCGAGGCCTCGAAGAGCGTCGTCGCGATCCAGGTCGGCGTCAACGGCCAGATGTCGGGGGTGGGATCCGGGTTCGTCTACGGCGACCAGGGCTACGTCATCACGAACAACCACGTCGTCGCCGCGGCCGACACCGCCGGCGGCGAGGTGCAGGTCGTGACGAACTCCGGCGCGATGGTCACCGCCTCGATCGTCGGCCGCGATCCGGAGACCGACATCGCCGTCCTCCAGCTCGACCAGCAGCCCGAGGGCGTGACGCCGCTGCCGGTCGGCGCCTCCGACGCGATGCAGGTGGGCGATCCGGTGATGGCGCTCGGCAACCCGCTCGGCCTCGCCGATACGGTGACCACCGGCATCGTCTCCGCGCTCAACCGCCCGGTCACCACGTCGAACATCGGGGAGAACCCCTCAGAGGAGGACGTCGCCCTCACCATCACCAACGCGATCCAGACCGACGCGGCGATCAACCCGGGCAACTCCGGCGGTCCGCTCGTCAACGGCCAGGGCGAGGTCATCGGGGTGAACTCCTCGACGGCGACCCTGCAGCAGCCGGGCTCCGGCGGCCAGAGCGGCTCGATCGGCATCGGCTTCGCGATCCCGATCTCGCAGGCGACGAACATCGCCGACCAGCTCATCTCCACCGGCACGGCCGTGCACCCGCACCTCGGCGTGAGCATCACCTCCGGCGAGGTCGAGGCCGGCGGCATCTCCCGCGGATCCGCGGTCGTGTCCTCCGTGGAGGGCGGTTCTGCCGCCGAGCAGGCCGGCATCCAGCAGGGCGATCACATCATCGCGCTCGACGACACCCCGGTGAACTCGAGCGTCTCCCTCCAGGCGCTCGTCCGGTCCAAGGCGGTCGGCGACACCGTGTCCCTCACGGTCGTGCGCGGCGGTCAGGAGACGAACGTCCAGGTGACGCTGGGCTCGAACTGAGCGAGCGGCGCCGCCTGCCGACGGGCGAGCGACGCGTGCTCCGTGGGCGGGCGGCGCGCGCTCCGCGGCGGTCGCCCGGCCGCAGGGCACGGGCACAGCAGCCCGGTGACCACAGGGCACGGCCGCGCCACCCCGTGCGACCGCAGGCCTGTGGACGGATCCCCTCCGTCCACAGGTCTGCGGCGTCTCGCAACCGCGGCCGGCCCCGGTTCCACACTGGGATCCCCAGCACCGGATCAGGAGGTCCCCATGTCCGTGTTCGAAGTCGATTCCGAACGCATCCTCGCCACCGCCGCCACCGCTTCGCGATCGGTCTCGGTGCTCGGCGGCGAGGTCGACGCGCTCCTCGGCCACCTGCGCTCCCTCAACGAGTGCTGGCGGGGCAGCGCGTCCCAGAACTTCACCGCAGTCGTCGAGGACTGGGAGGCCGTCCAGCGCCGCGTCCACGAGTCCCTCGACTCGATCAAGGAGGCGCTCCAGCTCGCGGGCCGGCAGTACACCGAGGTCGAGGAGGCGAACACCCGGCTGTTCCTCCGCTGAGGCCCGGGGCGGGGCTCACGTCCTCGGCGGAAATTTCCAGGCTCACGCAGTAGGCTGGATCGCGACAGCATCCGACCCGTGCGCCGTGGCCGCCTGCGTCCCGCGAACGCACCACCGCGGTCGCGGGGCCGGCCTCGAAGGAGACTCCCAGCATGAGCATTTTCAAACGCATCGCCATGATCTTCGGCGCGAAGGCCAATTCGGCCCTCGACAAGGCCGAGAACCCCAACGAGACCCTCGACTACTCGTACCAGAAGCAGCTCGAGCTGCTCCAGAAGGTGCGGCGCGGGGTCGCGGACGTGGCGACGAGCCGGAAGCGCCTGGAGCTCCAGATCGGACAGCTCGAGCAGCAGCAGTCCAAGCTCCAGTCGCAGGCGCAGAAGGCGCTCGAGGTCAACCGCGAGGACCTCGCCCGCGAGGCCCTCACCCGCAAGTCGGGCCTGTCCCAGCAGATCTCCGACCTGCAGACCCAGCACCAGAACCTCCAGGCCGAGGAGCAGAAGCTCACCACCGCCTCGCAGCGCCTGCAGGCCAAGGTCGACGCGTTCCGCACCCGCAAGGAGACCATCAAGGCGACCTACACCGCCGCAGAGGCGCAGACGAAGATCGGCGAGGCCTTCACCGGCATCTCCGAGGAGTTCGGCGACGTCGGCCTCGCGATCCAGCGCGCCGAGGACAAGACCGCCCAGCTCCAGGCCCGCGCCGGTGCCGTGGACGAGCTCATCGCCTCGGGTGCGCTCGACGACATGACCGGCAGCTCCAAGGACGACATCTCCGCCCAGCTCGACGCGCTGTCGAGCGAGAACGACGTCGAGACCGAGCTCGCCCGGATGCGCGAATCGCTGCCCGGCGGACAGTCGGCCCGCCGCCCGGCGCTCGAGGCCGAGGACGCCGAGGTCACCGACCCCGCGCAGGGCTCGGCCGGCGACACGGTCGACGGCACCGTCGAGGGCCGCGGGGGTGCGCAGTGATCGTCCGCATCATGGGCGAGGGCCAGTTCGACGTCGCCGACGTCGAGCAGGAGACCCTCCAGAAGTACGACGACGAGGTCGAGGCCGCGGTCGAGGCCGGCGACGCCGACCATGTCCACCGAGCGCTCGAGGCGCTGCGTGGGTACATCTTCGACCACGCCCAGCCGGTCGCCGACGACTACCTCGGCGGCTCCGACATCGTCATCCCTTACCCGGATGCCGAGATCGAGGACATCCGCCGCCTCCTCACCGGCGACGGGCTCATCCCCGACCTCACCTGAGACCGCACCCACCTCAAGGAAGCAGGCCCGCACCGCACATGTCCACCTCGCGCTTCATCAAGGACCGCGGACTGACGTTCCGCATGGGTCTCACCGTGTTCCTCAACGGTCTGATCTACGTCGTCCTCATCCTCGCGATCTGGTGGATCCTCGGCCAGAGCACCGCCGGGGTGATCGGAGCCCTCATCATCAGTGCGGGCCTGTTCTTCTTCCAGTGGTACTTCTCCGACACGATCGCGCTCAAGTCGATGCGCGCTCGGGTCGTCAGCCCGGAGGAGGCGCCCGAGCTCCACGTCATGGTCGACCGGCTGTGCCAGCTCGCCGACTCGACGAAGCCGCGGGTCGCGTACTCCGACTCCCCCGTGCCGAACGCGTTCGCCACCGGCCGCTCGCCGAGCCACTCGGTCGTGTGCGTGACCCGCGGGCTCCTCGAGCAGCTCGAACCGGCCGAGGTCGAGGCGGTGCTCGCCCACGAGCTCTCCCACGTCGCCCATCGCGACGTCACGGTGATGACAGTCGCCGGGGTCACCGGCGTCATCGCCGGCCTCATGATGCGCAGCTTCCTCTACGTCGGGGGCGGCCGCGGCCGCGGGAACTCGAACACCGGCGGGATCCCGATCCAGCTCGCCATGGTGCTCGTCGGCGTCGTCGTCTATGCGTTGAGCTTCGTCCTCATCCGCGTGCTGTCGCGCTACCGCGAGCTCGCCGCCGACCGCGCCGCCGCCTATCTCACCGGCAGCCCCTCGACTCTCGCCTCGGCACTCACCAAGATCAGCGGCGAGATGGGCCGGATCCCCGCGCAGGACCTGCGCGCCTCGTCCGGCGCGAATCACCTCGCGCTCATCCCTGCCGCGAACGGCCGCGACGTCGTCCAGTTCCTCAGCACCCACCCGAGCCTCGAACAGCGGCTCGCCCAGCTGCAGCGGATCTCCCAGGAGCTCTCCCGCCCGATGTGAAAGGAGGCTCCCCCGTGGGATTCCTCGATGCCCTGCTCGGACGCAGCACGCCGCGGAAGGCCAATCTCGACGACCTCTTCGCCCTCCCCCCGGCCGCGCTCACCCTCGAGGTGGCGAGCGGGCTGCGGCCCACCGGCACCGCCGCGGTGGCGTTCCGCGAGGTCGAGGGCGGGGCGTTCGCCCAGGTCGAGCAGGAGTCGCGCGCGCTCATCGCCAAGGACCCCGCCTGCACCGTGCGGCAGGAGAACGACGGCTACGGGTACACCTGGCAGGTCATCACCGACGCGGACGCGGACATCTCCAACCTCGTGACGAACGTTCACGCGGTGAATTCCTCGCTCGAGATCCAGGGCTTCGGCCCGATGCTCCTGTGCTCGACGCTCTACTTCGCCGACGCCGAGGGCGCGCAGGCCGCTCTCGTCTACCTCTACAAGCGCGGGACCTTCTACCCGTTCGTGCAGACCGGGCGCCACACCCGGGACACCGCGCGCGAGATCCAGATCCGCGGCATCGTGTCGCAGGAGCTCAGGATCGAATCGGACCTCTCGAAGTGGTCGCCGGTGTGGGACGCACCGGGCATGCATCCCGCGGGCTGATCCGGGAGCGCACCTCCGGAAGCCGGCGTCCGGATGCGCCCGCCGGTCACTCCGCCTGAGCGATGGCGAAGGTCACGCCGAGCACGCCGACCTCGTCGCCGGGCACCAGGCTCCGGCCTCGCCGGGTCTCGACGTCGCCGTTGACCTTCACTTCGCCGGTGCTGATGAGCTGCTTGGCCAGCGCACCGTTCTCGGCCACGCCGTGCAGTTTGAGCGCCTGGCCGAGCGTGATGCTCTCGTCCCGGATCTCGACGGTCTCCATCGTGTGCTGTCCTCCGGCGGGTGTCGGCGTCATCGATTCTGCGGTGCGGCGTTGGGCGGGCACCGCGTTGACGACTGTACCGGGTCGAGCGGGATTCCGCTCCCGGCCGCCGGATCAGAATCCGAAGTCGAAGCCCCCGCCGAAATCGCCGCCCATGTCCTCGTCGCCGAAACCGCCGGCGTCCTCGGCACCGCCGCCCTCACCGGCCCCGAGGCCGTCCTGGTAGCCGTCGGCGTAGGAACCGTCCCAGCCCCCGCCGAAGCCGCCGAACATCATCGCGCCCATGAGCACGCCGGGCAGGAGCCCGGATCCGGCATAGGAGTTGAAGTAGCCGCGGTTGTACTCGGCGTAGGCCGGGCCTGCCTCCCAGTAGGCGCGGCGCGAGTACCCGTCCCCGGTGACGACCTTGCGCACCGCGGGCTCCGCTCCGACCGCCACGCGCTCGGCGTCGGCGGCGCAGACCGGCACCGGGCGGGGCTGTCCGCCGACCGGCGCCCAGTCGATGTCCTGCACCGAGGGGCCGTGCTGCGGGTTGAAGAAGCAGGGCGGGCGGCGCACCGGCAGCGGCTTGCCCTCCACTCGGGCGCGGACGCACTTCGCGGCGTAGCGGCCGTCCTCGAGCGCCTCGGTGACGTGGCGGATGTCCTCGGGATCGTCGACCCTCTCGAGGGTCTCCTTCGCGGTGTCGTAGGCATCGATCGCCCGCTGGTAGTCCTGCCGACCTCCCTCGTCGAGCTCGACGCCGGTGGTGACGATGTCGAGATCGGCGACCTCCTCGCCGAACGAGGTGACGTCCTCCGCGGCGGTGGAGCGGACGAGCTCGAACTCGGCGGTGCGCTGTTCCAGAGCACGGTTCCGCTCCCGCCGGGAGCCGATGAAGAAGGCGACGCCGATGATGACGAGCAGAGCGAGGAACACGTATCCCATTGCCGAACCCTTCCCGGGTGCTTTCGATGTCTCGGACTGCCTTCGATTATCGGCGGTCAACCTGGCAGGGCTCTGTGTCCGACCTGCACTCATGCCCCGTATCCGGGCCTCGCGAACGGCCGCGAGCGGACGGCGTGCGAGCGCCGCTCAGCGGCGTGCAGACCACCGGTCTCCGGACGGGCACCGGCCGGGCTCAGCCGGCGAATACCTCGGTGAGGCCGATGACGAGGGTGAGCAGGCCGCCGCCGAAGGCGAGCACGATCATGATGATCCGGGCGATGCCCACCGGCAGCACGCGCGACACGAACTCGCCCGCGACCTGGCCGAGGACGAGGGCCGCGAGGATCGCGAGCCAGATGACCACGGGCAGCTCGGGGATCGCGTGGCGGCCGTCGAACAGCACCTTGGCGACGACGGCGGCGATGCCGGTGATGATGAAGTACGGCTGCAGGGTGGCGGCGAAGGGCCGCTGCTCCCAGCGGGTCATGATCGCGTACACGCTCACCGCGGGGCCGCCCACACCGGCGGAGCCGCTCATGAACCCGGAGAAGAACCCGGCGGTCGCCGTCCGCCCCGGGGTCGGCGCGACGGGCCTGGCGTAGCGGCTGCCGAGCAGGGAGACGGTGAGGGCTGCGACGACGAGGACGCCGATGAACACGTGGACCGCCCAGCCGGGCAGCACCGAGGTCAGGAGCGCTCCCGGGACCGTGCCGACGAGCGCGCCGACGGCCATCACCCAGGCGCGGGGCCACTGGATCTCGCGGAAGGTCCGCGACAGGACGATCGTCGAGGAGACGACGCCGCACAGATTGACGAGGACGACGCCCGGCACCGGGTCGAGGAGGACGACGAGGAACGGTCCGGCCACGAGGGCGAACCCCATCCCGGTGGTCCGCTGCATGAGGGCGCCGACGAAGACGAAGACGACGATGAGCACGACGACGGGATCCACACCTCGATGGTAGCCGCGCGCGGGGAGTAGTCTGACCGTATGGCTCTCGACGGATCCCTCTGGTCGTCGTTCAGCGCGGATCCCCGCGCGGACAGCCGGCTGCGCGCGTCGGACGCGGACCGCAGCGCCGTGTTCGAGATCCTCAACGACGCGCTCGCTCAGGGCCTCATCGATCTCGACGAGCACGGCGAGCGCCTCGATGCGGCCGCCGGGATCCGCGAGCTCGGCGAGGTCGTCCCGCTCATCGAGGACCTCGTCCGCGCCCCGGAGACGCTCCCCGGCAGCACGCTCGCGGTGCGCCCCGAGCTCGCCGCGCTCGACGAGTACGAGGGCACGCCGACCACCCCCGAGGCGATCGACGCCGCTGCGCTCGAGCTCTACCGCTCCGATCTGCGCACCGCGCTCGCGGGTGCCGCGACCCCCTCGCTCATCACCGTGCTCATCTGGGCCATCACCTCGATCGCGGCAGGCAGCCTGATCTTCTTCTGGCCGCTGTTCGTCATCCTCGGCACCGGGATCGGCGTCGTCACCACGCTCTCGTCGAAGCAGTCGATCATTCGGCGCAAGCGCGAGATGCTCACCGTCCGCGCGCGGGCGAAGCTCGGCGATCCCCGGGCCCAGGCCGAGATCGAGGCGAACCCCCGGGTGTTCCGGTACCGCCCCGAATCCTCCCGCGACGCGCGCCGGGAGCGCCGCCGGGAGATCCGCCGGCGCACCGGCGAAAGCTGAGACCGCGGCTCCGCGAGGCGACCGGTACGGGTCAGGCGACTGCGTCTCCGGACCTCGGCGTTCGCGACCACACGAGCACGAACCTCGGCGCGCGCGACCGCGAGCACGGACGACGGAGCCCCGGTGCGTCCGAGGGACGCACCGGGGCTCCGGGCTGCGGCAGGGCAGCGGATCAGCCGTGGGGCCGGATCACATCATGCCGCCCATTCCGCCCATGCCGTCCATGTCTCCGCCCATCGCCGGAGCGGGCTCCGGCTTGTCGGCGACGACGGCCTCGGTGGTGAGGAACAGACCGGCGATCGAGGCGGCGTTCTCCAGCGCGGAGCGGGTCACCTTGACCGGGTCGTTGATGCCTGCGGCGAGCAGGTCCTCGTACTCGCCGGTGGCGGCGTTGAGGCCGTGGCCGGCCTCGAGGTGGCGCACCTTCTCCGCCACGACGCCGGGCTCGAGACCGGCGTTGACCGCGATCTGCTTGAGCGGGGCGTCGATGGCGACCTTGACGATCTGCGCACCGGTCGCCTCGTCGCCCTCGAGCTGGAGGGTCTCGAAGGCGGTCTTGCCGGCCTGGATGAGGGCCACGCCGCCGCCGGCGACGATGCCCTCCTCGACCGCGGCCTTCGCGTTGCGCACGGCATCCTCGATGCGGTGCTTGCGCTCCTTGAGCTCGACCTCGGTCGCGGCTCCGGCCTTGATGACCGCAACACCGCCGGCCAGCTTGGCCAGGCGCTCCTGCAGCTTCTCGCGGTCGTAGTCGGAATCCGAGTTCTCGATCTCAGTGCGGATCTGGGCCACGCGGCCGGCGATCTCGTCCGAGTCACCCGCACCTTCGACGATGGTGGTCTCGTCCTTGGTGATGACGACCTTGCGCGCGGTGCCGAGCAGGTCGACGGTGGCGTTCTCGAGCTTGAGGCCGACCTCCTCCGCGATGACCTGTCCGCCGGTGAGGATCGCGATGTCGGCGAGCTGGGCCTTGCGGCGATCGCCGAACCCGGGAGCCTTGACGGCGACGGACTTGAAGGTGCCGCGGATCTTGTTGACGACGAGCACGGCGAGCGCCTCGCCCTCGACGTCCTCGGCGATGATGAACAGCGGCTTGCCCGACTGCTGCACCTTCTCGAGGACCGGGAGCAGATCCTTGACGTTGGAGATCTTCGAGTTGACGATGAGGATGTAGGGATCCTCGAGCACCGTCTCCTGGCGCTCGGTGTCGGTGACGAAGTAGCCGGAGATGTAGCCCTTGTCGAAGCGCATGCCCTCGGTGAGCTCGAGCTCGAGGCCGAAGGTGTTCGACTCCTCGACGGTGACGACGCCCTCCTTGCCGACCTTGTCGATCGCCTCGGCGATGAGCTCGCCGATCGCGGGGTCGCCTGCGGAGATGCCGGCGGTCGCGGCGATCTGCTCCTTGGAGTCCACGTCCACGGCGGACGCGAGGAGCTTCTCGGTCACCGCTGCGACGGCCTTCTCGATGCCGCGCTTGAGGCTGAGCGGATCCGCTCCGGCGGCCACGTTGCGCAGACCCTCGCGCACGAGCGCCTGGGCGAGCACGGTGGCGGTGGTGGTGCCGTCGCCAGCGACGTCGTCGGTCTTCTTGGCGACCTCCTTGACGAGTTCCGCACCGATCTTCTCGTACGGATCCTCGAGTTCGATCTCCTTGGCGATGGAGACGCCGTCATTGGTGATGGTCGGCGCTCCCCACTTCTTTTCGAGCACGACGTTGCGGCCGCGCGGTCCGAGCGTCACCTTGACGGCGTCGGCCAGGGTGTTGAGCCCGGTCTCGAGTCCGCGACGTGCTTCTTCGTCGAATGCAATGAGCTTTGCCATAGTGGCTGGGGTCCTCCCTGTACGGGGTGGATTGTCGATCTCGTCTCCGCAGTGCCCGCGACGGCCGGACCTCGTTCCGCTGATTCCCTTCCACAGCGGCGCTCGGTCCGCTGCGCGGAGGCGAGTCACACCGGTACTAGATTTAGCACTCTCACCCACCGAGTGCAAATGCGGGCCGGGTGTCCCCGACCCGCTTCCGGGCAACAGAAAACCGGGGGTCGAAACCCCCGGTCCACTGTCTGTGTCTGCCGATCAGGCGAGAGTCACGGACTCCGCCTGCGGGCCCTTGTCGCCCTGGCCGACCTCGAACTCGACCTGCTGACCCTCTTCCAGCGAACGGTAGCCGTCCATCTGGATCGCGGACCAGTGGACGAAGACATCCTGCTCGCCGCCGTCAACGGTGATGAAACCGTATCCCTTTTCGGCATTGAACCACTTGACAGTACCTTGCGCCATTATTTCTCCAAAACAACTGAAAGCGCGCGTGATGCGCATTGAAACAGCCCCTGAAGCTCCGCACCGGCGCCGATACTTCGTCACTGCCGCACAGGTGTCACGCGACTGAAAAGATGTAACGGAAGCCACTCCGGGCTTCAGCTGACTGTCACCAATCCTAGACCCGGGGCCGGGCCAAAACAAGCCGCCTTGATGAACTTTCGGCGAACGGCGTCCCCCGTCGCCTCTTCCCGACAACCGGACTTGCCGCAGAGCGGGCGATGTCATCGCAGGTGAGGGGCACACTCCGGAGAGGGCTGCGTTCAGGCTCCGGTGTCCTCTGCGGCGTCTCCGGTCCCCGCCGGGGCGGGCGGATCGTTCGCGATGTCCGAGCACACGACGACGGTGATGTCGCCGGTGAACTCCTCGGAGAGCTCGATGTCGGCGATCCCGAGCAGCTCGCCCAGGGCCTGGGCCTCCTCGGCGGAGGCCTCGTCGGCGTAGTGGATCGAGGACACGGTGTCGGAGGTCGAGTGGTTGCCCACCCGGCCCAAGGTCCAGCCGGCCTCTTCGACGGCGTCGCCGAACGCTCCTCCGGCACCGGAGACGCCGGAGGCGTTGAGCACGGTGACCTCGGCGGTCTTCTCGACCTGATCGATGTCGACCGAGGTATCCTCCTCCGCCGTCGGGTCCGCGGTGGATTCTGCCGTGGGCGCCTGCTCGGCGACCTGCTCCTCGGGGTCCGCGGTCGAGGACCGGATGATGTTGATCGCGCCGAGCACGAGGAGGAGCGCGGCGATCGCAAGGATCGCGACGAGGGCGATGGCCCCGGCCTGCGTCGTCGGACCGCCGTCGCGCCGGTGGGCGCCCTTGCGGCCCGTCGGCGCGAGGTCGTCGAACTCGTCCCTGGGGTACTCGGCCATGCGCTACCTCGCGATCCGCGCCTGCGCGCGATCGCGCTGGCGGCTGTCGCGGATGCGCCGCAGCCGCTTGATGAGGATCGGATCCGCGGCGTAGGCCGCGGGGTTCTCGAGCAGGGAGTTGAGGACCTGGAAGTAGGCGGCGGCGGACAGGTCGAAGCGCTCGCGGATCGCGTGGTCCTTCGCACCGCCGTAGGTGTACCAGCGGCGC